>CAYYGV010000018.1:0-45140 GCA_964471615.1 uncultured Opitutaceae bacterium
AGGCCGCGATGAAGGAGCTCGAGGCCCAGAAGCAGGCCGGCGGCGAGGCCGCCCCTGCCCCCGAGGCCCCGGCCCAGTAATCCCCCCGGGCGGTTCCCGCCCGTTCCCTTCCGGCCGCGCCCCTCACCGGGCGCGGCCTTTTTCTTGTCCTGCCGCTGGCGGTTTCATGCTAGTGGATGGTCATTCAGGTCAGCATGAGTTCGTGCTTCCGACGTCTCCTCTTCTGGACCGCCGCCGGGTTCGCCGGCTTGGGCGCCACCCTGGCCTTTGCGGCGACCGATCTCTACATCGCGCTCGCCACCCCCGCCGTGCCGTCGCTGCCGCGCACCTTCGCGCCCGGCTCCACCGTCGGCATCGCCCTCGGCACCAGCGCCTCGATCCCCGGCACGCCGCGCTGGTACCATGACGGCCAGCTCATCCCCGGGGCCAACGCGTTCGGCCTCACGCTGACCAACGTATCCACCGCCGACAGCGGCAACTACATGCTGACGGTCACCGACGGCATCACGGTGCGCACCAGCAACGACGTCACGATCAATGTCCTCCCGCTTCCGCCCAGCCCGGTGGACCAGAGTTTCTCCGCCCAGCTGTCGGCCAGCGCCTACGGCCAGTCCATCGTGGCCCTCTTCGCCGACGGCAGCCTCGTCATGACCGAGAGCTTCGGCATCGGCAGCACCCGGACGGTTCGGCTCACCCCCTCCGGGGCGGTCGATCCCGCGTTTTCCTTCACGGCCGGCGCCGGCACCGTGCTGACCGCGCACCCGGACGGCCGGATGATTGTGTCCAACGCTCCCTACCGCCTGAAGGCGGACGGCAGCCCGCTGACGCTCACGCTGCCCGCTGGATTCAACGCCACCCAGCCCCTCACCGGCGCGGCCTACCAGGCAGACGGCAAGCTGCTGATCGCGCAGGGACGGCTGGTGGCGCGCCTGAATGCCGACGACTCAGTCGACGCGACCTTCACCTACGCCAGCATGCTGAGTGCGTTGCACTCGGTGACCGCCTTCAAGCTCGACGCGGGCGGCCGCATCTACGTCACCGCAACCGAGCGGGACAGCGATCCGTCCCACTTCCCGACGAACTGGACGGTCGTGATCCGGCTTTCCCCGGCCGGCGCGCAGGACGCCGGTTTTGTTCCGCAGGAGCCGCCGCTGCGCCGCGGCGGAATCGCGCTGTTCCCGTTCGCCGACGGCCGCCTCCTGCGGTTTGCGAGTTACGAGGGCATCTCCTACTGGTCCATGCTGCGCGACGACGGCAGCGCGGATCCCATCTGGAATCCGGGAGCCTCGTTCATCGTAAACAGCTTCGGGGTGGATCCGGCGCACAATCGGCTCTTCTACATCGACTCCAGCCACGTGATCCAGCGGATGAACATCACCGCGACCGGCCTGCAGGCCGATCCGACCTTCTATCCCGGCGACGGCCAACCCAGCACCCTCTACCTCGGCCCGACCGGCATGCTTTACGTCACGGGCTATTTTTCGAAATGGGATGGATTCCCCACGGCCCTGATCGCCCGCCTGCGGCCTGATGACGTGGTTACGACCTTTCCGCCGACCGCCAGCGTTGGCCCGGTTGACGTGACACCCACCCGGGGTTCAACGGTCACCTTCACGAGCAATGTCACTGGCACCGGTCCGTTCACGTACCAGTGGCTCGCCCTCGATGGCCAGCCGCTGCCCGCCGTCACGACCTCGCCCACCCTCACCATTTCCAACTTCGGCGCCGAACACCTCGGGCGTTACCAGCTGCGGGTCACGACCTCCGTCGGTACCGCGCTGAGCAACGTCACGCGCGCGCTCCTGAATTCGAGCACGCTGCCGTACCTCGCCAATCTCTCCGGCCGGGTGCAGGTCGGCCAGGGCGAGAATCTGGCCATCGCCGGCGTCGCGGTGAACATCCGCTCCGGTGCCCTCGGGCTGCCCCTCCTGATCCGGGGCGCTGGGCCGGCCCTCCAGCCCTACGGCGTCGCGGGTTTCCTGCCCAATCCGCTGCTCAATGTGTTCAACTCGGCCAGCACCCTGATCGCGAACAACGACACCTGGGGCGGCGCCGCTACGCTGGTCGACGCGTTCAACGCCTGCGGCGCGTTTCCATTCCGGGCCGACAGCAATGACGCCGCCCTCCTCCCGTATTACGGCACCGGCACCTACACGATCCACCTGAAGGACCAGTCCAGCGGCTCCGGCGTCGGCCTGCTCGAGGTGTATCGTCTTCCGAGCAGCAATGTGCCCGGGGACCTCTCCAATCTCTCGCTCCGCGCCCGCACCGGACCCGGCGAACAGGTCGCCATCGCAGGCTTCGTGCTCGTCGACCCGAAAAATTTTGATCGTCCCGCCCGCATCCTCGTCCGCGCCATCGGCCCGACGCTCGCCTCCTACGGCATCAGTTCACCCCTGGCCGATCCGATTCTCACGGTCTACAACGCCAGCGGCCAGGCCGTGGCCCGGAACGACAACTGGTCCGACGCCCCCAACTTGTCGGATCTCACCGCCGCCACCCAGAGCGTCGGTGCGTTCACCCTCTCGGCCGGCTCCAAGGACTCCGCGCTGCTCCTCGACCTTCCCCCGGGCAGCTACACGGCCCAGGTCACGAGTCCCACCGACGCAAGCGGCGTCACGCTGATCGAGGTGTATCTGGTTAGGTAGGGGATTTTGGATTTTCGATTTACGAGTCACGACTGGGGACCCGGATGGCCGGAGAGTTCGGGAGGATCGGGAACCGGATTCGAAATCGTCATTCGCAAATCGTAGATCGTAAATCCCGAGCCCGTTCGCCAACGTGGCGGCATGAGGTTACTGATCACGAACGACGACGGCATCGACAGCCTGTTCCTGCACGAGCTGATCCACGCCCTGCGCGCCGCCGGTCACCAGCTCTACGTCGTCGCCCCCAAGCACGAGCAGAGCTGGGTCGGCGCCGCCAAGTCGCGCAACCGCGCCGTCCACGCCACCCGCGCCGACCGCGGGCTCGGCTGCCCGACGTGGATCGTCGACGGCACGCCGAGCGACGCCGTGAACATCGCGCTCGACCACCTCCTGCCGCCCGACGCCTGCCCAGAGGCCGTCGTCTCCGGCATCAACGTGGGCCTGAACGCGAGCCTCGGCTTCATCATCGCCAGCGGCACCATCGCCGGCGCCTGGGAAGGCGCGCTGCACGGGCTCCCGGCCATCGCGTTTTCGCAGGATCTCACCGAGGAGGCCTACAACCGGCTCAAGGACCAGGCCGGGCGCCCCGACGACCAGATGCTCGGCTCGCTCGCGCAATCGGCCGGCCGCGCCGCGCAGCTCACGCCGGAGCTCATCGCCTCGACCCCGCCGCGCAGCTTCAAGGTGCACAATGTGAACTTCCCGTTTCCCCACCGCCCCGGCGCCGTACTGAAGGCCACGGTGCCCGCCCAGGTGATCGTGCCCCGGCTGTTCAGTCCCGCAGCCGACGACGGCACCCACCGGCTCATCTTCCGGCTCGGCGAGGACCTCTCGCCCGCCACGCCGCTCACCGACCGCGCCGCCCTGGCCGCCGGCCAGATCAGCCACACGGTCTTGGATTACGCGCGACTGGGACATTCCTAGTCGGTCTCAGGCCAGCGGCACGGCCGACGGAATAAGGGTTCCGTCCGGGCATTTTGGAGTCATGATTGTCCGCTCATGAATCTCGTGATGTTCGACATGGACGGCACGCTGACCGACACGTTCTCGCTCGACGAGAACTGCTACGTCCTCGCCATCGAGCAGGCGCTCGGGCTGGAGGCGGTCGTGACCGACTGGGAGTCCTATCCCCACGCCAGTTCGTCCTATTGCCTGGAGGCGATCGTCACCCGGGCGCGAGGGCATGCGCCGACGGCCGACGAGTCCCGGGCGGTGCAGCGGCGGATGATCCAGCTGATGGACGAACTCTACGCCGCGAAGGGCCGCGAGACCCGCGAGATTCCAGGCGCCGCGGCCTGCGTGCAGGCGCTGCAGGCGGCGGGTCACGCCGTGGCCATCGCCTCGGGCGACTGGGAATCGACGGCGCGGCACAAGCTCACCACCGCGCGCATCCCGTTCGAGCAGCTGCCCGCGGCGTTCTGCGACGCCTCCCATGTCCGCACCGAGATCATGCGCACCGCGCTCGAGCGCGCCGCGGCGCATTACGGACAGTCGCGCTTCGAACGGGTGACGTACATCGGCGACGGCGCCTGGGATGTCCGCGCCTGCCGCGAACTGGGCTGGCCGCTGGTCGGCGTCGGCCGCGACGGCCACGGCACCCGCCTGCGCCGCCTAGGGGTCACGCAGGTCGTCCCGGACTACACCCGCTACGACGACTTCCTCACCGCCCTAGCCCAAGCCAGTGTTCCGGTGGCCGTCTGATACCCCAGAAGTCGCAGGTCACAGGACGCAGGTCACAAGTCTCGTCCGCGGCTGCGCCGCAGCAAGGTGTCTTGCGACCTTCGACCTCGGTCCTTCGACCGGCGGCAGCCTCCCGCAGGTTCGCTTTGCGTCCGGCGTGGATTGTGTTTCTGTCCGTCCTTCCATGATTGAAGTCCGCAACCTCACCCGCGTCTTCCGCACCTACAAGAAGCAGCCCGGCTTCTGGGGCGGCGTGAAGGGGCTCTTCCGGCGCGAGTTCGAGGAGACGGCGGCGGCGAAAGACGTGTCGTTCGACATCGCCGAGGGCGAGTTCGTCGGGTTTCTCGGGCCGAACGGCGCCGGCAAGACCACCACCCTGAAAATGCTCTCCGGGCTGATCTTCCCGACCAGCGGGTCGGCGCGGGTGGCCGGCTTCGACCCGACCCGCCGCGAGAATGCCTACCGCCGCCTCTTCGCTCTCGTGCTCGGCCAGAAAAACCAGCTTTGGTGGGACCTTCCGGCCATGGAGTCGTTTCAGCTGCTGCGCGCGATCTACGGACTGCCGGCGGACGAGTACCAGAAGACCCTCGACGAGCTCCTCGACCTCCTCGACGTCCGGGGCAAGCTGAACGTGATGGTCCGCGAGCTCTCGCTCGGCGAACGGATGAAGATGGAGCTCATCGCCGCGCTCCTCCATCGCCCGAAGGTGCTGTTCCTCGACGAGCCGACCATCGGCCTCGACGTCGTCTCGCAGAAGGCGGTCCGCCAGTTCCTGCGCGATTATAACCGCCGGCACCGCGTCACCATCCTCCTCACGAGCCACTACATGGCCGACATCAAGGAACTCTGCGACCGAGTGATAGTGATCCACAAGGGCACCAAGATCTACGACGGCGCGCTCGACCGCCTGGAGCACGCCGGCGGCGCGAGGAAGAAGATCATCAGTTTCCTGCCCGCCCTGAGCAGCGTCGAAGGGGCGACTGCCAATCGCACCGCGGAATTCCCGGACACCTGGCAGTCGCGTCACGGGACCACCACCCGCTCCGACGACGGCAAGTTCACCCTCGCCGTGCCGGCGGACAAGGTCGTCGAAGTCTCCCAGGAAATCCTCAGCACGGGTCCCGTCGCAGACATCACGATCGAAGACGTGCCGCTCGAAGACGTGATCGCCGAGCTCTTCCAGTCCCGCGCCTAGCTGTCCGACCCGGACAGCCGCAAGAAGGCGCAAGAGGCGCATACGTCCGGCGGCAGCGCGAATTGCTCCCTTTCGTGGCCGAATTGGTCTCTGGGCGGAGTCGCCGAGGCGGCTGCATCGTTCTATTTGACCACAGAATTCACGGATCACACGGGACCAGAGATGCACCGCGCATTGAGACCCTGCTCAGCGCAGGACCTCAATGCGCGGCGCCCGGGGAGCTGAAGACCTGACCGCATGCGTGGGCCACCAGAGCAATACTTGCCCGTCGAACATCGACACCACGACTGTCGTGGCCATGAACCTCAGGCCTTCACCTCCAGCCTGCCGAGCGGACGGAGAGTTGAGCGTAGCTCAAGTCTCGGTTCGCGAGGATTCGGTTGAGGACCAGATCTGCGCGATCCGCGAATTCCGTGGTCAAGAAACCTCACCAGCACCAACCCAAACGTCCGGCGCTTCGTGCCCTTGGTGCCCTTCGTGGCGAGGCGAAGTCCGTCCGCCCGACGGCGGGTCTGCCTTAGGCGCTAGCGCAGCTCAGGCCAGATCGGGGCGCGGCCGGTCAGGTCGGTGATCAGCTTCCGGGTGCCGGCCACCGCGCGGAGGATGGCGGCGCGCAGCGACTCGGCATTCAGTTCGGTCTCGAACCGGACGAGTTCCAGTTCGCCCGGCGGGAGCAACTGTTCGACGCGACGGCCGTCGGGATACGACACCTGGCCGCGACGGTAACGGAGCTCGTGGAGCAGGCGGAGATTGGCCTCGACCATCGAGCGGTGCAGCCAGCGCTGCGCCGCCACGAACTCGCCGCGTTCCAGCTTGGCGAGCATCGCCGCGCCATCGACGTACGAGCCCTCGGCGAGGGCGATCGCGTCCTCGTCGGTCAGGTGCGCGAGCGGCACCTCCTTCACGGCGCGCGTGTAGAACTCCTGCCATTTCGGCCCACCCTTGAGCACCACCTGGCCGAAGCTCATCACGAGCGCGAACTCACCGAGGCCTTTCTCGATGGATTTCACGCGCCGGTGCAGCCCGAGGTTGAACGCGGCGCGCCCGAGCCAGAGCCGCCGGTAGGGCACGATCACGAAGTCGGCTTCGCCGCCGGAAAACAGCGCGGTCACCTTGCGCACGCCGCCGAAGACCGGCCGCACGGCGTAGGCGTGCAGCGTCTGGTCGCGCAATCGACGGGTCCAGTCGCTGGAAAGATAGAGGTCCGGCCGCGTGGTCACGAGCTGGAGATCCACGTCGGACCACGGGTCGGCCGGCTGACCCTCGCCCGAGAGCGCCCGCGCGTGGGAGCCGAACACCGCGGCCACGCGGACATCCGCCTGGTCCCGCATCCACTCGCGGAGGGAGTCCAGCAGCGTCACCATTTGCGCAGCGACAGCAGGATCTCGGTGCCCTCCATGCCCGGGCCGGCGTGAATCTCCCCGCGGTGCAGCCGCAGGATCTCCTTCGCGAGGAACACGCCCAGCCGGCCCTGGTTGGGCACCGCGCCCTCCGTCGGCTCGGGGATGATGCCCTCGAGCTCCAGCTGCCGGCCCTTGATCGAGAAGAGCGCCGTGAGGTCCGCGCCCTCGCCGGTGGACCGGACCTGGAGCGACAGCTCGCGGGCGCCGAGCTCGCCGCGGTTCTCCGTGATGGTGGCGATGAGCGAGCGCAGGGCGAAATCCAGCAGGCGGCGGCTCACCTCAAGCACGACCGGCTCGGGGCCGACCTCGACGCGCAGCCCGAGGGCGTACCCGATCGACTGGGCCAGCTCGCGCATGTCGATCACCGCGACCTCGGCCTCCTGCAGTGCGTGCATCATGCCGACGTGCTTGTTCAGGGCCTCGAGCTTGGCGATGTCGCCCTTCACGGTCTCGAGCAGCGGAGCGGTGAGCGGCTGCTCGGGCGTGCTGTGGCGGAAGGTGGCGAGGGAGACCAGCGCGTTGCCCAGCTCGTGGTTGAGCGTGAGCGCGAGCTCGCGGAGCAGGTGGTGACGGCTGGCGCGTTCCCGCACCGCGGCGTCGTGAACCTCGCCGCTTGCCTCCTCCCAGAAGGCCCAGATGCCGCCGGTCTCGGCGACCACGCCGGCACTCGCGCGGAAGGGCTGGGCCTCGGTCGGGGCCGCGCGGCAGACCTGGCGGGTCCGGCGGGCCTGGCCGATGAGGTCGCGCACGATGAGCGGCACGGTGCGCGGCGCCGCCTCGTCCGCCGCCAGCACCAGCGTGCTCGGCAGGTACTTGCTGCCCAGGCGCGTCTGCTCGGCGAGCTGGGTCAGCCGGGCAAGCTGGGCGGCGCGGGACAGGAAATGGCGCAGGAGCCGCGCGAAGAACACCGCGCGGGAGCGGTCCGCCTCGTCGTAGTGCTCGCCGTCGTCCCGGACGCCGAGCGCGATCAGGCCCAGCAGCCGGCCGTTGTCGTGGATCGGCACGAGCAGGCGGGCGCCCCAGAGCGCGAGGCGATTCCGCACCGCGAGCTCGGCAACCGGGTCGGCCGGACCTTCCCAGTTCGCGCCGTCAATCACCGCCGGCCGGGTCTCGAGCAACGCCACCAGCGGATCGTCGGCCGGGAAGAAGGAAGTGCCCCGGTCGGCGCGGAAGCCGTCGGCCTCGCGCAGGAAGAACACCGCGTGGGACGCCCGCAGCACGTGGCGCGACGCCCGGCGGAACTCGGCGATCAGCCGGTCGCGGGTGTCGAGGTTCTCCACCGCGCCCTCGAGGAAATCCCACAGGTCGGCGGCGTCCCCCGCCGCGGCGGCGCGGGAGGCGGGCCGCGAGGGCTCGAGGCGCCGGGTCTTCTCGGTCAGGAGCTCGACCATCGACTGCTTCTCCGCGACCTCCTCGACCAGCGGCAGGAGCTCCCGGAGGCGCTCGGTGCTCTCCTCGTACGAAAGGTACAACCGCGCGCGCCCCGCCAGCCGCGCCTGCTCGAACGGCAGGCTGCGCGGTTCGCCGACGTAGATCGTCGGGCAGCGCACCAGCGCCGTCGGCACCATCGCCTCGGCCGCCGCGTCCAGCACCACCACCGCGGCGAAGCCCGGCGCCGTCCCCGCTGAAAACGTCTGGGGCGTCAGCCGCAGCGCCGACCGCCCCGCGGGCAGCTGGCGCTCCCACGCGTCGGCCAGTGCGGCGTCGGCTGTGGCAAGGATGACTAGGCTTGGCATGGGAAAACGATGCGGAAGGTCGCGCCGCGTCCCGGCTGGGACGGGTCAACCGAAATGGTCGCGTCGAGGCCTGCCAGAATGTCGCTGCAGATGGCAAGTCCAAGTCCAAACCCCGACGACTTCGTGGATTGGAACGGCTGGAACAGGCGCGGCCGGATCTCGGGCGCGATGCCCGGGCCGCTGTCCTCGAGGCACACCTCCACGCCCTTCTCGACATTGCGGGTGGAGACCTTGACCCAGCGCTCGCCCGGGTGGGCCTCGACCGCCTGGATGGCGTTGAAGCAGAGGTTGAGCAGCACCTGGCGGGCCGCCGCAGGGTCGGTGTGCACGCGGTCGGGCGCGGCCTGGAAGTCGGTGTGAAACGGGATGTGCTTGTCGACCGCCTTGGCCGCCACCAGCTCGAGGCTCGACCGCAGCACGGGGTGCAGCTCCACCATCTGCGCGGAGTACACGCGCGGCGACGCCAGGTCGAGCAGCTGCTCGGTCAGCCGGTCGATGCGGGTCACCTCGTCGCCGATCAGCCGGAAAAACTTCTCGCGGAACGCCGGGTCCTGGTAGTGCTGCGGCAGCAGCTGGACGAAGGCCTTGATCGACACGAGCGGGTTGCGGATCTCGTGGGCGAGGCTGGCGCCGAGGAGGCCGACCGTCGCGAGCTGCTCGGCGCGCTGCGCCTTCACGGAGAAGTGGGCGCGCTCCAGCGCGTTCTCGATGATGGACGCGAGCTCCATCAGCTGCGTCACCTGCGGGTAGGTGAACGGCTGCCGCGACGCGGACACGCCGACGCCGACGATCACGGTGAGGGTCGGGCCCTCGCCGATCACCACCACGCCGAGCTGGTGGTCGGCCAGGAACTGCGCGAGCTCCCCGCGCTCCGGGGTGCGCTTCTCGCGCGCGAGCCGCTCGGGCGTCGCCCACCGGATCTGGCGCAGGGTGCGGATGATCGAGCAGCCCTCGGGCAGCTCGATGCCGCCGCCGCGGAGCGGGCCCGTGCCGCCGGAGATCATCACCGCGGTGTCGGTGTGGCCCCAGCCCTTCAGCACGGTCAGGAAGGAGCTCTCGAGGCTGTCCACGCGCACCTCCCGGCGCGCGACGGCGTACGCCGCCTGGCGCACCGCGGAGTCCTGCGGATAGAACTGGAAGATGCGGTTGAGCCAGCCGTTGAGCAGCGAGGCGAACCACAGCGCGAGCGCGGTCGTCGCGACGAACGCGAACGGCTCCGGCAGGATCGTCTGGAAGACCAGGTCCGCGACGTACGCCAGCGCGGCGACCATCGCGATGAGCGTGACCTTCTGCAGCCCGACCTTGAGGATCTGCCGCGCGTCGAAGATGCGGTGCGTGGTGATCGCGATCACCAGGCCGGTGTAGAACGCGAGGATCACCAGCGGCTGCACGAGCTTCACGAGCAGCGGCAGGCCGAGCACGGCGCGGAGCACCATCAGCAGGAGGACGGCGGCCACGGTCGAGCTGCCGCCCAGCAGCACGATCTGGAGCTCGAGCCGGCCGACGCCGCGGATGCGGCGCATCTGGATCACCGCCTCGCGGCTGAGCGCGGCGTACATCACGACGATGCCGACCGTGTACGCGTAGTAGCCCCAGCCGTAGACCTGCTTCTCGGCCACCTGGTGGGTGACGCGGCCGGGGATGAACCAGTCGGTGAAGGTCAGGATCGCGAGCACCGTGCCGGCGAGCAGCCACCAGCGGCTCCGGCTGAGCACATGCGCGGGACGCTCGTCGCCGCTGACGATGCTCTCCTTCATCAGCCACAGGTGGAGCGGCAGGAAGGCGCCGACCGCGGTGGTCACGCGCAGCCAGGTGAGGCCGTGCGTGGGGTCGTTGACCGCGAGGTGGAGGAACCACAGCCAGGTGGCGACGTGCAGCGAGGCGCTGAAGAAAATCCGGTTGATCCGCCGCCCGGGGTTGGACCAGAGCGCGGCGGTGCCCACGATCACCGCGGCCAGCGCGGCGACGACGGTCGGATTGAAGACTATCGACTGAGCACCAGGCATGCGTTGGTTCCGGAAAGGCCGTGCGCGTTGACGATCGTGGTCGAGTGCGGCACCGCCCGGGGTTGGGCGCTGAGATTGAGCGGGCAGGCCGGGTCGGGAAACTGCCAGTTGACCGTCGGGGGCACGATACCGCGCCCGAGGCTGAGCGCGGCGCAGCCGGCCTGGATCGCGCCGCCCGCGCCGAGCGGATTGCCGATCGCGCCCTTCAGCGAAACCGCCGGCACCTCGGCCAGCGCCGCGCCGAACACGCGGCTCAGCGCCCGGGACTCGGCCTCGTCGATGATCTTGTGCCCGGGGCCCCAGGCATTCACGCAGTCGATCTGCTCGATGCGCATCCCGGCGTTCGCCACCGCGAGCCGGATCGCATCGTACAGGCCCGAGCCGGGAGCTTCCAGCGGGTCGGACGCGAAGGCGTAGCCGCGCACGTACGCATAGGCCGGCCGCGGGCTCTCCTCGGGCTCGAGCAGCAGGACGCAGGACCCCTCCCCGATCACGCCCGTCGTGCGCCAGAGGTCGAACGGCCGCGACTGGCGCTCCGGGTTCTCGGGATTGCCGGGCGCGAGGCCGGCCATCCTCAGCTCCAGCATCGGGTGGAAAAACAGCGGCGCCTCGGTCCCGCCGGCGAGCGCCAGGTCGATCTCGCCGCGGGCCACCATCTCGGCCGCGTGGCCGATCGCATCGGTGCCGGCGCAGCACGCGCTCTGCAGCGACAGCGTGCGGGTGACCCCGCCGATCAGCTCGCCAAGCGTGCCGCTGATCGAGCTCACCGAGGCGGAGAAGACGGAGCTTGGCAGGCCGTTGACGGGCCCCTTGCGGACGATGATCTCGACGCCCTTGTTGATCGACCCGAAGTCCATCAGCGACGCACCGATCATCACGAGCGGCGAGCGCCCGCGGAGCGCGGCCAGGCTCAGGCCCGCGTCCTCGAGCGCCATCGCGGCCGCGGCCACGGCGAACTGCGTGTGGCGCGGCATGCGCTTCGCGTTCACGCCGGGGACGTGGTGCTCGAGCTTGAAGCCCTTCACCTCCGCCGCCACGAACGCGCCCGCCTCGTCCGGGAACTTCCGCACCGACGTCACGCGGCTCACCGGCTCCAGGATCCCGGACCAGAAACCCTCCTTGCCGATGCCGGCCGGAGTCACGAATCCGAGGCCCGTGATCTTGACGCGACGGCGTTTCATGGCGCGGTCAATCGGCCGCGGGAAAGACCATGCGCAGGATCGAGCCCTTGCCCGGGGTGGATTCGAGCGCGAGGGTGGCCCCGTGCGCGCCCAGCAGGTGGCGGCAAATGCTCAGGCCGAGGCCCGTGCCGTTTTTCTTGCTGCTGAAGCCGCCCTTCAGCGCCTTGCGGACCGCCTCGGCGTCCATGCCGGCGCCGTTGTCCGCGATCGTCAGCTCGATCTTGTCCCCGGCGCGCGCGACATCGACGTTGATGCGGTCAGCGCCGGCCTCGAGCGAGTTCTTGAACACGTTCTGGAAGATCCGCATCAGCTCGAACTTCGAGCCGCGGATCATCGCGCGCGGCAGTCCGCCGAACTTGATCGCGACGGAGCTGAAGAACACGACCTGCTGCACGTCGCGCGCGATCTCGACGATGTCCACCTGGGTGAACACCTCGGTCTGCTTCGACGTGAGCCGCCAGTTCTCGGAGAGGTGGTGACAGTACTCGGCGGCGCGCTCGACGACGCTGGCGTAGTCCAGTAGCCGGCGCCCGCGCTCGGGATCCGTGGAGCTCACGATGCGCGCCTCCTCGACGAGCAGCGTGGCGTAGCCGATGACGACCGTGAGGGGATTGTTGAGGTCGTGGACCAGCTCGACGGACGCGCGGCCCTGCCAGATCTGCGGCTCCTTTTGCTCGATCTCGCGCTTCAGCGCCGAGTTCATCTCGTGCGCCTCGCTGTTCATCTTCGCCTGGTGACGCCGCACGCGGGTCGCCTCGGTCTGCTTCCGGGCCGCCTCGATCAGCTCGACGATGTCCGGCGGCTTGCGCAGGTACTGGTTCGCGCCCGCCACCATGGCCTGCTGGGCCGTGTTGAGCGTGCCGTAGCCGGTGAGCATGATCACCGAGACATGGGGATCGATCTTGCGCAGCTCCTCGAGCGCGCGGATGCCGTCCATTTCCGGCATGCGGATGTCGAGCACCACCAGGTGGTACGGCTTCTCCTTGAGCTTGGCCAGCGCCTCGGCCGCGCGCTCCGCGGTGTCGACGGAAAATTCGGAGGAAAGCGTGAAGGCGATGGACTCGCGGGGACCGTATTCATCATCCACCACCAAGACCAAGGGTTTTTCCCCCAACAAGGGGCCGGTCGGCGACGAGCTCGTCAGCATGCCACAGGGGCCGGCGCGGAGTCTCGCCGAATGCCGGTTAAATAACTCACAGAGAGCATGACACGTACTCTCAGAAGGGGTCACGCCTGTCAAGAAACCCATGGCTCCCAACGGCATCCCAAAAACGGTGCGCTCTGCGCCTGTTTTTCAGCCCCTTTCTTGGCCTAAGGCGCCCCCCAATTCACCCCATCCATGACCCTGGTTTTGGGACCACAAATTCCGACCCGAAATCACTCCAGCCTCATCCTCCGCCCCGTACCCCTGCGCCCTTCCCTGTTCAACCTGCCACGGGTTCAGCCAATCGCTGGCATTTTCCCACCTCATGGTGCGGGTCGTCTCCAGCGCGTGACGCTTTCCTGCTCGCCTCCCGGAATCCGGGCGGACGGCGGGCAAGCTCTGGGATTGATTTAACCCGTCGGCCCCAAAGAATTGCCGGGTGGATTTTCTCCTGATCGTCCTCGGGGCCGCCGCCGCCGGTATCGTCACCTGGCTCTATTTCCGCGGCCAGCAGGCCGCGCTGCATGAGCGGCTCCGCCTGACCACCGAGGAGAACGCCCGGCTGACGGCCGACGTGACGGGCCTGCGCGCCGAGACCACCCGCCTCACCAGCGCCAACGCCCAGCTCACCACCCAGCTCGCCGCGGAGAAGGAGGCGCAGGACCGGCTCGCCAACCAGTTCAAGGCGCTCTCCGCCGACGCGTTGAAGGCCAACTCCACGTCGTTCCTCGAGCTCGCCCGCACTGCCTTCGCGCAGCTGCAGCAGCAGTCCTCGGGCGACCTGGAAAAACGGCAGCAGGCGATCGACGCGCTGGTCAAGCCGCTCAAGGAATCCCTCCAGCAGGTCGACGCCAAGGTCGCGGCGATCGAGAACGCCCGCAAGGAGGCCTACGGCGCGCTGTCCGAGCAGCTCAAGACGCTCGCGACCGCGCAGAACTCGCTCCAGACCGAGACCACCAAGCTCTCCCGCTCGCTCCGCTCCACCAGCACCGCCGGACGCTGGGGCGAACTGCAGCTGCAGCGCGTCGTCGAGCTCGCGGGCATGGTCGAGAATGTCGACTTCATCCAGCAGGAGGCCGCGGGCGACGGCCGTCCCGACATGGTCATCCGCCTGCCGGGCGGAAAGACGATCGCGGTCGACGCGAAGGCGCCGATGCAGGCCTACCTCGAGGCGCTCGAGGCCACCGACGAAACGGTTCGCCGCGCCAAGTTCGCGGACCATGCGCGCGCGGTCCGCAGCCACATCGATTCCCTCGGCAGCAAGTCGTACTGGAAAAACCTCCAGCCATCGCCCGAGTTCGTCGTGCTCTTCATCCCCGGCGAGTCGTTCTACGCCGCCGCGCTCCGCTCCGAGCCGGACCTCTTCGAACGCGGCACCAGCGTCGGCGTCATCCTCGCCTCCCCTGCCACGCTCATTGCTCTCCTCAAGGCCGCGGCCTACGGGTGGAAGCAGGAGGCGCTCTCGCGCAACGCCGACGACATCCGGAAGCTCGGGCTCGAGCTCCACGAGCGCGTCGCCGCCGTGGGCAAGAACCTCGACGACCTCGGCCAGCGCCTCCGCCAGGCGGTCGAGGCCTACAACAGCATGGTTTACCAGACAGAGAGTCAGGTGTTCGTGACCGGCCGCCGGCTCGAGAAACTCGGCGCCGGCAGCGAGAAGAAGATCGTCGAGCCCCGCCCGATCGACGAGACCCCGCGCGCCCTGACCGCACCCGAATTCAAGGCGGAAAAAGGGGAGTAATTTTGGATCTACGATTTACGACTCACGACTTCCTGAAATGCGCGGCCCGACGGGCCCAGCGCCCGGCCAGCTCGTAAACCCCAAGTCCCATGCCTTTGTCCGGCACCTGGAAGATCGTGAAGGCCGAGCTGTCCGGCGAGGAGATGCCGGCGTTCGTGGCGGAGAAGATCGAGGTCGAGCTCGGCGACGACGCCTACGCGATGCGGTTCGCGGGCCAAGTCGCGGATCGGGGCACCTTCACGGTCACGACCGAGGGCGACTTTCACGTGATCCAGCTCGTGGGCGTCGAGGGCACGAATGCCGGGCGGACCATCCCGGCGATCTACCAACTCGTCGGCGACCGCCTGCGCGTCTGCTACGGCCTCGACGGAATTCGTCCCGGCGCGTTCGCCACGGCGGCCGGCCAGAACCTGTTTCTCGCCACGTACCGCCGGTGCCCATAACGGGCTTGTCTGGGTGACGCGTCCACGCCAGAGTCACGGCGTGAAACCGCCTACCCGCCTCGTGGTTCTGTTCGCGTCGGCGCTCGTCGCTCCGCTTGTCTCCTCCGCTTTCGAACCCGCCGAGCCCGGAGCTCGTCAGCGCCTGGGCAACCTGATGGACCCGTCGCGCGTGAACCTCGTCGAGAATTTTCACCAAAACCGTGCGGTGGTGCCGGTCAAGCTGCACTTCACCGTGACGGCCAAGGGCGTGCCGCGGGGCATCGACGTCGTGACCAGCAGCGGCCACGACGAGGTCGACCGCCAATGCGTGCTCGCGCTGAAGCAGATGCGGTTTGAGCCGCTCATCCGTGACGGCGTCGCGGTCGCCCGCGAAGAGACCATCGTGATGGTGCCGCGCACCTGAGGCGCGTCATCTGGTCGGTTGGCGAAGCGGGTCGCTGGGACTACTCGGCGAACTTGATTTGCCACGAAGCGCACCAAGGTCACCAAGCGATCCAGCTTTGGCGACCTCTGCGCACTTGGCGACAAACGCGGTCGGCCGCGATCTTGGTTCACCGCCAAGGCCGCGAGGAGCGCCAAGCTGATCGGGTTGGGCTTGGTGCCCTTCGTGGCAAGTGACCGTCCGCCGCCCCGCCTGACGCACTTGGGTGTTGAGCGTTGAACGTCGAGCGTTGAGCGTTGCCCGCCCGCCGCGCCCTACCCCGCCATGCATGTTTCCGCCATTTTCATCTATCCGGTGAAATCGCTCCGCGGTTTCGCGGTCGACTCCGCCGAGGTGGACGCGCTGGGCTTCGTCGGCGACCGCCGCTTCCTCGTGGTCGACGAACGCGGCCAGTTCCTCACGCAGCGCGCGCTGCCACGGATGGCGCTGGTCGAGACGGCCCTGACGGAACGCGACCTCGTGCTGCGGGCGCCGCACATGGGGGCCTGCTCGGTGCCGCGCCAGGCGGCTGGGCCGGCGGAGTTGGTCACGGTGCGCATCTGGAAAAGCGAGGGCCTGCGCGCCGAGGACTGCGGCGTCGAGGCGGCGGTGTGGCTGTCGGAATTCCTGCGCACGCCCTGCCGTCTCGTGCGGATCGGGCCTGCGTTCCAACGTCCCGTGGCCAAGCCCGGCAAGTCGCTCCCGGACGACGTGCTGGCGTTTCCCGACGGCTATCCGTTCATGGCGCTGAGCGACGCGACGCTTGCCGATCTCAACGACCGCCTCGACGAGCCGCTGCCGGTGAACCGCTTCCGGCCGAGCTTCGTGATCAGCGGCGCCATGCCGTTTGCCGAGGACACTTGGCCCCGGATCCGCGCCGGGGGCGTGACCTTTCGCGCCGGCGGCCGGTGCGCCCGGTGCATCATTCCCACGATCGACCAGCTCACCGCCGAGCGCGGCAAGGAGCCGCTGCGCACCCTGGCGATGTATCGGCGGGGCGAAGGAAATTCGACCGACGTCTATTTCGGACAGAACCTAATCCACGAGACCAAGACCGGCACCCTCCGCGTCGGCGACCCCGTGGAAGCCCTGAGCGCATAGCGCTGGAGGGGAGTGGTCAGCGATAAGCTGTAAGCTATCAGCCGTAAGCGGTCAGCATTCAGCAGTCGGCTGATGGTGCCCATTCTCTCCGACGGATTGGCCGCAGCGACAGCACCTCGCCAACAGCAAGCCTACCGCCTAGAGCCTAAAGCTGACAGCTGACCACTGACAGCTGATCGCTGATCGCCCTAGCGATACCGTCCGTAACGGCGGGCGGTTTCGTACATCGCCACGACGTTTTCGGTCGGGGAATTGTCCTGGAGCTGGTGGGTCGGCGAGAAGCAGTAGCCACCGCCGGGCATCATGATCTCGAGGGTGCGGCGGCAGTCGGCGATGGTGGCGTCGGTGGTGCCGTACGCGACGGGACCGGCGGTGCTGATGCAGCCGTGAAAGGCCAGGCGGTCGCCGAAGCGCTGCTTGAGGTAGGCCGGCGCCATGTTCTTGGCCTCGGGCTGCAGGGTGTCGACGGCGTCGATGCCCATCTCGATGAAGTCGTCGAAGGCCCAGCTGCTGGAGCCGCAGGAGTGGATCATGACGGGCAGGTTGTAGGCCTTGGCCACGTCGACCATCTGCTGGTGAAAAGGGCGCAGCTGTCGGCGATACAGCGGCTCGCTGATGGTCGGTCCGATCTGCGTGCCGAGGTCCTCGCCCAGCCACACGAAATCAATGCCGCCGCGCGCGGCCTCGAGCGAGCGGGACAGGATCTCGAGGAGAATCTCGCTTCGGCGCTGCGCGAGGAGCATGCCGGCGGGATCGTCGGTGATCAGGTCGACGAGGGTCTGCTCCATGGTGCGGAGCATGCCGTTGCCGTTGATGATGTCGGGCAGGCCGGCGTTGCCGGTGTAGACCGCGTGGTCGCCGTACTTCCAGCTCTGCTCGCGCACGACGTTGTAGTCGAAGTCATCGGGCGACGGCAGCGGCCACTCGGCGACCTGCTCCTCGGTCGCCTCCTGCAGCGGGAAATCGCAGAAATCCCAGTAGCCGCCGGAATCGTGCTCGATCCAGCGCCGATGGATGCCCCAGTCGTCGACCATCACGCCGCGCTCGGGCTCGTCGGCGTGGAGCCGCGGCCCAATGTACGGCGCCTGCACGCCGCGGAAGTCCACGTGCAGGGTCTGGAGGAGCCCCTCGTGATCGTCGGCGGCGAGGCCGAAATGCTGTTTCAGGCGCTGGTCGATGCCCGGATTGGCAAAATAATCGATCGGCACCCGGTCGGGTTCCTGGCGGGCAAGTGCGAGCAGGACGCGTTCCTTGGAGGTCATGGGGGGCGGCAGTTGACTAGCGCCCGGATTCAAGCGGGTTCGCGGACGAAATGCGCTCGAATTCGCGCGCGGCCGGATGATTTCGCCCTCGCCCGCTCGCGGCCTTTGCCTATTTTCCCGCCTTCGGCCCGCGCCGACTTTCTTTCCCATCCGCCATGGACCGCCCGCCCTCGCCCGCCTCGCCCGCCCCGGACCCCAACCTCGACGCGCCCCTGCGCGTGGAGCCCTACGCCGGCACGCCGGAGCAGATTGAGCAGCAATGGTACCGCGAGGTGTACCTCGGGCGCGGTGACCGCGTGCCGCAGCTCACCTGGCGCGCGCTGCTCATGGGCACGGCCCTCGGCGGGATCCTATCGCTGACCAACCTCTACATCGGGCTCAAGTCCGGCTGGGGCTTCGGCGTCGCGATCACCGCGTGCATCATCTCGTACGCCTCGTGGTCGGTGTTCCTGCGGCTCGGCTGGGCGCGGACGCCGATGACGATCCTCGAGAACAACTGCATGCAGTCCACCGCGAGCTCGGCCGGCTACTCGACCGGCTCGACCCTCGTCTCGGCCTTCGCGGCGTACTTCATGATCAACAACCGGTCGCTGCCGCTCGGCCTGATGCTCGCGTGGGTGTTCTTCCTCGCGGTGCTGGGCGTCACGATGGCGATCCCGATGAAGCGCCAGATGCTCAACCTCGAGCAGCTCCGCTTCCCGACCGGCATCGCCACCGCCGAGACCCTCCGCGCGCTGTACTCCAAGGGCCAGCGCGCGGCCCAGTCGGCGCGCGCCCTCACGATCGGCGCGGTGGCGGCGGCGATCAGCCAGTTCTGGAACGACGGGCTCACGCTCATCAGCGCCCGCCTCGCACCGTTCGCCCTCGGCAGCTTGTTCGACCGCGTCAACAACGTCGTCTTCGGCCCGGCCTGGATTGGCCGCACCGTCACGTTCGTCTGGGACCCGATCTTCATCGCGGCCGGCGTGCTGATGGGCCTGCGCCCCGCCGCGAGCATCTTCCTCGGCGGCACGCTGTGCTGGGCCGTGTTCGTGCCGATCCTGCAGGCCAAGGGGATCATCACCGGCTCGGGCTACCGCGAGGTCGTGCCCTGGACTCTCTGGGCCGGCGTGTCGTGCATGGTGGCTTCCGGCCTGCTCGCGTTCGCGCTGGAGTGGCGGGCAGTCGCCCGCGCGTTCCGCGGCCTCGGCGCGATGTTCGGACAGAAGGGCGCGGGCGACGAGCTCGACGCCATCGAGACCCCGATGTCCTGGTTCGTCGTCGCCCAGTTCGCCTCGCTCGTGGCCCTCGCGTGGCTCGCCAAGGTCAGCTTCAACATGCCGTACTGGCAGAGCACCCTCGCGGTGTTCATGTCGTTCTTCCTCGCGCTCGTCGCCTGCCGCGTCACGGGCGAGACCGACACCACTCCAACCGGCGCCATGGGCAAGGTCACGCAGCTCATCTTCGGCGCGCTCAGCCCCGGAAACATGAACATCAACCTGATGAGCGCCAACATCACCTCGAGCGCCGCCATCTCCTCGGCCGACCTCCTGACCGACCTCAAGAGCGGCTACCTGCTCGGCGCCCACCCGCGGAAACAGTTCATTGCCCAGTTCGCCGGCATCTTCATCGGCACCGTCGCCACCGTGCTCGCGTTCATGGTCATGGTGCCCACCGCCGACGTCCTCGGCTCCGACAAGTTCCCAGCCCCCGCCGCCCAGTCGTGGCGCGCCGTCGCGCTAGCGCTGAGCAAGGGTTTTGAGTCCCTCGAGCCCATCAAGGTCTGGTGCATCGTCATCGGCGCCATCGTCGGCGTCGCCCTCACGCTCCTGCCCCGCTGGTTTCCCCGCCAGGCCAAGTGGATCCCGTCCGCCTCCGGCATCGGCCTGTCGTGGACCTTCCACTGGTACTACGGCCTCCTCTTCTTCATCGGCGGCGTCCTCGGCTGGGCCATCGAGCGGAAGCGCCCGGCCTTCGCCGAGCTCTACAACTACCCGGTCGCCTCCGGTGTCATCGCCGGCGGCTCGCTGATGGGCGTGCTCCTGATCTTCTGGGAAAACCTGCCCGTCGTCCTGCACCAGCTCCTTGGCGGCCACTGACGGCTGCCCCCGGCTCAGTCGTCGAGCGGTCGCCCGCGCCGCGACTTGATGGAGGCGCGGTGACGCTTGGCGGCGACCATGTGGGATTTCTGCGTGCGGCTCTTCTGTCGCGTCTGCCGCAGCTCCCGCTGGCGCTCGTCCTGCCGGGCCGCCGCCGCCGCGCGCCGGTGTTCCTCGAGCCTTGCGCAGAGCTCGGCCCACGCGAGCTCGCGGTTCGCGGCCTGCGAGCGCTCGCGCTGGCAGCGCACCTCGATGCCGGTCGGACGGTGACGGAGCCAGACCGTGGAGCTGGTCTTGTTGATCTTCTGTCCGCCGGGCCCGGAGCCGCGGACAAAGCGCTCCTCGACGTCCGAGAGATGGACCCCGATCGCCGCCAGCCGCGCCGCCAGTTCGCCGTTCATGGCAGGGAGAGTGTCGGGTCGCGCAACGGATTCAAGTGCGGGACCGGTTTCCAGGGCTCTCAGCTTCCTTGGTTCTTTGACCAGGTCCGGTTCACCGCAAAGGCCGCGAAGCACGCGAAGGTCGGACGGTTAGCTGTTTGTCGCATTCGGTCCCAGCGCAAACCCTCCGCTCAGCCCCCAACCGGTCACCCCAAACCAATCCAGGGTCGGCCAAAGGCCGCGGACGATTTTGGCGTTTGGCGCGTTGGCGTTTGGGCCTTCACACCACGGTCCCTGCTCGCCCCACCCGCTCCGTCCTCTTTGGAGTGGTAAAGCCCTAGCCGGGGCCCTTTTCTCTTGGAAACTTTCACCCCGGTTGGGAGTCCAATGATCCCCTCCCCGACCTGTCGTTTTTACCCATGATCTCCGGTCCCGCTTGGTCTGAAAAACTCCGCTCGGAAATTGGCAAGGCCGTGATCGGCCAGGACGCCGCCATCGAGCGTCTCCTGGTCGCCCTGCTGGCCAACGGCCACGTGCTGCTCGAGGGCATGCCCGGGCTCGCGAAAACCCTGCTCGTGAAGTCGCTCGGCGCGGCCCTCGGCGTGCAGTTCGAGCGCATCCAATTCACGCCCGACCTGCTGCCGAGCGACGTGGTCGGCACCATGATCTTCCAGCCGAAGACCGGCGAGTTCAGCGCCCACCGCGGCCCGATCTTCGCCAACCTGGTGCTGGCCGACGAGATCAACCGCGCCCCGGCCAAAGTCCAGAGCGCCCTGCTCGAGGCCATGCAGGAGCGGCAGGTCACGATCGGCGGTCAGACGCACCCGCTGCCGAAGCCGTTCTTCGTGATGGCCACCCAGAATCCCGTCGAGCAGGAGGGCACCTATCCGCTGCCCGAGGCGCAGACCGACCGGTTCCTGTTCAAGCTGATCGTCGACTACCCGAGCGCCGCCGAGGAATCCACCATGATGCAGCGCTGGGGCCAGGTCACGAAGCAGCCCGCGGTGTCCTCCGCGTCGAGCGGCGAGGAGCTGCTCGCGCTGCGCGGGGCGGTCGACGGCATCCATGTTTCGCCCGCGGTGCAGGGGTACATCCTCGCGCTCGTCCGCGCCACCCGCGCGCTGGCCGACTCCGGCAGCGGCGGCAAGCGCTACCTCAATTTCGGCGCTTCGCCGCGCGCCTCGCTCGCCCTCTATCAGGCGAGCCGCGCGCTCGCCTGGCTTCGCGGGGTCGACTACGTCACTCCCGCCCTCGTGCAGGAACTCGCCCCCGAGGTCATGCGCCACCGGCTCGGCCTCACCTACGAGGCAGAGGCCGAGGAGGTTTCGCCCGACAAGATCATCGCCCAGGTCGTCACCCAGACCCCCGTGCCCGCGAACTGACCGTGGCGGTCGAACCGACAACGTCCCCCAGCCCGCTGGCGATGCTCCGCCAGCTCGAATGGCGCGTACGCCATGCCGTCGAGAACGTGCTCAGCGGCGAATACCGCTCCACCTTCCGCGGCCGCGGCATGGAGTTCGACCAAGTCGTGAAGTACGAGTTCGGCGACGATGTCCGTGACATCGACTGGAACGTCACCGCGCGCCTCGGCGAGCCATACCGGAAGAAATTCGTCGAGGAGCGCGAGGTCACCGTGCTCGTCGTGCTCGAGGATGCCCCGTCCCTGCGCTTCGGCTCGGGCGCCCAGTCCAAGCGCGAGGCCCTGATGGAGCTCGCCGGCCTCGTCATGCTCCTCGGCGCGGTCAACCGCGACCGCGTCGGCTTCGTCCATGCCTCCCCGGGCGGCAACCTCCTGCGCGAGCCCGTCCGCGGCCGCGGCGCCATCCTGCACGCGGCGGCCACGCTGCTGTCCCGGCCGGCACCCGGTCCCTCCGACGGACCCGCGGAATTCCCCTGGCGCTTCCTTGCCCGCGCCGCGCCGAAGCACAGCGTGCTGCTGTGGCTGGGCGACTTCCCGCCCCGCGCCGAACCCGAGGGCTGGACCGTGCTCCAGCACCGCTACCAGACAATGGGCTTCCGCGTCGACGACCCGTGGGACCGCGCCCTGCCTCCCGGCGAGGCCTTTGCCGCCTACGACCCGACGGCCGGCCGACTCGTGACCATCGAGGGCAGCGCCGCCGAGCGCGCCGCCCACGCCGAGTGGCACGCCCGCCGCGAGGCCGCGTGGTCCGCGCTGTTCCCCGACCGCCTCAGCCGCCTCGTCGTCGGCACCGACCAGAACCGCCTCGACGCCCTCGTGCGCTTCTTCCACGCGCGAATGCTGCAGCGGAGAGCGCGCTGATGCGGCAGGTACCAAGCTCCATGGACCAAGTAACAGGAGAACCAGCAACCCGACCCTGATGATCTCATCTGTGGCCAATCTCCCCAGTCACTTGTCACTCGTCCCTAGTCACTTCCCCCTCGCCACGTGGGCGCTGCCGGGGATGCCGGGCTACGTCCTCAACGACCCGGTCTGGCTGTGGGCCCTACTGGTGCCGCTCGTGCTGCTGCCGCTGATCCGCCAGCAACGCCGCGTGCCAGTGCTGCTCGTGCCGTTCGCCGCCGCTTGGTACCGGCCGTCGCTCGCCTCGCCGGGCCGCTGGCCGCTCGTGCTCGCGACCCTCGGGCTCATGCTCCTCGTGCTCGCGCTGGCCCGCCCGCAGCGGGTCGAGGACCGGCGCGAGGTCCGCACCCAGGGCTATGACATCATGCTGGCGATCGACCTCTCCGGCTCGATGCTCGCCGAGGATTACGAGAAGGACGGCGACCGCATCAACCGGCTGCAGGCCATCAAACCCGTCATCCAGGCCTTCATCAACAACCGCCCGAGCGACCGCATCGGCATCGTCGTCTTCTCCGGCCGCGCCTACACGCTCGCACCCCTCACCTTCGACCACGACTGGCTCAGCAAGCAGACCGAGCGCCTGAAGATCGGTCTCATCGAGGACGGCACCGCGATCGGCGACGGCCTCGGCGTCGCGCTCACCCGCCTCGAGCAGGCCAAGCGCGAGAGCGGCGGCAAGCGCTCGGGGGCGTTCGTGGTGCTCCTCACCGACGGCGCCAACAACCGCGGCACGCTCACGCCCGAGGGCGCCACCGACATCGCGCGCAGCCGCAACGTCCCGGTGTACACCATCGGGGCAGGCCGCGACGGCATCGTCCCGTTCCCCGTCTTCGACGACAAGGGCAACAAGATCGGCTACCGGCGCATGGCGGCCGACCTTGACGAGGGCGCCCTGCGTTCCATCGCCGAGGCCACCGGCGGTCATTTCTTCCGCGCGGCCGACACCGACACGGTCGAGTCCGCCTTCAAGGCCATCGACCGCGCCCAGAAGATCGAATTCCAGGCCAAGAGCTACCTGATCACGACCGAGCTGTTCGCCTGGCTGGCCGTCCCGGGCGCCGTCGCCGTCCTGCTCGCCGCCCTGTTCGCACGCCCGCTCTGGCACCGGGAGGCCGTCGCATGACCTTCGCCTTCCCCCACCTCCTCTGGCTGGTGCTGCTCCCGATCGCGCTGCTGGCGTTCGAGCTGACCCGCCGCCGCCGGGCCGCCGCCACCGCGCACCCGAAGATCCTCGCCGCCGAGGCGGGCCGTCACGACCTCTCGCTCGTGCCCGCCGCCAGCCCCTCGCGCCGCGTCCGGCCGTGGCTCGCCGCCGGCCTCGTGCTGCTGGTGATCGCGCTCGCCCGGCCGCAGTGGGGCCGGATCGAGGAGCCGGTGTTCGACCAGGCCCGCGAGATCCTCATCGCCCTCGACCTCTCGCGCTCGATGCAGGCGCAGGACGTGAAGCCGTCGCGCCTCGCCCGCGCCAAGCTTTTGATCCAGTCGCTGCTCGAAAAACTGCAGGGCGAGCGCGTGGGCCTCGTGACGTTCTCCGGCACCGCGTTCCTCCAGTGCCCGCTGAGCTCCGACTACGAGATCCTGCGCGAATTCCTCCCGGCGCTCGATCCCGGCTTCCTGCCCGAGGGCGGCACGAACTACCGGGCGATGATCGAGACCTCACTCGACGCCTTCGGCCGCACCGGCGCCGCCGACCGCTTCCTCATCGTGCTGAGCGACGGCGAGGCGACCGAGGACGACTGGAAGGGCCAGCTGGAGGAACTGCGCAAGAAAGGCGTACGGGTGATCGGGCTCGGCGTCGGCACCACCGCCGGCGCGATGATCCCGGACGGCTCCGGCGGCTTCGTAAAGGACGAGCGCGGCGCCGTCGTGCTCTCGCGCCTCGAGAACCGGACCCTGCAGGAGCTCGCCGACACCACCCACGGCACCTACAGCGACGCCAGCTCGTGGGTCGACCTCGCGGCCATCCTGCGCGCCACCGTTGAAGCCGGGCAGCGCGGCAAGTTCGTCGAGAAAAACACCGTGCGCCTCGTCGAGCGCTACCAGTGGCCCCTCGCGCTCGGCGCGTGGTGCCTGTGCGTGAGCTTCTGTTTCGAATTCCCCGTCCGCCCGCGGCCCCGCGACCTCCAGCTGCGGGGCACGGTCGCGGCGACGGCGAAGGCCGCGCCGGCCGCCGCCACGGTTGCCGCCCTGCTCGTCGGGCTGGTGCTGCTCGGGGGCAATCCGCCCGCGCTCGCGGACGAGCCGGCCGCCTCGCCCCCGCCGCTGTCGAAGATCGTGGCGCGACTGTCCAACCAGGACGACCGCACCGCCCGCGACTGGGCGGAGCTCGCCCGCGAAACCGTGACCTGGGGCCAGCACATCCAGTCCGAGGGTCGACCCGTGCCGCCACGCCCGGTGCACGACGCACTGGCCGCCGTGAAACTCGGCTCGGCGCAGGATGCAAAGACCGCGGACTGGCCCAAGCTCCGCGAGGAATTGGAGGCCCTGCTGCAGGAGCCGGAGAAGAAACCTCAGCAGCAGCAGCAACAACAGGATCAATCCAAGGACCAGAAGGATCAGCAGCAGCAACAGCAGCAGCAGAGCCAGGACCAACAGCAGAAGCAGCAGGAGCAGCAAAAGCAGCAGTCCCAGCAGCAGAACTCCTCGTCGTCGCCGCAGGATCAATCGCAGCAGTCGCCGCCGCCGAAGCCCGACCAGAACCGCAACGCCGAGTCGGCATTTGGCGACATGAAGGAGCCGCCAAAGCCGCCGCCGTCTCGCGACACCCAGAAGGTCGGCGGCGTCCCGGAGAAGAAGGAAGGCCCGCCCCCGCCGTCCGACCCGAACCTCGCCCTGCCGCTGCAGAAGCTCGACCAGCTCCGCAACCAGGATTCGCCCGCCCAGCTTTACCAACTCATGGACACCGACAAGAAACACGCGCCCGCCAAGAAGACGGGCAAGGACTGGTGACTCTCATGCGCACGTTGTCCCGACTTTCCGTTCCCTTCCGCGTCGCCTTCCTGCTGTGCGCGCTCGCCGCGCCGGTGCGCGCCGAGTCCGTGCATTGGGAGGGCTCCCCGGACGATCCGTCCGAGGTGCAGCTCGTATTCGAGGACTGCGCGCCCGACGGCGATCCGCGCCTTCCCGCCATCCCGGATGTCAGTCTCACGCTGAGCGGCAGCTCGTCCCAGACGTCGATCATGAACGGCAGCTTCTCGCGCTCGACGATCCTCTCCTACAGCGTCCGCTCGCGGCGGGCCGGCGCCACCGTCCAGATCCCGGCCTTCAACGTCCAGACGAACAAGGGCCAGAAACTGGTCGCCGCCTACACCGGCGGCGCGGCGCGCGTCATCTCCGACTCGGTCGCCAATGCGCGGCTCAACCCGGGCTCGAGCACCGTCTGGGCCGGCGAGGTGTTCCCGATCACGTACATCCTCGACGCCTCCCGGCGGAGCTTCAGCCAGCTCGCCAGCGCGGTCGACTGGAACCCGTCGCCGCTCGTCGTGGAGGACTGGTCCAAGCCGGAGCCGACCGAGACCGCCCCCGGCGGCGAGCCGCGCCTGCTCATCACCTACCGCGCCCGCGCCTACGCCAAGGCCTCCGGCACGATCTCCCTCAATCCCACGACGCAGCTGGTAAACGTCGCGACGGGCAGCATCGGCTTCGGCCTGTTCCAGCAGCAGCGCATCGAGCAGCTGTCCGTCAGCTCGCGTCGCACCGAGCTGACGGTCAACCCGCTCCCGACGCCCCCGCCCGGATTCACGGGCGCGGTCGGGCAGTTCCAGCTCGTGTCCAAGGTGGTGCCCACGAGCGCCGCCGTCGGCGAGCCGGTGACATGGACGCTGGAGCTCAAGGGCACGGGCAACTGGCCCGACCTCGCCGGGCTGCCGTCGCGCGAGGTGTCGAAGGACTTTCAGGTCGTGCAGCCGCAGGCCAGGCGGACCACCGCGGAGGGCAAGCTGTTCGACGCCACCCTGAGCGAGGACGTCGTACTCGTGCCGACCAGGCCGGGCATCTACCCGATCAAGCCGGTCACGTTCGTGTATTTCGATCCCAAGGCTGGCGAGTACAAGACGCTCTCCACCGCCGCGACCACGCTCACGATCACCGCCGCCGCGCCCGCGCCCGGCGCGGCCCCGCGCCTGCAGGTCAGCCTCTCCGAGCCAACCGCGACGCCCCCGGCCGCCAGCACCGGCCCGGCGCCCGAGGTGGCTCCCACCGCGCCCGCCAACGCCATTCCGCGCGATCCCCTGCCGCCGGGCCGAGCCACCGTCCGGCCGATCGACGATGCGACGCTGCTCGTTCGCGCCGCGCTGCCGATCGTCGTCCTGCTGGTTCTATGGCTCGGCTTGGCGGTTCGCCGTGCCACCCAGACCGACCCGCTCCGCGCCCGCCGCGAGGCCAAGGCCCGCCTCCGGGCGACGCTCGCCCGGCTCGGCCCGGCCACCGGCGCCGAGCGCGCCGCCCTGCTGCTGGCGTGGCAGCACGATGCCGCCCGCCTCTGGGAATTGACCCACGCCGCGCCGCCCCCGGGAGCGTTCGACGACGAGGCCTGGCAGCGCCTGTGGAACGAGGCCGACCGCTCGCTCTACCGCGCTGATACGGACCTGCCGTCCGACTGGCTTGCCCGGGCCGAGGCCGCGCTCGACGCGAGACGCGTGCCGGGCTTCTCGCCCTTCTCGGCGCTCCGTCCGCGCAACCTGTTCCCCATTTTAGCCCTCATCGCCGTCGCGCTGGTGCTGCCGCACCTCCGGGCCGATGACCCGGCGGCCGCCTACCGCCGGGGCGACTTCGCCGCCGCGGAGAAAGCCTGGGCGGCCGAGGTCGCCAAGGAACCGACCAATGCCGCGGCGCGCTACAATCTCTCGCTCGCGTTGGCGCAGCAGGACCGCTGGGACCTCGCCCTGGCCCACGCCACCGCCGCGATGGTGCAGGATCCCGCGAACGACCACATCCGGTGGCAGTTCGCGCTCGCCGGCGAGAAGGCCGGATTCCTGCCGGCGCCGCTGGCGAGCTTCCCGCGTCCGGGACCGCTGCAATCGCTCGCGCAACTAGCCTCACCCGGCGGCTGGCAGCGCTGGCTGGTCGTCGCCGCGTGGTCGGTCGGCGCGGCGTTCGCCTTGCTCCTCCTGGTCGCGTACGGCCGCCTGCCCGGACTCGGCGCCGTGGTGGCGCTGCTCCTGTTCTTTGCCGGCTTCCTCGTGACCGCCGCCGCGCTGCTCAGCCTGCACACCTACGGCCCCACGGCCGACCAGCGCGCCGTGATGGTCTGGCGCGGCAGCGTCCTGCGCTCGATCCCGACGGAGGCCGACACGACCCAGAAGACCACGACGCTCGCCGCCGGCAGCGTCGCGATTGTCGACCGCACTTTCCTCGGCTGGCAGCGCCTCTCCTTCGAGAACGGCCAGACCGGCTGGGTACACTCCGACGACACGCTGGCGCTTTGGCGGTAGATCGGAGTTCGAAGATCGGAGTTCGGGTCGGGTGCCTGAGAGAGGCCTCCCCTCGAGCACGCTGAACGGGCTAGCCCGGATTTCTTAGTCGCAGCTTGAGCTCAATTCCGACGCCGACGAATGCCGCGGCGATCGCGCCAATGCCGGCGTAGTAGGCTAATTGGTAGACTTTGTACTCCGCTTCGGTTGCGAACGCCGCGGGACCTTTCTTGTTCGTGATCGCATGTGTCCGCGCACCCTCGGCGTTTCTCGGCAGTAACGCATCGAGCGAAATCACCGTAGACACCGCCGCAACTAGGACCACCAGTGCAATGGCCTGGATAACCCTGAGAGTCTTCCGCGCGTCCATCCTGTTCGCCGCTCAATATCCGCGCTGCTTCTGCGTGATTTGCCGCATCTCCGTCAAGACTGCCTGTGCATGAGCGAAAAGATCGAAAGCCGGAGTGTCCGGCTTCTGGACCTCATCCACACCAAACTGCACGCTTCGGACCCCAGCGCCGGTCACGATAAAGAACCTGATGTGTTGACGATCCGGATAGGAAAACTCGGTCGTCGGTGAAGCCAGATCTATGTGCTTCTTTGCGCATGCGATCGCACTCATCGCAGCTTTTCTGGCTCCTTCGTGCCCTATACCGCCGATGACCCCAAACGTACCGGTCGTCAAAACACTGGCATCGCCTACCGAGGACGCCAAGATCGTGACAATCTGTTGGTCCAGCGGCCAATCCATGACGACCGCGAGCACGTCATCCTTTTGACCCGGGCTCTCAACGGGTGCCGTGGTGGTCAGCCATCGCAATCGCAATTCGCGCATCATTTCCGAAGGAGATTGCGCTGTAGGTTTCGGTTGATCCGCGCCGGAAGCTGCGACCCCAGCGAAAAGCGCGGCAAACATGGAGCGCAATTTCTTCATCGCTTCAGCATCCTGCGTTGTTCTCACGTGGCCAACTTGGCAACCCGGTCTTTCGCACCATCCGGGCCATGGATTCTTCGGAATTCAGCGTCGTGACCCGCGCGATTTCCACCCACGCGAGGTCCTTCGACTCGTCGCTTACCACGAGCGGCTCGGCCGGGTCAGCCTCGAACATGAAGCGCAGGTCGTAGTGCCAGTGCTCGGGCTCGGCCTTGCGGGCCGGGATGCGGTGGCGGTCGAGGTCGAAGATCGCCGTCGACACCACCCGCAGGTTTCGCAGGCCGCTCTCCTCCTCCGCCTCGCGGCGAGCCGACGCCAGCAGGTCGGGATTGCCGTCGGCGTGGCCGCCCAGCTGGAGCCACTTGTCCAGCTTCTGGTGGTGCGTGAGCAGCGTGCGCGTGCGCGTCGGGTCGACGATCCAGGCGGAGCCCGTGAGATGACCCAAGAGCTGCGAGCGCAGGAGGCAGTCGGCGTGCTCCTCGACGAAGCGGATCGTGTCCGCCGTCATCGCCGCCTCGTGGGCGTCGAGGGAGCGGGCCGCGTGGGCCCGCAGGAGTTTCAGGACGTCAGCGCGGTGCATCAAAAAACACAGAGTACCTTCCCGGACACTTTCCGCGGATCACGCGGAAGATCGCAGATGCCGGCATTCGATCCGCGTTAATCCGCGCCATCCGCGGGGAAAAGTCTGCAGGTTCGGACATCAGCGGGTTTCGAACCACTTCGACTCCACTTGGCCGGCCGGCGTCCGCTCGATCGCGGCGAACACCTCCGGGACCGTCGCGGCCACGCTGAAAAGGTCCATGTTCGACGGCTTGAAGAACCGCTCGCGCAGCATGCGTTCGAACAGCCGCAGCAGGTCGTCGTAGAACCCGTCCTGGTTCAGGAACACGCAGGGTTTCCGGACGACGTCAAGCTGGCGGAGGGTGAGGATCTCCATGATCTCCTCAAGCGTGCCGAAGCCGCCGGGCAGCGTGACGAAGGCGTCGGCGCGGGTCTCCATGAGGAGCTTCCGCTCGCGCATCGTGACGACGGTCACGAGCTCATCCGCCTCGTCGTAGGCCAGCTCGCGGACTTTCATGAACTCGGGGATCACGCCGACGACGTGGCCGCCGCTCTCGGTGACCGCGCGGGCGACAGCGCCCATCAGGCCGGTCTTCCCGCCGCCGTACACGAGCCCCCAGCCGTGCGCAACCATCGCGCGGCCCAACTCGGCGGCCGCGTCCGCATACTTCGGATCAATCCGGTCGCTCGAGGAACAGTAGACGCAGAGCAGCTTGGGCATACCACGTTTCAACCGGTAATCCCCGCTGACTCACGCCTATTTTTCCGGTCCCGTCGCGAAACGCCTGAACCACCCACGCGCCAGCCGCCGCCGAGTTTTCTTGTGCCTTTTGCGCCTCCTTGCGGCTAATCTCCGAGTCGGATTCTTCTCGTTACGCCCGTGTCCACTCCTGCCCCCACCTACCGCGGCCGCCTGGCGCCCTCGCCCACCGGCTATCTCCACCTGGGTCATGCCCGGACATTCTGGGTGGCGGCGGAGCGGGCCCGCGCCGCCGGCGGCGCGCTCGTGCTGCGGAACGAGGACCTGGACGCCGTGCGGTTCCGCCTCGATTTCGTGCACGCGATGCTCGAGGACCTGCGCTGGCTGGGCCTCGCCTGGCAGGAAGGTCCGGACGTCGGGGGCCCCTTTGAACCGTACGACCAGAGCCGCCGTCGGGCCGTCTACCGGGCTGCGCTCGAGCAGCTGCACGCGGCCGGGCTGATCTTTCCCTGCACGAATTCGCGGCGCGACGTGCTGGAGGCGATCGGGGCGCCGCATGAGGGCGCCGGGACGGATGACGAACCCGTTTATCCCGCGTCGCTCCGTCCGCCCACGAGCACCCCGCTGCCGCCACTCGGCGAGCGCGTGACAGTGAACTGGCGGCTGCGGGTGCCCGTCGGGGAGGAACTCAGCTTCGTCGACGGCCGGTTTGGCCCGCAGCGCGCAGTGGCAGGACGGGATTTCGGCGACTTCCTCGTGTGGCGAAAGGACGACGTGCCCTCGTACCAGCTCGCATGCGCCGTGGACGACGCCGCGATGGGCATCACCGAGGTGGTCCGCGGCGCGGACCTCATCCGGAGCACCTTCCGTCAGCTGCTCGTGTACCGGGCGCTCGGGCTGACGCCTCCGGCCTTCTACCATTGCCCCCTGATGACGGACGAGACCGGCCAGCGTCTGGCCAAGCGTCACGACGCCCTGAGCCTGCGTGCGCTGCGGGAGCGGGGCGTGAAGCCTGAGGAGATCCTGGGGAAATTCCGGGCCGAAGGTTGCTAGAGTTCTTTTGGCGAGAAATTCCAAACGCCAAACCGCCAAACGCCAAATGAGTCCGGCGCTTCGCGCGGCCGGGTGGGTTCACGGACGAGTTGATTTCACCACGAAGGACGCGAAGGCCACGAAGGCCAAGCCATCGGATCGGGCCTTCGTGATCTTCGCGCCCTTCGTGGTGAAATCCCGCTCAGCACACCCCAAGGTCGGTCACTAAAAAAGAACACACCGCGGTGGCCACCGGCCACGGACGATTTTGGCATTTGGCGGTTTGGCGTTTGGCGTTTCTCCCCACTGTTGCACAACAGCGCCGGACAGCCCATGCTGCCAACGACCGGAACAGACCAACCCTCAACCCTGGAGTCCCATGCCCTACCTCAATATCCAGACCAACCTCCCGATCGGGAAAAAGTCGCAGCAGACGATCATGCGCAGCGCCGCGGTGCTCGTGGCGCGCGAGCTGGACAAGCCGGCGGAGCTGGTGCTTGTCGCGCTCGACATCGACACACCGATGCTCTTCGCCGGCACGGACGACCCAGTGGCGTTCCTCGAGCTGAAGAGCGTCGGCATCTCGGCCCGCCGGTCCAAGACCCTCAGCCAGGACCTCTGCGAGCTCATCAAGGAGCACCTCGGCATCGAGCGCGACCGCGTCTACCTGAAGTTCTTCAGCGGCGCCCGCGGCATGTGGGGCTTCAGCGGCGACGCGCTCTAGGAAATTCCGGATTCCGGAATCCGGATTCCGGTATCGGCTAAAGGTCGGTGTATTTCTCCGACCGACCCTTGGCCTTCTCGACGGGGTACTTCTTCGCGTTGGCCACCATCTTGGCCTCGATGGCGGCGGCGAGGTCGAGCTGGGTGGCGTTGGCGAACTCCAGGGCGTAGATCACGACGTCGGCGAGTTCCTCGGCGATCTTGGTGCGCTTGACCGGATCCTGCGCGATGGCGCGCGAGTCCTCCGACGACGCCCACAGGAAATGCTCCATGAGCTCACCGGCCTCGGCGGCGAGCGCCATGCTGAGATTCTTCGGGGCGTGAAACTGTTCCCAGTCGCGTTCGCGCACAAAGGCCAGCACGCGGGCCTTCAATTCACCGGTCGTCGTCGTCGCGTCGTTCATGGCGCCGACGATGCAGCAGAGTCCGCAGACTGCCGAGCACCTAATTGGTCCGCGAATGGCGCGGGTGCGCGCGAATCAGGCCAGCGCCTGGGTCCGCACTGCCCGCGGTAATTCGCGTCATCGGGGGCATCCGCGGGAGAGCTGGCTGCGGCACCTCTCGATTGGAAATCGGCAACGGGCGTGAGCGAATCTGTGTCACTGCCGGAAAAGTTCTTGGCATGCGGCCTGCAGTGTGCATGGTGACAGCCCGTTGTCTCAATGACCGCTCTTCATCAGCATCTTCGCGGCTACGCCGGCACTTCGATTACGAAGGCCGTCGTTGCCATTTGCCGCGACCAGATGCGACCGGTCGTCTCCAATTGGGGCAAACAGCAGACCGGCGCGGGCTTCCAGGCCTAAACCTCCGTTTAACGGACCACGTTTAGAACTCCCTGAAGCCCGGCGGCCCCAAGCCCCGAGGTCCCACCTCCCTTTTTCATTTTTCCCATGCACACGATAATTCACCCCCTCCGTCCGGCCCGCCGCCCGCGCATCGCTGATGCCTCGTCCTCCCTGGTCGAGCTCCGCAAGCCGAGCTACGACTGCCGCGAGCTCCAGGACGCGGTGAAACTCACGGTCTACGTCCCAGGCGTCGAAGCCTCCGGCGTGGAGATCGAGGGCCGCGGTCCCGACCTGGTCGTCACCGCGCGCAAGACCCAATTTGTCCGGGTGAACTGGCAGGCTCTCCATCTGGAAGGCGCGCAGCGCGACTACCAGCTGCGCCTGCGGCTCGGCCACGGCCTCGACTACGCCGCGCTCACGGCGGAGATCCAGCACGGCGTGCTGACCATCTCCATCCCGAAGCGCGCCACGTTCGCCGAGAGCCCGCCCGCCCGCCGCGTCGCGTAAGCCCCGCGTTTTCGCGCCGGAGCCCGGCGACCCGCGCCCGCCATCCGCCCCACGGATCCGGGACGCGTCGCGCGCCGGCTTCGGCGTCAAGCCCGTCCCGTCCGGCCGTTTTCCCTCGTGGAATCTGGCCGATGGGACGCGGTCCGGTCCCGTCCGGCCGCCCGTCATCAGATTTTTCTCCGCATTTTTCCCGAAACTTTTGGCACTTTGTTCCGTTTTATAGGTCAACAGGCCCCGTTCCCCATGAACCTGCCGAACTCACATTTCCAACCGCCGCCCGTGCGCGAGGTCCCGGCCATGATCCGGATCCTCCGTCGCGAGGACGTGGAATGGAATCGGCCGGTGTTCCGCGCTCCGCCGCTGGTGGTCAAGCTGCCCTCCCCCGAGGAGATCTTCGCCTACCAGCCGAGTCCGGCTCCCGCCTGGAGCCGCTGATTGGTCGGACCCGCTGGTTTCCAGTCACTCCAAGTCGGAGTACTGCGACCGCGAGCGTGACTGCACCCGTCGTTTCTGCGCTCCCTTGCGGCTGAGCGAGATCGCTCGTTGAGCTACAAGGAGGCCTTCTCCTCAACCAGCCAGCGAACGCGCGCTCCGCCGCCGGATTCCTGCGCGAGCACGGGAGCCAGCCACTCCAGCAGCGGACGGGCCTCCGTCTCGAATTGCCAGGGCGGGTTGAGCACCATCAGGCCGCAGCCTTTCATCTTCAGCGGCGAGGCCGGACCTGCGACCGCCAGTTCCAGCTCGAGGGTCGGCGGCAGCGCCAGCGCGCGCAGCTCGCCGGCGAACGCGTCGACGCGCGCCCGCTCGGTCAGCGGATACCAGACCGCGATCACCGCCCCGGGCAAACGCCGCAGGGCCTCGCCGACCGCGGACACCACCCGCGCAAACTCGTCCTGCGACTCAAACGGCGGGTCGATCAGCACCAGCGCCCGGCGCTCGAGCGGCGGCAAATGCCCTTTCAGCGCCGCATAACCGTCCGTGGCGAGCACCTGCGTCCGCCGGGCCACTTCAAACTCCTGCGCCAGCGCCGCGTGCTCTTCTGGGTGCAGCTCGCACAACACCAGCCGGTCCTGCGGCCGCGCCCGCAGTCGCGCGATCCACGGGGAACCTGGGTAATGCCGGGGCGTCTCGCCGCTCCCGCCACGCTCCCGGTCAAACGCCCGCACCAGTGTCACGTATTCCGTGACACCGGGAGGAAGGTCGGGCCGCGCCCAGAGGCGTCCGATGCCCTGCGGGTGCTCGGGCTGGCGAGCGAGCGAGTCGCCGCGCGCGGCGGCGGCGAGGTCGTAGGCGCCCCGGCCGGCGTGCGTATCGAGGAAGAGGAATCCCTTGTCCTTGCGCTGGAGCCCGGCCAGCAGCCGCAGCAGCAGCACATGCTTCATCACGTCGGCGAAATTCCCGGCGTGATAGTGGTGGCGGTAGTTCATCGCTCGCGCGGCGCGATCGGGTGAGAGCCGGACCGTTGAAAGTTGAACGGTGAGAGTTGAGGGAGCCAGGCGGCTTTCAACGGACCACCTTCAACGCTCAACTGAGCGGCCGCCGCTCACGCCGGCACCGGCACCTTGATCACGGTCTTCCGCACGAGCGTGGCCTCGGAGTTGATCCGCAGGCCCGGCATGTGGCCGTCGGCCGGGAAGAAAATCGCCGCCTCGCCCGCGTGCACGCGCAGGAGGGCCGGAGTGGTGCAATCCTCGTAGACGATCAGGTCGCGGTCGCCGTTGTACGGCTGCCGCGCGGTCAGGCGCCCGATGTCGGCCACTTCCATTGTCTCGCCGCCGTCGATCACGACCTGGACGTCGATGAACTTCCGGTGCGACTCGAAGAATCCGTCGGCGCGGACCTTCGCCGCGTAGACCTGCTCCAGCGCGAAGACGCCGCCGCCGAGATCGACGCGGTGCGTGTCGCCGTCCGCCAATCCGCGCAGCCGTTCGCCGGCGGCCGAGCCGGGGCGCAGCAGGTCGTCGAGGTAAGCGAAAGCCGGTTCGAACATCTTGAGCTGCGCGGTCTGGGCGCGCAGCGCGGGGAGAGAGCCGTAGAGCGCCATGGCCGCGAATTCAGGCGAACCGCGGCGGACACGCAAGCGCCGAAGCGCGGGGACACCCCGCCTTTGGGGGTTGCAGGCTCCCCCCTGACCGGGATTGTGGAAGGCCGCCACCTCCGGCCCCGCTCCCCCGTGCCCCACCGCGTCACCCGCATCCTGTCCGACGTCCACTACGGCGACCGCGGCAGCCGGGTGCGCGCCCTGCCCGCCCTCCGTCCGCTGTTCGAGGGCGTCGACCGCCTGGTGCTGAACGGCGACACCATCGACACCCGGGCCAGCAAGGTGCCGGGACTCTCGGAGGCGCTGCGCGCGGAGACCCTGCAGTTTTTCCGCGAATCCGCGCCGGCCGCGACCTTCCTGACCGGCAACCACGACCCCGACATCTCGGAGCAGCACACGCTCGACCTGGCCGGGGACCGGGTGTTCGTGACCCACGGGGACATCCTGTTCGACGAGATCGTGCCCTGGGGCCAGGACGCCGCGACGGTTCGACGCCGGATCCGCGAGCAGCTCCAGCAGCTGGGCGAGAAGGCCGCGGCCCAGTTGGAGCATCGGTTCCGGGTCTTCCGGCAGGTAGCGGCGACGATCCCCCAGCGTCACCAGTCCGAGCGCAACGCGCTGAAGTACACCGCCGGCATCCTCGCCGACACGGTGTGGCCGCCGACGCGTTTCCTTCACATCCTGCGGGCCTGGCGCACGGCGCCGATCCTGGCCGCCTCGTTCACCCAACGGTACCGACCCAAGGCCGGCTTCGTCCTGATCGGTCACATCCATCGCCCGGGCTACTGGCGGATGCCCGGCGGCCTCGTGGTGATCAACACGGGTTCCTACTGTCCCCCGCTCGGCGGCTGGATCGTTGACGTGCGGGCCGAGCACCTGACGGTGCGGACCGTGCAGCGCCGCCGAGGCGAGTTCCACCCCGGCCCCATCGTCGCGGAGTTTCCCACCGGCACCACCCGCCCCTGACCGTCCCCTTTCAACTTTCAACCGCCCCCTTTCAACTGCCCAGAGCCGACTCCATCCTTGCCCGCCGGCGCGGCGCCGCCTCTAGTGCAGCCATGGGCATCGAGTTCGGCTGGTGGAACAAGGACGACGAGGGACGGAAGTTCCAGGTGAGCGCCATCGTGCATGGCGGCAACATCGAGTGGACGATGCACCAGGGGCACCACACCCCGTGGCAGGCCTACTCGCCGAACGACGACGACCGCGAGCGCCTGCTCTACGAGGCGGAGAAACGCCTGCCGCGCCGCCTGATCACCCAGAAGCAGTTCGACGAAATCAAGCGCCTCAGCGCGAACGAAGGCCCGGGCCGAATCACCGGCAAACGCCTCACCGGCCGCGCCCCGTCACTTTACAAGTACGATTCCACCCCAGGCCCTGGCTGATCTTCCCGTCTCAGCGAGGCGGCAGTAGCGACCAGATGTAACGAAAGGCCGGCGCGTAGTCCTCGGGTCGCGCCGTGATCAGGCGGGTGACCTCGGCCGGCTGGTACCAGTCGCCGCGCTCGATCTCCTCCGGGTGCAGCACGAACGGGCCCTCGTGATTAAGCCGGTAGATCCAGCAGAATTCCCAGCCGGTCTCGGCGCAGGCGTTCACCCGCAGCCAGCGCTCGGGCCGGGGCTGGTCGTTCAGCCCGAGTTCCTCGCCGAGTTCGCGGACCGCGGCGTGGTCGTAGCCCTCGCCGGCGTCGAGGTGACCCGAGCACGAGGAGTCCCACTTCCCCGGCGCCACGTCCTTCCGCAGCGACCGTTTCTGGAGGAAGACCTGGCCGGCGCGATTGAACACGAGGATGTGCACGGCACGGTGCCAGAGCCCGCGGGCATGGACCTCGCTGCGGCGCGCCCGGCCCACGGGCTCGTCGCGTTCGTTTACCACGTCGAAGTGCTCGTCAGCCATTACGCTCGGCTCCTGTCCTTTGGGTCCCGCGGCATCAGCGGAAATATGTCCCAGACCCGTCCACGCGCTGCCTTTACATTCGCGGTCATTCGTGTCCATTCGTGGTCCTCTCAACGGAAAACACCATGCCGAAAATCGACGTCAGCAAAGTCGCGGAGATCCTCAAGAAGAACCACCTCGATCCGGCCCTCCTGCGCCGCGTGATCGAGGAGATCAACATCGCGGTCCAGCCCGACAACGCCGAGGAGAAGCCGCCGGCGGTCAAGAAGCAGTGGGTCATCGTGTTGTCCGACCCCGAAGGCAAGATGCCGAAGCACGACTTCGTCGGCTGGGTGCTGCAGATTCCCGAGACCGAGAGCGTGGCCACGACCCCGGACCGCGTCTTCCGCGGCGCCTACGATTTCAACGCCTCGAAGCGCGGTCGCCTGCTGCCGGTGAAGACCGTCGGCGAGGCATTCGAGAACGTCCCGGCCAAGCACTTCAAGGACGCCGATGTCTGGGTGAAGACCAAGACGCCGGTGCTGGTGCTGAAGACGGACAACGAACTGCCCAAGGACTAGCGGGTCGAAATTCCAAACGCCAAAGCGCCAAACACCAAATTCGTGTTTGGCCTTTGGCCAAGGAGTGAGGGTGCATTCCTGGGGATCGCTCGCGGCGGCCAGATCCGCGCGAAGCGGCAGATGTCTTCATCAACCGCCCCAAGCCGCGCGCAGCGCCGGACTCTTTTGGCGTTTGGCGGTTTGGCGTTTGGAATTTCAAAACCCTAGGGCTTTTCGATTCCGAACTTCCGCGGATCAAAATCCCGCGCCCGCAGCGCCGCCGCGAGGGCCTTGAGGTCGAGCATCGCGCCGGGACGCAGACCGTGCGCGTGGTACCAGCCCTGGTTCATCTCCAGCGCGAACTGGAGCGATTCGCCGCGGGACCGCACCGTGCGTTCGTCGAAGGGCAGCAGGGGATAGATCTCCGCGAGTTCGCCGGACGGCCGGAAGAATCCGATGTCGAGGGGCGTCGGGGTGTTGTGCATCCAGAACGTCATCACCTGCGGCTGCTGGTAGACGAAGATCATGCCCTGGTCCGGACCGAGGTCGCGCCGGCCCATCAGGCCGTGCTCCATCTCGGTGGGCAGGACGGCCACCTGCATCTGCACGACCTGGTCGCCGACCTTGATCGGAAAATAGTCCGCCACGGTCTTCGGGGCCGCCGGCGCGGTTGACTCCTTGGCGCCGCAGCCCGCGGAGAGGAAGAGCGCGAGCCAGCAGCAGGACAGCGAAACCAGATTTGCGTTTTTCACAGACTCGTTGGGTAATCCTTCGCGCCGCCGTTTTCAATCCCTCTCCACCCGTGGCCCGTTCTCCCCTGCCCCCGCTGCTCTACGCCGACACCGGCACCAGTTCCGACCAGCTCTACTTCAGCCGTGTCGAGGTGCACGACCCCTTCATCGCCTTCGGCTCCGGCCGGAAGCGCATCTCGGTCCAGAGCGCGCTCGAGTTCGGCCGGGTCAAGAAAGCCGGCACGTTCGACGCGGTGCTCCCGCTCGAGGTGTGGCGCGCCCGGGCCCAGGCCCGCTGGCCGCGCCGGGCCGTCGGCGCCGCCGAGATCATCGCCGAGGTCGCCCGCGCCCACCGGCTGCGCGCCTTCCGGGTCGCCGCCGACTTTCCCGCCCAGCTTTTCCTCAAGCTCCGCTCGCTCGGGCTCCGTCTCGAGCTGGCCGAGGGCCCGCTCTTCCCTGAGCGCGAGGTCAAGTCCGCCGCCGAGGCCGCCGCCCTCCGCGAGGGAAACCGGCTGAGCGCGATCGGCCTCGCCGCCGCCGAGGAGGCCATGCGCGCCGCCAAGCCGAAGGGCCGCTACCTCGTGACCCGCGGCCGCCGGCTCACGTCCGAGGACGTCAAGTTCGCGGTCGAGAGCGCCATTCTCCGCGCCGGCGGCATCTCCCTCCACACCATCGTGGCGGGCGGCGACCAGGCCTGCGACCCGCACGACCGCGGCTCCGGCCCATTGCGCGCGAACGACCTCGTGGTCGTGGATATCTTCCCGCGGGTGGTGAGCACCGGCTATTTCGGCGACATGACCCGCACCTTCCTGCGCGGCCGCGCCAGCGACGCCCAGCGGAAGCTCGTGGCGGCGGTGCGCGCCTCCCAGCTCGCCGCGCTGAAGGCGATCCGCGCCGGGGTCGACGGCAAGTTCGTGCACCTGCAGGCCGCCGACACCTTGGTTGCCGCCGGCTACGAGACGCGCCGCACCGAGCGCGGCTCGGTCGGTTTCATCCACGGCACGGGGCACGGCGTCGGCCTCGCCATCCACGAGCCGCCGCGGCTCAGCCCGACCGTGTCGATGAAGCTCAAGCGCGGCACGGTCGTGACAGTTGAGCCGGGACTCTACTATCCCGGCCTCGGCGGCTGCCGCATCGAGGACGTCGTGCAGGTCACCGACCGCGGCACCAAGCTGCTCTCCAACTACCACTACGAATGGGAATTTCGCTAAAAGAGGCGTCCGCCCTGCTGCGGAAGATCGCGAAGCTGCGCATCCTCGTCATCGGCGACGTGATGCTCGACCGCTACGTCTGGGGCGACGCCACGCGCATCTCGCCCGAGGCGCCGGTGCCGGTGATCGACGTCGACCGCGAGACCTGGACGGCCGGCGGCGCCGGCAACGTCGGCCTCAACATCGCCGCGCTGGGCGCCCGCTGCACCGTGGTCGGCTACTACGGCAACGATGATGCGGGCCACAAGCTGCACGCCACCCTCGCCTCCCACCGCATCCGCGCCGTCACGACCCCCGGCTCGGGCCAGACGATCGTGAAGACCCGCGTGATGGTGCAGCACCAGCAGCTCTGCCGCATCGACCGCGAGTCGCCGCCGGCCGCGTACCAGTTCAATCCCGACGTCGCGACAAAGCTGTTCAAGAAGGAGATTGCCGCCGCGGACGCGGTGATCCTGTCCGACTACGCCAAGGGCATTCTCACCGAGGAGCTGGTCGAGCGCGTGTCGGAGCTGGCGCGCGCCGCCGGGAAGTTCGTGGCGCTCGACCCGAAGCCGCGGCGCCCGCTCAAGTTCCGCGACCTCGACCTGATCACCCCGAACAAGCGCGAGTCGCTGCAGCTGGCCGGGATCGAGCTCCCGCCGCACACGCCGTTCCCGGAGGCGGAGGTCTGCGCGCGGCTCCATGAGATCTACCGGACCCGCCACCTAGTGATCACCATGGGCGAAGGCGGCATGCTGCTGAGCGAGCAGGGCCGGATCAGCAAGCGGATCCCGACCGCGGCCCGCGAAGTGTTCGACGTGTCGGGCGCGGGCGACACCTCGCTCGCCGCCCTCGTGCTGGCCCTGGCGGCCAAAGCCCGGCTCGAGACCGCCGCCCATTTCGCGAACGCCGCCGCCGGCGTGGTGGTCGGCAAGCTGGGCACAGCGACCGTGACACCCGCCGAGCTGCGGGCCTACGTCGCGCACGAGTCATGAGCAAGGCGCTGTTCCTCGACCGCGACGGCACCCTGATCCTCGACAAGACCTACCTCGCCGATCCCGCCGGCGTGGAACTGATTCCCGGCGTGGCCGTGGGCCTGCAGCGCGCCCGGACCCTCGGCTACAAGCTGTTCCTCTTCACCAACCAGTCCGGCATCGGCCGCGGCTACCACACGATGGACGACACGCTGCGCGTGAACTCCCGGATGGAGGAAATGCTCGGCCTCGGTTCGCCGCTGTTCGCCGGCGTCTGCATCGCACCCGAGGCGCCCGGCCAGCCAGTGGTGTACCGCAAGCCGTCACCGCGGTTCATCCTCGAGAAGCTCGAGCAGCACCGCCTCGATCCCGCGCTATGCTGGATGGTCGGAGACTCCGCCGCCGACCTCGGCGCGGGCCTGGCCGCCCACGTCAACGTCGCGGCCCTGTGCACCGGCAAGGTCGATCCCCGCACCCTGCCCGAGGTCACGACGCACGGCATCCCAGTCTTCCCGAGTTTCGCCGAGTTCGCCGCGACGCTGACCTGAGCGTTTCCCTTTCTCCTGGTGCCGGTACCCCTCCGGCCGTCGATCAAGTCGCCCAGTCCCATGCACCTGAACCTGCTCGTCCGTCGTCTCTTTTCCGCAGCCCTCGCCTGCGCCGCCGCGGCGTCCATCCGCGCCGCCGCCCCGGATCCGTCAATCGTCGTGCGCGATCCCGTCCTCGCGCTGGTCCACGCGCGGGTCGTGGACGGCCTGGGTCACCCGGCCCGGGAGAATCAGACCCTCATCCTCCGCGGCGGCCGCATCGCGTGGGTCGGGCCCGATGCCGAGGCCCGGGCGCCGGCGGATGCCGTCGTGCGCGACCTGACCGGGAAAACCGTGCTGCCGGGCTTCGTGCTCGTGCACGAGCACATGTACTACTCGCTGCTGACCCCGAACGCGCCGTTCCACGTCGCAGAGCTCGAGTATTCGTTTCCCCGGATGTACCTGGCGGCCGGCATCACCTCGGCCCGGACCGGCGGCAGCATCGAGCCGTACACGGACCTCCAGCTCAAGCGCCGCATCGACGCGGGCGAGCAGCCGGGACCCAAGCTGCACCTGACCGCGCCCTACCTCGAGGGCGTGCCGGCGGCGGTGCCGCAGATCGACTCGGTCGACAGCCCGGCGGACGCCGCGCGCATGGTGAACTACTGGGCGGACGAGGGCTTCACGTCGTTCAAGGCCTACATGCACCTGCGCGGTGACGCGCTCGCCGCCGTGGTGGCCGCCGCCCACGCCCGCCACCTCCAGGTCACGGGCCACCTCGGCACGGTCAGCTACCGGCGGGCGGCCGAGATCGGCATCGATAACCTCGAGCACGGATTCTTCGCGATGTCGGACTTCACGCCGAACTGGAAAGACGACGACCAGCCGAACGTGATCGCGGCGCAGAAGGCGGCCGCGGCGCTCGATCTCGACTCGCCGGCGGTCCAGGGCCTGATCCGCCTGCTGATTGAGCGGAAGGTCGCCGTGACCTCCACCCTGGCGATCATGGAGACATTCAATCCGGGCTGCCGGATCATGACGACGGCCGAACTGGACACGCTCTCCGCCCCGGCGCGCGAGAACTACCTGGCGCGCTGGGCCAAGGTGAACAGCCGGCCCCGCGGCGAGGAGGCCCGGGCCTGGACGAATTACCTGGAGCTCGAGAAACGCTTCTTCCGCGCCGGCGGGCTGCTGGTCGCGGGCACCGACCCGACCGGCTACGGCGGAGTCATCGCCGGCTACGGCAGCTGGCGGACCATCGAGTTGCTCGTGGACACCGGCCTGACCCCGGTCGAGGCGATCCAGGTGGCCACGAGCAACGGCGCCAAGCTCCTCGGCATCGACCACGAGACCGGCAGCATCGAGGCGGGCAAGGCCGCCGACCTGGTCATCGTGGCAGGCAACCCGGCCGCGCAGATCACCGACCTCCGCAAGACCGAGTTGGTGTTCAAGGACGGCGTCGGGTACGACTCGCGCGCCCTGTTTGCCTCGGTTCGCGGCTGCGTGGGAGTGCAGTGACATGCCCGAGCTGGCCGAGGCCGATTTCTTCCGGAAACGCTGGCATCAGGCCGGCGTGGGGCAGCGCATTCGGACGGTGCTGCTGCATCCGGGAGCGAAGATCTTCCGCGGGACCAATCCCGCCGCCCTGCGTCGCGCCCTGACCGGCGCCCGACTCGAATCCTCGGAGGCGCGGGCGAAGCAGATGCTCTTCCGGTTCTCCGGCGGCGCCTGGCTGGGCGTGCACCTCGGCATGAGCGGCGAGCTCCACGTCGAGGCGCCCGACTGGGCCGTCGGCAAGCACGACCACCTGGTCCTCGTCACGTCGCACCATGCACTCGTGTTCACCGACCCGCGGATGTTCGGCCGGGCGCTCCTGCATCGCGGCACCACCGCCCCGGTCTGGTGGACGCGGATCGCCCCAGCGATCACCTCGGACGCGTTCACGCTCGAGGCCGTCGCGGCCTTCCTGCGGCGCCGCGGCCGGGCGCCGATCAAGGCGGTGCTCCTGATGCAGGAGAGATTTCCGGGCGTGGGCAACTGGATGGCCGACGAGATCCTTTGGCGCGCCGCGATCCATCCCGCGCGCCGCGCCGGGTCGCTGTCCCCGGCCGAAACCCGGACCCTCTGGCGCGAGTGCCGCCGCGTCTGCCGCCTCGCCCTCGACACGATCGCGGGTCGCGGCGACTACCTGCCGCCGGACCTGAACGCGCATATCCCGAAGACCTGGCTGTTCTGGCATCGTTGGGAGGACGGCGGCCGCTGTCCCCGCACGGGCGTGCCGCTGGTCCGGCAGGAGATCGGCGGGCGCACGACTTGCTGGTCGCCGGGGAGGCAGCGGATGAGGAGTTGAAGGTTGAGGGTTGAAAGTTGAAGAGGGCGGCTACGGCGCACACGGCGTGTCCGGCTTTCAACTCTCAACCGTCAGCTTTCAACTTGCCCCAACGTCTCCCGCGTACTTCGCGCGGTAGGCCCGCGGGGTGAGCCCGGCGTATTTCCGGAACAGGCGGCTGAAGTGGGCGGCATCGGCGAAGCCGAGTTCGAGCGCGACCTGGGTGATGGTGTGGGCGCGGTCGAGCAGCCGAACACAGGCGTGGTGGATCCGGCGCCGCTGGTAGTACTCGAGCGGCGAGAGCCCGGTGGCGTGGCGGAACAGCCGGCTGGCCCGGTCGGCGGAAACGCCCCACCCCCGCAGCTGGGCGGCCTGGTCGAACGGCTGGCCGCCCTCGATGGTGGCCTCGATGCCGTGCATGACGGTCCAGACCGGCGCGGCGAATTCCGCGCGGTGATCGTGACTCGCGCGGGAGAGCATGACGAGGAGCTTCAGGACCGCGGCCTTGATGAAGAGCGCCGAAGGCCGTTCGGTCGCCAGCTCCCGCTGGATACCCGCGAGCTCGGCGGCGGCCGCCGCGGCCGCGGACGCGCCGAGGCGGAACACCGCCGGCCGCGGCTGCGTCTCGCGCCGGAAAAGCACCTGGGCCAGGAAGAGCGGGACGAGCCCCTGCTCGGTCCAGTACTCGCGCCAGCCCGCCGCCAGCCATTCAGCCAGGTAGTACAGGTTGACGAATTCCACTCCCCGCGGCCGCGAGAAGGCGTGCACGCCGCCGGGCGCGACGACGATCACCGAACCCGGCTCCAGCTCCTGGATGCCGTCGGCCGTGTGGTGGCGGCAGCGGCCGTGCACCATCAGGCTGACTTCGTAGTAGTCGTGGTCGTGCGGCGCGATATCGACGGCGACCGTGGCGCGCTCGACATTGAGGGGGCGGGTCGCGCTCAGCCGGACCACGGCCTGGTTGATGGTGTAGGTCGCCTTAATGACGGAAACATTCAAGTTTTTGCCGGGGGCATTCAAGCGCCAAGCCACGGGATGTGCTAGATTCCATTCCGTGAACCACGATTACCCCCTCACCCAGCAGCAGATCACGGCCTACCAGCGTGACGGTTACATTCAATTGAACGACGTCCTGACCGGCGCCGAGCTCACGGCCTTCCGCGACGCGGTCGACGCGGCCGTGAAGCAGGACACGGTGAATCTCGACCCGAACCGGAAGAAAAACAGCTACGAGCAGATTTTCATCCAGTGCGTGAACCTCTGGCACCGCTATCCGGCGGTGAAGCCGCACGTGCTGAGCGCGAAGCTGGGCGGCATCGCGGCGCGCCTGAGCGGGCTGCCGCTGCGCCTGTGGCACGACCACGCGCTGTTCAAGGAGCCGCATACGGGCGCGAAGACGCCGTGGCACCAGGACACGCCGTACTGGCCGCACGAGCAGAAGATGCACCAGCTGACCATCTGGGTCGCGCTGCGCGACGCCACGATCCAGAACGGCTGCATGTCCTTCCTGCCCGGCAC
>CAYYGV010000019.1:0-42932 GCA_964471615.1 uncultured Opitutaceae bacterium
AAGCGGCGGATGCCCTCGGCGTAGGCCGGGTTGTGGGCGGGCGCGATCTCGCGCATGCCCTCCAGCGCGGCGATCGCGCGGTCGTCGGCCGGGACGCAGCCCGTGAGGTCCTTGCCCAGCACGGCCTTAAACCCGACGCCATGGACATCGCCGGCGGACCGCACATGGCCCGCGGCGCGGAGCTCGCCGAGGCAATCGTTGATCGCCTGGCCGAAGTCGCTCACGCGCTCGAAGCCGCCCTTCGCGAGCAGCGACGGTTCCCCGGTGCCGTCAAAGCGAAACAGACGGTACTTGAAGGACGTCGAGCCGAGATTGGCGACGAGGATGTTCATCACGGACGGGAGGAGGGCGAGCGGGCCCGCCGGCGGTCAGGCCGACGGGGTCTGCAGCCACTTGCCGAGGCCGGAGAGCTCCTCGTGCGGGCGCGGAATGACCTGGACGGAGACGACTTCGCCGACCTTGGAGGCGGCTTCGGCGCCGGCATCGACCGCGGCCTTGATCGCGGCGACATCGCCGCGGAAGAACGCGCAGACGTAGCCGCTGCCCACCGCCTCGTAACCGGTCATGGTCACGCTCGCGGCCTTGAGGGCGGCGTCCGCGGCTTCGAGCAGCGAGCACAGGCCCTTGGTTTCAATGAGTCCGACAGCTTCCTGGGTAGCCATAGTGAGAGAAGGTTGAGGTTGCGGTTACAGGCCGACGTTGCGGAGCAGTTCGCCGTGCGGGCGCGCGATGACGTGGGAGCAGACGAGCTCGCCGACGCGCTTCGCGGCCTGGGAACCGGCGTCGACGGCGGCCTTGATGCTGCCGATGTCGCCCTTGACGATGACGGTGACGAAACCGCCGCCGATCTGGATCTGGCGAACGAGCGTGACGTTCGCCGCTTTGACCATGGCGTCGCTGGCTTCGACGCTGCCTACATAGCCTTTGGTTTCTACCATGCCGATGGAATCACTCATGATGTTGGATTGGGTGAGGGTTGACGGGGACGTGGAAAATCAGGCGGGGGTTCAGGCTTTGAGGAGCTCGACGGGCGTGTCGGGCTGGAGGGCGCAGGCGTTGCCCTCGTCGGTGTCGATGTGCACCTCGAGTTTGAACTCGGGGTCGATGCGGACAAAAATGCGGTCGAAGGTCGTGGCGCACGGGCCGCCGACGCGGAGCCGCATGAAATCGCCGGCCTTCACGCCGTAGAACGCGGCATCGTCCGGGTGCATGTGGACGTGCGGGGCCGCGCGGATCACGCCCTCGTCGATCTCCAGGAATCCATGCGGGCCCATCAGCATGCAGCCCGGGGTGTCCTTGATGTTGCCGGAGAACCGAATCGGCGCCTCGAAACCCAGCGCGATCGAATCGGTGAGCGCGAGCTCAACCTGGTTCAAATTGCGGCACGGGCCGAGGATGCGGAGATTGGAGATCACCCGGCTGCGCGGCCCGATCAACGTCACCATCTCCTTCGCCGCGAACTGGTCCTTCTGGTACAGCCACTTCATCGGCGTGAGCTTCGCCCCCGGCCCGAACAGCGTCTCGACCGCCTTCGGCGTCAGGTGGCAATGACGCGCGCTGATGTTGACCAGCAGCGGATTCGGCGCGCGCGCCGTGCGGGGCAGGTCCTTCCCCATACGCTGGTAAATCGATCGCCGGACGAGGTGCTCGATCTCTACGCGGTGTGGCAATGGCGGTGGCAATGACATGCGCGGGTTGGGCCGATTTCGTCCAATGACCACCCAAATTCTGCCAAATAGTCAACGAAAAGATTGCAAGATCTTCCAAAATCTTCCAAACACACTCCTATCAATGCAAGCCGAGGAACGTCAGGCGAGGATTGAGGCGTACCTGCAAAAGGCTGAATTTGCCTCACTTGAAGAGCTCGCCTCGCATGTCGGCGTGTCGGTTTCGACGGTGCGACGGGATCTGACCGCGCTCGAATCGCGCAGCCAGGTGCGCCGGACGCACGGGGGCGCGCGGACGCTGCAGCAGCCGAAGTCCGACGAGTTTGTGTTCAACGTCCGCGACACGCACCAGATCTCCGAGAAGGACGCGATCGGCGAGGCGTGCGCCGCGCTCGTCTCACCCGGCCAGAATGTGATCATGGACTCGGGCACGACCTGCTTCCACGTCGCAAAATGTCTCGGCGACAAGGTCGCGCAGATCATCACCAACTCCCTCCCCGTCGCGAATCTGTTCTCCGCGTCGAACCGCCATGAAGTCCATCTCTCCGGTGGCGTGATCTATCCGCGGCTCGGCGTGCTCGTCGGGCCGCATGCGGTCGAGACGTTCTCCCGCATCCACGCCGATGTCGCGATCCTGAGCGGCAGCGGCATCGCGGAGGACGGCATCTACAACTCCCACGCGCTGATCGTCGACATCCAGCGCGCGATGATCGCCGGCGCCGCGAAGGTGATCTTCTGCTTCGACCACAGCAAATTCGGCCGGCGTTCGCCTTTCTTCCTCACGGATTTTTCCGCGGTGGACGTGATCGTCACCGATGACAAGGCTCCCGCCGACCTGATCGCCGCGCTCCGCGCCAAGGGCCTTGAGGTCGTCGTGGCCCCGTCACGGCGCGGCGCCGAGTTGAATGTCGACGGCTGAATGTTGAAAGGCCGGAGCAATCCCGCACACATCCCTCAACGCCCTTCCGGCCCTCCCCCACCCGCATGCCTCTCTCACCACTTTCAACCTTCAGCTTTCAACTCTTCCCATGACCCTGGTTGACCAAATCCGGCAGGCTGGCGTCGTGGGCGCCGGCGGCGGCGGCTTTCCGACCCACGTGAAACTCGCGGCGAAGGCCGACACGGTCATCGCCAACGGCGCCGAGTGCGAGCCCCTGCTCCACAAGGACGCGGCCGTCATGGAGCGCCAGGCCGTCGAGATGGTCCGCGGCATGCAGCTCGCGATGGAGGCCGTCGGGGCGAAAACCGGCATCGTCGGCATCAAGGCCAAGAACAAGCACGCCGTGAGCGCCGTCCAGGCGGCCTGCAAGGACACCGCGGTGAAGGTGCACCTGCTCGGTGACTATTATCCGGCGGGCGATGAATACGACTTGGTGCACGAGGCCACCGGCCGTCTGATCCCGCCCGGCGGGATCCCGCTGAACGTCGGCGTCGTCGTCTGCAACGTCGAGACGTTCGTGAACATCGCCGCGGCGGCCGAGGGCCGGCCTGTGACCGAGAAGACACTCACCGTCGCCGGCGCCGTGCGCGAGCCGAAGACCATCACGGTGCCGCTCGGCACCAGCCTGCGCGACTGCATCGCCGCGGCGGGCGGCTCGACCGTGCCGCATCCCGTGCTGGCGATCGGCGGCATGATGATGGGCGAGCACACCGAAGACCTCGACCGTCCCGTCGGCAAGACCACGGGCGGCGTGATCGTGCTCGACCGCAGCCACCACGTGATGGAGCGCAAGTTCAAGCCCGCGAAGGAGCGCAACGCCATCGGCAAGTCGGCCTGCGACCAGTGCCGCTACTGCACCGAGCTCTGCCCGCGCTACCTGCTCGGGTACGCGGTCGAGCCGCACCAGGTGATGCGCAGCCTCGCGTTCACCTCGACCGGCGCGGCGCACTTCAACGAGTGGGCCGCCATGTGCTGCTCCTGCGGACTCTGCACGCTCTTTGCCTGCCCCGAGGAACTTTACCCGAAGGAAGCCTGCGACCAGTCGAAGGCCGAGATGCGCAAGGCCAACCAGAAGTACGCCGGCCCGACAACCGTGAAGCCGCACCCGCTGCGCGACGGTCGCCGCACGCCAATCAAAGCCCTGATGAAGAAGCTCAACATCGGGCAGTACGACCACCCGGCACACTGGGAGCCCACTGCCGTGAAGCCGGCCCGCGTCTCCCTCCCGCTGAAGCAGAGCGCCGGCGCCCCGAGCCAGCCGCTCGTCCGCGCCGGCGAGACCGTCGCGGCCGGCCAGGCCGTCGGCGGGATCCCAGACAAATCCCTCGGCGCCATGATTCACGCGCCTTTCGCGGCCACCGTGGCCGAGGTCACGGCCACCCACATCATTCTCAACCGCAGCTGACGCCCACCATGACAGAAAAATCCATCGGTTTGGTCGAACTCTCCAGTGTCGTGGCCGGCTTCCTGGTCGCCGACGCCGCGCTCAAGGCCGGCACCGTGCGCCTCGTGCTGTCCCGCTCCATCTGCTCGGGCAAGTACATGGTCCTGATCGCCGGCGACCCGTCGGCGGTGCAGAGCGCGATCGCCGCGGCGTGCGAGGCGGCCAACGGCTGCCTGATCGACAGCTTCGTCATCACGAACATCCATCCCGACGTGATCCTGGCGCTCGGCCGCACCTCGGCCGCCCCGCCATCGGGCGCACTGGGCATCCTCGAGTCGTTCAACGTCGCGACGCTGATCAAGGCGGCCGACGCGTGCGCGAAGAGCGCGCCGATCCAGCTGCTGGAGGTCCGGGTTGCCATGGCGCTCGGCGGCAAGGCGTTCGTGACGCTGACCGGCGACGTTGCCGCGGTGCAGACGGCGGTGAAGGCCGGCCGCGAGATCATCGCCGACGCCGGTGTGCTCGTGAACGCCGCAGTGATCAGCCGGCCGCATCCGGACGTCTATCGGGAAGTGATCTGAGACCGCGCGCGGCCGCAGATCACTTCGGAGACGGGAGATTGGGACTGGGAGACGGAAGCCACGCAGCCTCCTGCGGTCCGGCATTCCAACTGCTAGCTCCCAGCCTCCAACTCCCAGCGCCGCAGCCGAGGCTGCGGCGCTAGAGCACGACGTTGTCGATCAATCGCACCTCATCGATCCACGCGGCGATCGCGAGCATGGTGCGGCCGGGCACGACCTCGCGCATGGTCTCCATCGTGGCGTTGTCCACGATCGAGATGTAGATGATCCGCACGCGGCGGTGCTGGCTGAGGATGTGCGTGGCCTCGGCGATCAGGCGGTCCGGGATGCGGACGCCCGAGTCGGCCATCTCCTTCACTTTCCGGAGCGCCTTGCTGAGCGCCAGGGCCTCCTGCCGCTGGCTCGGCGTGAACTCGCGGTTCCGCACGCCGGCCGCCAGGCCGTCGGACTCGCGCACGGTCGGCACCACCACGAGCTCGACGCCAAAGTGGAGGTCGCCCGCCATCTTGCGCACCACGGCGGCGCGCTGCGCGGTCTTCTGGCCGTAGAAGGCGAAGTCCGGATGGATGATGTTGAAGAACTTCGCCATCATCGTGGTCACGCCGCGGAAATGCGTCGGGCGCGAGGGTCCGCAGAGCGCGCGGCTGGTCTGGTCCTCCGTCACGTAGGTCGAATAGCCGCGCGGGTACATCTCCTCCGCCGACGGCGCGAAGACGAACTGGGCGCCGCAGGTCTCGCAGAGCTTCAGGTCCTCCGCGAAGCTCCGCGGGTAGTTCGCGATCACCTCGTTTGGGCCGAACTGGAGCGGGTTCACGAAGATCGCGACGATCACGACGTCGGCGCGCGCGACCGCCGCCCGGATCAGCGCCTCCTGCCCAGCGTGCAGGGCACCCATGGTGGGAACGAGGGCGATGGACTTGCCCTCGGACTTCAGCTGCGCGGCCACGGACCGCATTTCCGAGATCGACTCGATTTTCTGCATGGGGCGGAGGGAACTGCCCGCACTATGACCGGGAAGCCCCGGGCTTGAAAGGTGAAAGCGGCGGAAGGGACGGGATTTGCGGGCGTTTTACGGCCCAGGCGGGCCGACTCACGCGCGGTCGGCGGCGCAAACGCGATCCGGTTCACCGCGAAGGGCGCGAAGCTCACGAAGGTCGAGCGTGCTGGGCTGGCCCCGTCGGCCGCTAAAACCGATTGCTTCGCCGGGCCGGTTCCCCCAATGAAGCGGGCTCACTTTTCCCGTCATGATTCGCATCAACGAAAACTACACCAAGCTCAAGGCCTCCTACCTCTTCGCCGACATCGCCAAGCGCGTGAGCGCCTACGTCGCCGCCAATCCGTCGAAGCCGGTGATCCGCCTCGGCATCGGTGACGTCACGGAACCCCTCCCGCCCGTCTGCATCGAGGCGCTGCATGCGGCGACCGACGAGATGGCGAAGCGCGAGTCGTTCAAGGGCTACGGCCCGGAGCAGGGTTATGCCTTCCTGCGCGAGGCGGTGGTGCAGCACGAGTTCGCGCCGCGCGGCTGTCACGTGGAGCCCGACGAGGTGTTCATTTCCGACGGCTCGAAGTGCGACTGCGGCAACATCCAGGAGATCTTCTCGAACGACATCCGCCTCGCCATCCCCGACCCGGTGTACCCGGTGTACGTCGACACGAACGTGATGGCCGGCCGCACCGGCGCCAACGTCGACGGCCGCTACCCGGGCGTGACGTACCTCGACTCGACCCCGGCCAACGGCTACGTGCCCGCCATCCCGTCGACCCCGGCGGACCTCATCTACCTCTGCTTCCCGAACAACCCGACCGGCGCCGTCGCCACCAAGGCCCAGCTCGCGGCGTGGGTGGCGTACGCGAAGCAGCACCAGGCGATCATCCTCTTCGACGCCGCGTACGAGTCTTACATCCGCGATCCCCAGATCCCGCACAGCATCTACGAGATTCCCGGGGCGCGCGACGTGGCCATCGAGTTCCGCAGCTACTCGAAGATCGCCGGCTTCACCGGCACGCGCTGCGCCTACACCGTGGTGCCAAAGACCCTGAAGGCCTTCGACGCGAAGGGCCAGGAGCACTCCGTGCACGCCCTCTGGAACCGCCGCCACACGACCAAGTTCAACGGCGTCGCCTACCCGATCCAGAAGGCCGCCGCGGCGATCTACACCGACGCCGGCAAGGCGCAGACCAAGGCGCTGACGGATTTCTATCTCGGAAACGCGAAGCTGATCCGCGAAGCGGTGAAGGGCCTCGGCCTGACCTGCGTCGGCGGCGACAACGCACCGTACATCTGGGTGAACACCGGCCGCGACTCGTGGGAGTTCTTCGACCTGCTCCTGAACAAGGCCCAGGTCGTTTGCACCCCGGGCGCCGGCTTCGGCAAGTGCGGCGAGGGTCACGTGCGCATCAGCGCCTTCAACTCCCGCGCCAACGTCGAACAGGCCCTCGCCCGCATCGCGGCCGCGCTGAAGTAAGCGGGAGAAATTCGAAGATTGGAATTCGAAATCCGAGATTCGGGCGGACTCAGATTCTCCCAACGGAGACTCCTGATTTCCGCCCCGCTTCGAATTTCGAATTTTCTCCTTCGAGCTTCACCCCACCGCTATTCGGCGGCGGCCCTACGGTTTCTGCACCGCCGTGAGCAGTGCGACGATTCGGTCGCCGAAGACGTCGACGGCCTCGCTCAGCTTGGCGGCAAGCTGGCCGTAGTTCTGCCGGTCCCAGCCGGGCACCTCGGTCGTGAAGATGTCGCGGCCGCGACGGGCGCCGCCGGGGCCGGCGGCATAGATCTCGACGGCAGCGGTGAAGCGGGCGACGCCCTTCTCGCGGTCGCCCTCGCAGCGCAGCACGCGCACGGCGATGTCGAAGTCATGCTCCTCGCCGCCCGAGGTCGCGACGAAGGCGATCTCCGGCCGGCTCTCGAGGCTCTCGCGGAGGACGCGGCCGATGCCGGCCTCCAGCGTCTCCGCCCAGCGCGCGTCGTCGACGTACACCACCTCGTTGCTGGCCACCCGGACGGCCATGGTCTTGCCCCGGAGAAAATTCGGCATCTCGACCGGCCGCAGCGCGACGCGCCAGTGCGAGCCGGCGGCCGCGGCGTCGCCCGTGCGGTGGGCGGTCGGCGTCAGCATGTAGTAGCGGGTCGGGTCGGGCTGCGCGGGCGGCAGCGAGCAGGCGGCGAGGCCCAGCAGCAGGGCGGCGAGCGACAGGAGGCGGCGGAGGGGAACGTTCATCGGCGGGGGCGGGTCACGGGCGTTTCTTGCCGGAGATGAGCGCGTTCGGGTTGCGCTCGATGAAATCGGCGAGGCGCTGCACGGCGTCGGCGGCCTCGGCCAGCTGCTGCAGCGTGCGGTTCAACTCGGGACCCACGTCCTGCTGCGCGGCGATGAACCGCCGGGCGTCGTTCGCCGCGGCGTTGAACGCCTCGAGCGTGGTCTTGGCCTGGGCCAGCGTCGCCCGCAGGTCCTGGCCGGCGGGCACGACCTGCGTGTCGAGCTTGGCGAGCAGCGTGCGGAGATCGGTGACGGCGGCGTTGAGGTTGACGAAGGTCTGCTTGATCTCGGGCGCGCTCGCGGCGGCCTCGACGGCCGCGCCGGTGGTCTTCCACTGGCTGACGACACCCTTGAGGTCGAGGCCGTCGACCTGCTTGTGGGTCGCGACGAGCACCGCCTTGAGCTCGGCCGAGATGCCGGCGAAGTCGACCTTCTGGAGGTTGGCGAGGATTTCGGACGCGCTGGCCTGGAACTCGGAGATGGCCGACGGCATGGCCGGGACGACGGTGTACTTGGCGTCGGCGGCGCGCGGCTCGGCCGGGTACTCCTTCGGGTCCATGAAATCAAGTTCCACGAACAGCAGGCCGGTCGCGAGGCCGAGCACGCCGAGCTGCGCGCGCAGGCCGCGGTCGACGAGGTTCTGCAGCTCGCCGCGGTCGGAGACATTGATCAGCGCTCCCTTCTGGTCGGTGAGCATGCTCTTGCTGAACTCGCAGACCACCACGACGACCGAGTGGTTCTTCTTGTCGTCATAGCGGATGTTCAGGTCCACCACGCGCCCGACGCGGACGCCGCGCAGCTTGACCGGCGAGCCGAGGTCGAGGCCGTGGATCGACTCGTCGAAATACACCACGAAGCGCTGCGGCTTGGAGAAGAAGCTCACCCCGCCGAACGACAGGAGCCCGATGATCACGAGGGCAAACCCGCCCAGCACGAAGGCGCCGACGACGGTGGGACTGAACTTGGTTTTCACGCGCGAGGAGGGATAACGGCTCGGAATTGACGGGGGAAGCCTATTGCGGCGGGAGGTCGCCGCGGTTGAGGAACTCCACCACCCGCGGGTCGCGGTGGCCGCGGGCCAGCTCCTTCGGGTCGCCCGAGGCGATGATGCCCTTCTCGCCGCGGTCGAGCATGATCACGCGGTCGGCGATGCTGAAGATCGAGGCCAGCTCGTGCGAAACGACCGCGATCGTCGTGCCGAACATCTCGCGGATCTGGAGCACCAGCTCGTCGAGCCGCCGCGACGTGATCGGGTCGAGACCGGCCGACGGCTCGTCGAGGAACACGATCGCCGGGTCGAGCGCGAGCGCCCGCGCAAGGCCGGCGCGCTTCTTCATGCCGCCGCTGATCTCGGACGGGTAGTAGTCCTCGAACCCCGTCAGCCCGACCTGGGCCAGCTTGAGCGCCACGATCTCCTGGATCTCGGTCTGGCTGAGGCTGGTGTACTCCTCGAGCGGCAGCGCCACGTTCTGCCGCAGCGTGAGCGAGCTCCACAGGGCGCCGCTCTGGTACAGCACGCCGAAGGTCTTGAGCAGCGCCCGGCGCGCCGCGGCGTCGTGCTCCGCAACCGGCCGGCCGAAGAACCGCACGTCGCCCGCCAGCGGCGTCGAGATCCCGATCAGGTTCCGCAGCAGCGTGCTCTTGCCGCAGCCCGAGCCGCCGATGATGAAAAAGATCTCCCCGGGCCGGACCGCGAAGGTGATGTCCTTCAGCACCACCCGGCCGTCGTAGCCGCAGCTCAGCCCGCGCACGTCGATCGCGGGGGTTGGTTCGGATGGGACGGGAGCGGCCATGACTCAGAGTCCCATGATGTTGAACACCACCGCGAAGATGGCGTCGGCGACGATGATGAACAGGATGGCCGTCACGACCGCCGAGGTCGCCGCCCGGCCGACGCCCACCGCGCTCCGCTCCGCCTGCAGGCCGCGCAGGCACCCGGCAAGGCCGACGATCAGGCCGAAGCACACCGACTTGACCAGTCCGACCATGATGTCCGACAGGCTCACGATCGTCTGCATCTCGACGAAGTAGGCCGTCGGCGAGATCGAGAGCAGGCCCTTCGACACCGCCATGCCACCCAGGATACCCAGGGCGTTGGAGTACAGCGCCAGCAGGGGCATCATGATGCCGAGCGCCAGCAGGCGCGGCAGCACCAGGAAGCTCACCGCCGGGATGCCGAGGGTCTCGAGCGCGTCGATCTCCTCGTTGGCCTTCATGTTGCCCAGCGTGGCGGCGAACGCGGCGCCCGTGCGGCCGGCCAGCACCACGCCTGTCATCATCGCGCCCATCTCGCGCACCATCGCGAGGCCGATCAGGTCCGCCACGAAGATGTCGCCGCCATACTGCCGCAGCACGATCGCGCCCGTGTAGGCCAGCGTCACGCCGACCAGGAAGCTGATGAGCCCCACGATCGGCAGCGCCATCGCCCCGCACTGCTGCATCTCCAGGAAACAGTCGCGCCACCGGAAGCGATGCGGGACGCTCATGAACCGCACCGCGCTCAGGGTGCATTCGCCGACAAAGCGCGAGATCTCCCGCGCCTTGCGGAGCACGTCCATGGTCGCGAGCCCAACGGTCACGAGGAAGTTCTCGGTGCGGTCGAACGGCACGCTCGTCTCGTGCGAGACCGACAGCTGCGCGAGCAGGGTCCGGATCTTCTCCGGCAGGCCGTCCGCGTCGCAGTACGCCCCCGTGGCGCGGCACCACTGCTGCACGCCGAACAGGAACAGCAGCAGCGAGCTGTCCCATTTCTCGACGCCGTCGACGGCGAGCTTCACCCGCGCCGGGTTGAGTGCGCCGCGAACCTCGTCCCAGGACGGCCGCGTCTCGGTGATGAGCCAGGTGCCGGACAACTCGACCTCCAGCACGCCCCCCTCGGCGAGCGCCGAGACCAGGGCGCGGGACGTGACAGGCGAGTCGGACATGGCCCCACAGTTCACGCACCTTCCGTCCCCGGGCCAACCCAATTTTGAGACCGCCACGAAGGGCAAGGCGCCCGGGCGGGACGGAGGCCGGGCGAACATCGGACATCGAACGCCCAACATCGAACGCCGAAGGATCGTGCGGCGCTAGGCGCCGACCTTGCGGGTGAGGACTTCAGGGAAGTGTTTTCCTTTCCTGCATCACATCACTGGACCACTTCGATGTTCGGCGTCCGACGTTCGATGTTCGATGTTCGTCTTGCGCTTGAGCGCGCGGTGTTGCCATGGCGGCGACGCCCGCGCATGCAGTGGGGTTCCATGGCCCGCTTTGCGACGATCCTGATCGACCTCGACGGCACTCTGGTGGACGCCTTCACCACGATCCACCGCGCCTACGTGCACACCCTGCCGCAGTTCGGGCGGCCGGCGCCCACGATGGATCAGGTGCGGCGGGCCGTCGGCGGCGGATTGGCGAACGCCATGGGGCATTTCCTCCCGCCCGAACTGATCGCTGAGGCCATGAAGGTCCACGTCGCGTACACCCAGCAGATCCTGCTGGAGGACGTGACGCTGATGCCCGGCGGAATGGAACTCCTGCGCAGCCTGCACACCCGCGGCGTGAAGCTCGGCGTGCTCACCAACAAGCAGGCCGAGGCGTCGCGCCGGATCTGCGCGCACCTCGGCGTGACCCCGCTGCTGGGCGGCATCTTCGGCGCGGGCGACACCCCTTGGCTCAAGCCGCAGGTGGAATTCACCGCGCACGCCCTGCAGGCGCTCGGCGCCGAGGCTGCGTCCGCGATGCTGATCGGCGACTCGCCCTTCGACGTGAAGACCGCCCGCAACGCCGGCTTCCCCTGCTGGGCCGTCACTACCGGCACCCACGACGAAGCCCAGCTCCGCGCCGCCGGCGCCGACGAGGTCTTTCCGAGCCTAGCCGCGCTAGGAGCGCGGCTGCGGTAGGCGGTAAGCGGTAGGCTCTAGGCTACAGGCGATCAGCGAGAGGCGGTGTCGGCGAGCGCGGCCCTGGGATGCATCCACAAGCAACGCCCACAGTCTAAAGCTTAAAGCGTACAGCCTATCGCCTACCGCCTACCGCCACCGGCCTCCGGCCGCAGAATATTCCGCGCGAATCCGCTTCACTCCGGGCGGGCATGCGGCAAGGTGGCGGGGCGGCTCACCCCTCTTGCCGCGTCCAGGTTCAACTTTCTCCCATGACGCTTGCCCTGATCGACTGGATCATCGTTGTCGTTTACGTCGTTGGCTGCCTCTCCGCCGGATTGTGGATGAGACGCTACATCCGGGGAGTCGAAGACTTCACCATCGCCGGCCGTGAGGTCCACGTGAACCTCGGCATCGCGTCGCTCGCGGCGACCGAGATGGGGCTCGTGACCGTGATGTACACGGCGCAGCTCGGCTTCGAGAAGGGATTCTCCGGCGAGATCATCGGCGTGATCATGGCGGTCGCATTCTTGTTCGTCGGCATGACCGGCTTCGTGATCAAGCCGCTGCGCGACGCAGGCGTGATGACGATCCCCGAGCTGTTCGAGAAGCGCTTCGGCCACAAGGTCCGCTGGCTGGCTGGCGTGTTCGTCGCGCTGGGCGGCCTGCTCAACATGGGCATCTTCCTCCGCCTCGGCGGCGACTTCCTCGTCCACGCCACCGGCATGCCGGCGAGCTGGCTCGAGAGCGTGATGACCGTGCTGCTTATCCTCGTGCTGCTCTACACCGTGCTCGGCGGCATGCTCTCGGTGCTCGTGACGGACTACCTGCAGTTCCTCCTCGTCGGAATTGGCATCGTGACCACCTCGGTGATGGTCCTCGCCAACATCGGCTGGTCGAACCTGATCACGACCCTCCAGAAAACGTGGGAGGCGAGCGGCGGCACGGCACCCCACCCGTTCAATCCCGCGCATCCCTCGAGCTTCGGCTGGGGCTACCTGATCTGGATGTTTATCTTCCAGCTGGCGGTAGTCACCACCTGGCAGACCACGATCAGCCGCGTGCTCGCAACGAAGGACGCGAAGACGGCCACCAAGATGTACCGGCGCGTTTCGTATTATTTCGTCGGCCGCTTCCTGCTGCCGGGCATGTGGGGCATCGCGGCGTTCGTCTATTTCCAGCAGCACGGCGGCCTGCCGGCCGGGTTGAACTCCATGACGGCGATGCCGCGCTACCTCAGCGTCGTGCTGCCGGTCGGCCTGATGGGCATCCTGGTCGCGGCGATGATCGCGGCGGAAATGTCCACGATCAGCGGCTACATGCTCACGTGGGCGACCGTGATCTACAACGACATCATCACGCCGGTCCTGAAGACCCCGCTGTCCAACTCGGGCCGGATCCTGCTCACGCGCGTGATCCTGCTCGGCATCGCGATCTTCCTTCTGTTCTTCGGCCTCTGGTACCAGCTGCCGGGCGACGCGTGGACCTTCCTCGCGGTCACGGGCAACATCTACCTCGCGAGCGTGTTCACGCTCTTGATCGCCGGACTCTACTGGCCGCGCGCGAACTCGGTCGGCGCGTACGCCGCGCTCGTGCTCGGCGCGATCGGACCGCTCACCTTCCTCGTCGTGGCGCAGGTCTGGCCCGACCGGCAGATCCCGGCCGAGGTCGCAGGCGGCTCGTCGTTCGGCCTCGCCTTCCTCGGCATGATCGTCGGCTCCCTCCTCACGCCCGCGCCGTCCACCGTCGTCAAATCCCAACCCGCCTCCTGACATGAAAGACCCCTACGTCCTCATCTGGGCTCTGCTGCTTTTCACATCGATCGCGTGGTACGGCTTTCTGGTTTTCTACGTCGGCGCCAAGGCCGGCAAGGAGCTCAAGGCCCTCATCGCGACGCTGAAGACGGTCCACGAGGCGGAGGAACGGGCGGGCAGAGAGTAGTTGGCACTTGGTAGTTGGTAGCTGGTAGGTAGTAGCTGGTAGGATTCCAGCGCGGAAGCAGACGGCGCGACCGGGTCGATTCGCCGACTGCGCTGGTGGTCCACGACCAGCTTGCCGATGCGCGCAGCCGGCTACTAACTACCATCTACTAGCTACCAGCTACTAGAAGAAAGCCCGTGCCTCCCTCCTCGACCTCACTGACCGGCGTCCTCGAACGCATCATCTTCTTCAACGAGGAGAATCACTACACCATCGCGGAATTCCGGCCGGACTCGGCCAACGCGAAGGACCCGGAGGCCAAGGTCACAATCGTCGGCCCGCTGCCGGGCGTGGAGTGCGGCGAGACGCTGCATCTCGAGGGCGAATGGACGCGGCACGCGCAGCACGGCGCGCAGTTCAAGATCGCGGCCTTCAAGTCCGAGCTGCCGTCGTCAGTTTACGGCATCCGCAAGTACCTCGGCAGCGGCCTCGTGCCCGGCATCGGCAAGGTCTACGCCAACAAGATCGTCGACGCCTTCGGCACCGACACCTTTCGCGTGCTGAGCGAGGAGTCGGGCAAGCTGCGCGACGTCGAGGGCATCGGCCCGAAGCGCGCCACGTCGATCAAGCGGGCGTGGGACGAGAAGCGCACGGAGCGCGAGCTCTACATTTTCCTCCAGACGTACGGCGTGACGCCCTCGCAGTGCGTGAAGCTCGTCAACCACTTCGGGCCGCAGGCGAAGCAGATCCTGATGAACGAGCCGTACCGCGTCGCCCGCGAGATCGACGGCATCGGGTTCAAGACCGCGGACCGCATCGCCATCAATCTCGGCTTCGCGAATGACGCACCGCCGCGGCTCGACGCCGGCATCATCTTCGCGCTCGAGACGCTGCAGGAGGAAGGCCACACCGCGTTCCGCGAGGGCGACCTGATCGAGTACTCCGCCCAGCAACTCGAAACCTCCACCGAACTCGTCACGGCACGCATCCAAGCCCTGGTCGAGTCCAAGTCCGTCATCCGCCACGCGCCCGCTGGGGCCACTCCGGAATCCGGAGTCCGGAATCCGGAATCTCTGCTCCAGCTTCCCGTCAATGCCCGCGCCGAGCAGAAGATCGCGGAGGTCGTGGCGCGACTGAACCGCGTGCCGAGCGGCCTGCCGCCGATCAAGGCGGACGCGGCGGTGCAGTGGGCCGAGCAAAAGGCGGGCTTCGAGTTTCACGACCTGCAGCGGACCGCGGTGCGGCTCGCGCTCACCCACAAGTTCTCGATCCTCACCGGCGGCCCAGGCACGGGCAAGACGACCATCCTCCGAGCACTGGTCGAGATCCTGAAGGCCAAGAAGGTCCGGGTGCACCTCGCCGCTCCGACCGGCCGCGCGGCGCAACGGCTCGCCGAGACCACCGGCGGGTTCGCATCGACCATCCACCGACTGCTGAAATACGACCCGGCCAACGGCGGGTTCACGAGCAACGAATCGCACCCACTGTCGACGGATTTCCTCGTCGTCGACGAGGCATCGATGCTCGACGCCCGCCTCGCCTCCGCGCTCCTGCAGGCCGTCCCGTCCAAGGCCCACCTCCTCCTCGTCGGCGACACCGACCAACTCCCCAGCGTCGGCGCGGGCAACGTGTTGAAAGACCTCATCGCCGCCAGCGCGGCGACGAGTTCGCAGTTCGCAGCTCGCAGTTCGCAGCTCGGTTCCAGAGGGGTTTCCGGATCGACGAACTCCGATCTCCGAACTGCGAACTCCGACGCCGTCGCGGCGTTCATCCCTGTGACGCGGTTGTCAGTCATCTACCGCCAGAAGGAGCAGAGCGGCATCGTGACGACCGCGCATGCCATCAACGCGGGCGATGCGGCACTGCCGCCGGCGGTGACCGATCTCGCGGCGATCCAGGCGTGGAGCGACCTCACCTTCGTCGTCGCGAAGGACCCCGACGACTGCCTACAGAAGGTGCTGGCGCTGTGCACGGAGTTCGTGCCGCGGATGTGGAAGTGGTTCCACCCGGTCGACGACGTGCAGGTGCTGGCGCCGATGCACAAGGGCATCGCGGGCGTCGCCAACCTCAACGCCACGCTGCAGGCCGCGCTGAATCCGCATGGTCGCGGCCTGCGAGGCCCGGCGAGCGAGTTCAAGCCGGGCGACAAGGTCATCCAGCTCCGGAATAACTACGACAAGAACCTCTTCAACGGCGACATCGGCACGGTGAAATCGGTCGACGGCGTCGAAGGCACGCTCGATGCGGAATTCGACGGCGAGCGGCACACGTTCCAGCGCGGCGAGTTCAACGACCTCGCGCTGGCGTACGCGATCAGCATCCACAAGAGCCAGGGCAGCGAGTACCCGGTGGTGATCATCCCGCTGCTGAAGGGCCACTTCATGATGCTGCAGCGCAACCTGCTCTACACCGCGATCACCCGCGGCCGGAAGAAGGTCATCGTGGTCGGCGAGCCCGCCGCCTACGGCATGGCCGTCCGCAACAGCGAATCCAAGCAGCGCATCACCCACCTGCAGCAAGAAGTCCTGGCGCGCTGCGGGAAGTGAGCGGTCGGGCTTGGCACAGGAGGCAACGGAGGGAACCGAGGCTCCCTGCCATCTCACGACAGCGGCCACCCTTAATAGTCTCCCGCGGATGGCGCGAATGGACGCGGATGCCGAGCCGACGGGCTGTTTGTATTCATCCGCGTTCATTCGCGCTATCCGCGGGAAAATCGTGCGGGCTGCTGGCAGCGCCCTACCCGCCTGCTCTTGCGCCTCCTGCGCCTCTTTGCGGCCAACCGGGGCTCGGATTCAGAGCTGATCGCTGAAAGCTGACAGCCTACCGCTCTGCCGCTCTACCGCCCCTCCCCCGCCGTTCATCCTGCCCTGTGGCCAAACGGCCTATTTTCGCGCCGCTCGCCGCAACAGGCTTGGCGACCGGCCCGGAAATGCGCAGCCTGCCCGCCAAATTACCCGCATGAAACTCCGTACCCTGTTCGTGTTCGCCCTCGCGGCGGTTCTGCCCCTGGCGCGTGCTGAGAATCCCGTCGAGGTCCCGCCCCGTCCCCAGGCGCCCAATGACGAGTCGTCCTACCGCCGGTTCACCTTGGACAACGGCATCAAGGTCATCCTCCTGTCCGACCCCAAGCTCAACAAGTCCGCCGCCTCCCTCGCTGTCGGCGTCGGTTCCTACAGCGACCCGGCCAATCGGCAGGGCCTCGCCCACTTCCTGGAACACATGCTGTTCCTCGGCACCGAGAAGTACCCGGACGAGTCGGACTACCGCCAGTATCTCGAGGGCAACGGCGGCTACTCCAACGCCTACACCGCGGGCGCCATCACCAACTACCACTTCGAGGTCCGCCATGAGGCGCTCGAGGGCGCGCTCGACCGGTTCTCCCAGTTCTTCATCGCGCCGCTCTTCTCGGCGAAGTTCACCGAGCGCGAGATGAACGCCGTCAACTCGGAGTTCCAGTTCCGCCTCGAGAACGATCTCTGGCGCGAATACCACCTCCACGGCACGTATTACCGGCAGGGTCACCCGGCCAATCACTTCAACATCGGCAGCCGCGAGACGCTCACGGGCACGACGCATGAGGAGCTGCTGAATTTCTACAAGACCCACTACAGCGCGGGCATCATGACGCTCGCCGTCACCGGCAAGGCCCCGCTCGACCAGCTTGAGCGCTGGGCGCGCGAGTATTTCAGCCCGATCGAGAACCGTCACCTGGCCCCGATCAACCTGCCGGCCGACTTCTTGCCGCCGAAGCCCGCCCTGCGCCTGATCCGCATGGAGCCGGTCAAGGACCTCCGCCAGCTCACGCTGGAGTTCGCGCTGCCCGGCATCCGCCAGTACTACGCGAGCAAGCCCGCCGAGCTTCTCAGCTACATCTTCGGCTACGAGGGCGAAGGCAGCCTGCTCTCGCAACTCAAGGCCGAGGGCCTCGCCACCGGCATCAGCGGCGGCGCCGACTTTGACGCGAAAGAGTTCGGGTCGTTCATGCTGACGATCAAGCTGACGCCGGCGGGCCTGAAGGACTACGCCCGGGTCCTCGACCTCGTGTTCGCCGCGATCCGCCAGGCGCGGGCCGCAGGCTACCCCTCGTACATCTTCAAGGAGCGCCAGGCCATGGCGCGGCTCGACGAGATGTTCAAGGACAAGGGCGAAGGCGCCGAGCGCGCCGTCGCGCTGGCCAACCAGGTCCAGGAGCTGCCCTTCGAGGTCGCCGAGCGCGGCCCATACCTCTGGCTGCAGGAGGACCCCGCCGGCTACCAGCTGGTCCTCGACCACCTGCGTCCGGACAACATGCTCATTTCGCTCATCGCCAAGGGCCAGACGACCGACAAGGTCGAGCACTACTACGGCACGCACTACAGCTACTCCGAGGACACCGGCGAGGCCTACACGCGACTCCTGAATCCGCCCGCCGTCGCCGGCATCCAGCTGCCGAAGGCCAATCCCTTCATCCCGACCAAGGCCGGGCAGCTGCCCATGCAGCCGCTCCAGCTCGTCAATGAGCCCGGCTTCAGCCTGTACTACGCGCAGGACACCGAGTTCCTCCGTCCGATGGTGTCCGAGGTCTACCGCTTCCGCCTGCCGCGCGCGCTCGGCTCGCTCGAGAACGCCGTGCGGCTGAGCTTCTACCAGGCCTGTGTCAACGAGGTGCTCAACGAGACCGCCTACACCGCGGGCCAGGCCGGCCTCAACTTCAGCCTCACGTCCGACCTCGAGGGCGTGAAAATCACGCTCGAGGGCTACAACGAGTCGATGGCCGCCCTGCGCGACGTCGTCGCCGCCAACCTCGTCGACTTCAAGCTGTCGCCCGAGCGCTTCAATGCGATCAAGGACCGGATCGTGCGTGGCCTGACCAGCTTCCCGCGCTCCGACGCGTACGAGGTCATCAACCAGACCCGGCGCGCCACGGTGCGCGAGTTCTACTACCGTCCGGAGGAGGCGCTGCCGGTCGCGACCGGCCTGACCCTCGCCGCGATCCAGAACTTCGCCCGCCAGCTCTACGCCCACGGCAAGATCGAGGCGCTCGTGTACGGCAACGTCACGGCCCCCGAGGCCACCGCGGCCGCCCGCCGCTTCGCCTCGGCCCTCAAGGTCGCGCCCGTGGCCGATGCCGACCTGCTCCGTCGCCGCCTGCTCACGCTGCCCGCCGGCGGCGCGGTCCGCACCAGTGAGACCCTTGCCGGCAACAACTCGTGCTACCGCGCCGAGTACATGCTGGGCCGCGACAGCGCCGAGATCCGGGCGGCCACGCTCGTCCTGAGCAATTTCGTCAGCCCGCCCTACTTCGGCGAAATGCGCACGCACCAGCAGCTCGGCTACGTCGTGTGGGGCGGTGCGGGCGACGAGGAGAAATCCAACTTCGCCTACTTCATCATCCAGTCCGGCGACCATCCGGCCGACGAACTGGAGGCGCGCTCCAACGCCTTCATCGCGACCCTGCCCGACCAGCTGGCGGCCCTGCCCGACCAGGCGTGGGCGACAATCGTCGCCGGCGTGCGCGCCAAGCTGCTCGAGAAGGACAAGACCATCGGTGAGCGCGGCGTCCGCCTGTTCGACCTCGCGTACAACCGCGACGCCGACTGGGGCCGCCAAGAGGAGACTGTGGCCGCGTTGGATCACCTGACCAAGGCGCGCGCCGCGGAAATCCTCCGCGCCAGCCTCACCCCGGCCACCGCCCAGTCCCGCACGTTCCTCGGCTTCGCCCGCCAGCACACGCCCAAGGCGCCGCCGGCGACGACGTTCACGGACCGCACCGCCTGGAAGAAGACACAGAAGTTCGACTGAGCCGGGTTCTTGGGAAACCACTAATCTACGCTGATCTTCGCTATTCCGGAATCCGGTCTCATCCGGACGCCGTCCGTTTAGCGGAGATTAGCGGAAATTAGCGGTTCCCCCGCTCCAGAGGCGGGAGGCAGGCGTCACTTGGCCCCCGAGCTGGTCTCCATCTGCTCAATCGCGAGCTTCAGCTCCGCGTTGGCCTGCGCCAAGTACTGCAGCGCCTGCGTCGCATGGCCGGCAGTGTCCAGCTCGTTGACGCGGATCGCCGCATTGATCTTGTCCACGCTCTGCTTCGTCAACTGCTGGGCCGCGGTCAGGTTGGGATGTCGCGCGCCGGTACCAGAACGCGCCGGCCGAGTGGCCGCGCCAACCGCCACGCCCACCACCAGCGCAGCCACGAGGATTGCGATTGTTTTTTTCATGAGGGAGCTCCTTCGGGCATTTTCCTGCCAGCACCCGTCAAGGTCAATGGCCCACTCCCCCGGCCGTCGTCCGGTGAGCTGGAGTTGGGAGGAACCGCTAATTCTCGCTAATCTTCGCTAAGGGGGCCTCATGCCGGCCCCTCCTGGCTGTCATTCTGAGCAACGCGAAGAATCCAGTTGGCTTTGGTCACGGGCTTCGACTCCCGCAGCACTGGATTCTTCACTCCGTTCAGAATGACAGATGGGGTTTGAAGACACGCCCCAATCAATCCGATGGTCGGGTGCCCGGATTCAGGATTAGCGGAGATTAGCGGGAATTAGCGGTTCCCCATCCGGTCAGCGCTGGCGGTACTTGTTGTAGAGTTCCGTCTGCCGGCTGCGCAGGTCGATGCGGGCGCCGTCGATGTACGCCTGCTTGACCTGTGTCGGGATCTCCAGCGGGTCGCCGTCGGTCACGATCAGGGTCGCGCGCTTGCCGACCTCGATCGAGCCGAGTTCGGAGGCCACGCCGAGAATTTCCGCGGGATAGAGCGTGATCGCCTTCAGCGCTTCCTCTGCCGGAAGGCCGAACGATGCCGCCATTGCCGACTCATACGGCAGGTTGCGCACATTGGTCGGACCACCCGACTCGGAGGTGGACTCGGAGATGCAGAACTTCACCCCGGCCGCATGGAGCTTCCCGGCGTTCGCGTAACCGGCATCGTAGCCGTCGTCGCGGTGCGCGGGCAGTTGCGAGGAACCGTCGATGATCACCGGGATGTTCGCCACCTTGAGCCGGTCCGCAGCGAGCCAGGCGTCGCGTCCGCCCACGAGCACGATCTTCAGGCCGGATTCCTCCCGGGCCCAGTCGAGCACGGCGGCAATCTGCTTGATGTCATCGGCGTGGACAAAAACCGGCTCCGCACCGCGCAGCGCCGGCAGCATCGCCTCCCAGCGCAGGTCGGTCTCGGCGGGATGGCCGCCGGACGCGTCCTTCGCGCGCTGATAGGCCCGGGCATTTGCGAACGCCTGCCGGATAAGCTTCACCTGGTCGGAATAGCGCTTCTTCGCCTCCTCCACCGTCCCGGGCGCCGGGGCCGGACCGCGCTGCGCCGCGACCGGCGAGGTCCAGTACAGCTGCAGGCCAACCGAGGCACGCACGGTCATCTCCTCCCAGGTCCAGCCGTCGAGCCGCATGAGCGACGATGTGCCGGCGAGCAAGCCGGGGACCGGCTGGCCCTCATTGGTCGCGACCGGCGTCGAGCACACCGTGAGCACGCCGTTGGCGCGGGCCACCGGGATCATCTCGCTGTCCGGGTTGAACGCGGCCTGCGCCCGCACGTTCGGGTTGATCGCACCGATTTCCGAGGAATCCAGCGAGGCGCGGATCGCCCCGATCTCGTCGAGGCCGAGCGTGGTGTTTGCGGCGATGAGGCCGGGATAAACCCGCTGGCCGGTGACATCGACCACCTCGGCGCCGGCCGGGGCGGCCAGCTTCGGCCCGATCTGCGCGATCTTGCCGTCAGCAAGCAGCACGTCGGTCTTCGGCAGCACAGCGCCGGTCACAGTGTGAACCTCGCCGCCGCGCAGCAGCACGGGACCGGCGGGACGCTTCGCCGGCAGGACCGTCGAGGCGGATAGCGCGACAGCGGCCAGGAATCCGGCCAGGGAAAGTGCGATTCGGGTGTTCATTGGTGGCCTCCCTCTTCCTGCATGCAGGTGTGGGCGTCGGCGCCGTTGTGATAGATGGCACGGTACTCGTCGTGGTCATCCGCAGCCTCGCTGCCGGGCGGTCGCGGCCCTCCTCCACCGTCAGGAGCATCGCCGGACTCTGCCGCCGGACCCCGGGCGAGGGATTTCTGGCGATCGGCGAGCGCCTTCTGCAGCAGAGCGGAGCGCTCTGCCGCCGCGGTCACGCGCAGCGCGCGGTCCTCGGTCACGTCGAAGTACTTCCGGCCGTCGATCCACGTCTGCTCGGGATGCGCCATGGTGGAGAGCGGGCTGCCGTTCCAGATCACGAAGTCCGCGTCTTTGCCGGCTTCGAGCGAACCGACGCGGTTCTCGAGCCGCAGCTGGCGGGCGGGATTGATGGTCACAAAGTTCAGCGCCTCGACCGGCGACACGCCGCCGTACTTCACGGCCTTGGCCGCCTCGGTGTTGAGGCGACGCGAGAGATCGGCGCTGTCGGAATTGTACGAAACCACCACCCCCGCGTGCTGCATCAGCGCGCCGTTGTACGGGATGCCGTCGTAGACCTCGAACTTGTAGGCCCACCAGTCGGCGAACGTCGAGCCGCCGGCGCCGAGCTTGGCGATCTCGGGCGCCACCTTGTAGCCCTCGAGAATGTGCTGGAACGTCGCGACCGTGAAGCCGAGTTGCTCGGACAGGCGGATGAAGGTCAGCACCTCGTCGGACCGGTAGGAATGGATGTGGACGACGCGCTCGCGGTTGAGAATTTCGAGGGCCGCCTCGAGCCGCAGGTCGCGGCGCGGGGGGAGCGTCAGCCGACCGGCGCGGTAGTCGGCCCAGGTCCGCTCGTATTCCCGCGCGCGGTCGAACACATCGTGCATGATCTCCGGCACGCCCATGCGGCTGACCGGATAGCGCGTGCGGGTCGGCGCCGTGGTGTGGGCCCGGACGACGTTCTCGCCCAGCGCGAACTTCACGCCCGGCTTTGCGCCGGCAAACTTCAGGCCCTCGGCGTCCTCGCCCCAGCGGAGCTTGATGACCTGGTTCTGGCCACCCATCGGGTTGGCCGAGCCGTGCAGCACGTTAAGCGTGGTCGTGCCGCCCGCCAGGTCGCGGTAGAGCGAGATGTCCGTCGGGTCGATCACGTCGCCGATGCGGACCTCGAGGGTGATCGCACTGCCGCCCTCGTTAACCCCGCGGCTGATCGCGATGTGGGAATGGCAGTCGATGATGCCGGCCGTGACATGCTTGCCGGTCGCGTCGATGACGAGCGCGCCCGCCGGAGCCGTGAGCTTCCGGCCGACCTGCACGATCCGCCCGCGCTCAACGAGCACGTCGCCGTCCTCGATCACGCCGGCCGGGCCGCTGGTCCAAACGGTGCCATGCGTGATGAGCACATGCTCCGGCTGCGCCGGCGGCGCCTTCCGGCCGAACGCGCCGACTGGATAGGAGTCGCTGGTCGCGATCGACTCGTCCTTCGTCGTCGCCGGCGTCTCCGGCTTGGCCTTGCCGGTGCGGTGGGCGGTCCAGCGGAAACTCGTGCCGTCCGGCAATTCGCCGGTACCCGTCAGGTCGTCGCCCTGCCCCGTTGCGGCCAGCCGCACGGTGCCAGCGGTGACGGAGAAAAGTTCGGCCGGCAGCTGCACCAGCATAGCCGTGCGGTCCGGCTGGGAGGCCGAACCGTTTTTGTCGCCGGCCTTCACGCGGAGCCGCCCGCCGCGGCCGGTGACGACAAACTCGCCCGGGCCCTTGGCGCCGTCCCACGTCGCCTGCCAGGTGCCGCGCAGATCAAGGCGCTGCCAAGCATCCTGCTCGTACGGGTCACCGTCGACCCACACGAGTTCGATCGCGGCATCGTCCGCCTTGAAGAGATCACCGCGCGCCACCACCACGTTGCCGGCGCGTCCGGGCTCGAGGGTGCCGTGGGTGGCCGACACGCCAAACATCGCCGCGGGGGCCGTCGTGAGTGCGGCCAGCGCCTGGTCCTCCGACAGCCCGCGGCGCACCGCGCGACGCAGGCGCGGCCAGAACTCGGACTCGGGCTTCCGCAGCCGCGAACTGGTGAACGCGAAGGTCACGCCGGCCTCGGCGAGACGGGCGGCATTGGACGGGGCGAGGTCCCAGTGCTGCAGCTCGTGCAGCTGGACGTCGACCGCCTTGTCGGGCGACTCCACCTCGGGCGCCTCGGGAAAATCGAGCGGGATCACGACGGGCACGCCGGCCTGGGCCAGCTCCTGCCGCACGCGGTACTCGGTGCCGACACCGCCCAGCGCGACCTTGAGCTTGAACTCGCGGGCGATCTTCAGCGCACGGGCCACGTCGAGCTCGTCGCCGAGCTGGAACATCGCGAGCTGGGTGCCGGCCACCACTGGGCCGAGCGCCGCCAGCGATTGGTTCACCTCCGGCCGTTCCACGCCTTGGCCTGCCTTCGCGGCGTAGGTCGCCTGCGTCGCCGCGTACCACTGCGCGTCCAGCAGCGTCTGGCGGGTCAGCGCGATCGCGCCCATCAGCGACGTCGGATAGGCGGCCGAATCGTAGCTCCCGAATTCGAAGGCGATCTCCTGGTCGACGCTTTCGCACACCACGCTGCTGTTGAGGCCCAGGTTGCCCAGGCTCACCAGTGCGCTCGCGCCCCGGAACACGCCGCGCTCCGGCGCGAGATTTGCCACGGTGAAACCCAGCGCCCGAATCTTCTCCACGCCCTTGGGGTCGGGCGTGAGCTGGCGCAGGGCGCTCTGCTCCGGCGCGACGCGCGGATTCGCCGAATGCACGCCGACCACAGGCATTGAGGGAGACGCGGGCCGCTGACGTTCACCGGACTCGTCGCGCGGCGCGGACGACGCCGGGCGCAGTGCCTCGGGCAGCAGCAGCGTCGAGTGACTCTCGATGAAACCGGGATACAGCGTGCAACCCGTCACGTCCCATACGCGCGCATCGGCCGGCACGGCAACGTCGGCACCGACCGCGGCCACGACGCCGTCGCGCAGCACGAGCGTGCCTCGTTCAATGACCTTTCCCGGCGCGACCACGATGCGTGCGCCGACCAGCGCGTGCACGCGCGGGCTGGCGTCGCGCAGGCCGACCACGGGCGTGCTGACGGTGCGCGCGGCGCCGAGCAGCGACGGGGCGGACAAGACAACCAGGATTAGGGCGGCAACCAGGCCGCGGACGAACTCAAGGGGACAACGGAGATTCATGGCTTTCCGAAGACAGGGATCGTGCAGCGTGCCGCTCGGGCCGCCCGGGCGCAATGGGAAAGCCCCGACCGAACCGGTCTGATTCAGCGACCGCTCGTCCCGACCAGGTGATGCCGCTGCAGAAACTCGGGCCAGCGGGGATCCGCCCGCAACTCGACCAAAAAAGGGTCGAGCCGCGCAAAGGCCAATCCGCCGTCGCGCTGCTGGTAGGCCCGTTCAAGCCACTCGAACGCCGCCGTCAGCTCGCCCCGGTAGGCGTAAACTGAGGCGACCTGATAGGCGGCGATATTGCCGTACATGTCCCTCAATTCCTTCAGGGCCGCGTCCGACTCCGCCGTCCGATGGAGACCATGGTAGCCGACGGCCAGCATGAGCAGCCTCGCCCAGTCGGCCGCGTCCTTCTGGGCGCACGCGACCATCTCTTCGTAGCGCCCATGCTGTGCGTAGGCAAAACCGAGGCCGGCGTAGCTCCACGGCGCCCGTGGCGCCAGCGTGGCCACCCGCTCGTATTCAGCCCGTGCGTCCTCCAGCCGGCCGGTCAGGGCCAGGGTGAATGCCGTCCACGTCCGCGGGGCTGCGCTGATCGGATCGAGTACCACGGCCTGTCGGAAATACTCGAGGGCCCGATCCCGGTCGCCCATCGAGAGGCTGGACTGGCCGGAAGCCAGCAGCACCTCAGGGTCCGCCGGCGCCAGTGCCCGGGCGGCGGCAGAGATCGCCTCGGCCCCGGGCCAGTCGAAATCGAAACTGTAGGCGATCTCGGCTTTGACCACGAGCGCGGCCGGCAAGTCGGGTGCGACCGCCTGCGCCCGGACCACGGCCTCGCGCGCGCCTCGCAGATTCTCATCAAAGGCCGCGCGGTCGAGGGTGCTGCCATACTGGCAAATCCAGACCTGGCTGCGGGCGAGCCCGACCCAGCCCAAGGCGAATTCCGGATCGAGGGCGACGGATTGCCGAAACTCGGCCCGCGCGGCCAGCGCATCGCGCTCGGTCCGCTGGTTCAGGAGATAACGCCCCTGCAGATAATGCTGGTAGGCCTCCGCGTTCGACGTGCCGCCCTTCACCGCCGCGTGCACGCTGCCGGTGTCGCCGGCCAGTTGGCCGCGGACCTCGCCGAGGATCGCAAGCGCCAGTTCCTCCTGCAGCGCGAACACGTCCTTCAGCTCGCGGGTGTAGCTCTGCGACCAGAGTTCCTCGCCGGTGGCCGCCCGGCTCAGCCGGGCAATCACCTTCACGCGCCCGCCGGCCTTCTGCACACTGCCCTCGACCAGGTTCGCGACGCCCAGCACGCGCCCAATTTCGGTGGCCGTGACGTTCCGGCCCTTGAAGGAGAACGCCGAGGTTCGCGCGGCGACCCGGAGCCCCGGGATCTTCTGCAGCACCATCAGCAATTCCTCGCTGATGCCGTCGGAAAAGAACTCGTTGCCCTTGTCCTCACTGAGGTTGGCGAAGGGCAGCACGGCCACGGACATTTGGTCCGCCACCGCGCCGCCGGCTTTCCGCAGCTCGGCGAGCTGGGCCTCGCCGCGGGCAACGATGGCCTGGAAGCGCGGGTCCCTGCGCAGCGGGTCGAAGATCGGATCGAAGCGCATTTCGTTGACCCGGATCGGCCAGCGCGAGCGGGAACGGTCGACGCCGCGTTCGCACACCGCAATCGCCTCGTCCGTTGAGCCCAGCAGCAGCGTCAACTCCGGGCGATTAGCAAAGGCGGCGTTGGCCCCGGCCAGCTCTTGCAGGACGCGGCGCGTCTGTTCCGCCTCCGCCCGCTGACCCAGCCGCGTCAGGAGCCGGGTTTTCTCGTGGAGATACCTCAGATTGCTGGGCTCCTGAGCCAGACGATCATTGACCGCCTTCAGTCCCGCCGAGAATTCGACTTTCGCGGCCTCAGGCCGCCCGGCGAGCAACTGCGCGCAACCGGCCAGGTAATTCGTGGAGATGAACAGCGATCCTTGTTCGATGAAAGGCCGCGGATACCGCCGCAGGATCTCGAGCGCCTGCTCGGGCTGCCGCGACCAATACCGGGCGAGAAACGCCAGATTGGCGATACGGTCCTCCTGCAGGAGCGAGGCCGGCATTTTCTCGACCCACTCGCGGCCCGCGGCCAGGTCGCCCCAACCCCACACGAGCAGCATGAGCTTGAGGTGGCAGGCGAGGGACGTGGGCCGCTGCGCCAGCGACTGCTCGAGGGTCGCCGCCATCTGGGGGTAATCGTTCCGCGTCCACAGGATTTCGGCGCGTCGGTTCAGGGACTCCGGATCGCCGCCGGGCAGCGCCAAGGTGCGGTCAATCCAACGCTGGGCCTCGTCAAGATGGTCCTGCCCCAGCGCCGCCAATTGCAGGAGGCGCAGCACGCGGCGCTCGTCGGGCCAGGAATCCAGCAAGGCGGCAAGCGACTTCTCCACCTCCGCCGGCCGGTTCCCGCTCAGGAGATTGACCGAGGCCAGGGCCAGCGCGGCTTCCAGCGAATTCGGCGCGAGTCGGATCGCGCTCTCGGCCCGGCTGCGCGCGGTCGCCAGGCTGGCCGGCAGGCTGTCCTGATAATCGCGAATCAACTGGGCGCCGGCCCGGGCCGCCACCGCGTACGCTTCCGCATCGCCCGGATCGAGTTCGAGGGCGCGCTCGCCCAGCCGCTTTGCGGTCAGGAAATTCTCCCGCGTCACCATCGGGTCATCGTCCATCAGGGCGCGCGCCTGCATCACGAGTTTATGCGCCTCGGACGCCCCGGCGCCCGCCGAGGCGGTTTCACCCGGGCGATTCAGTGAGTGCCAGAAGGGCCGCAGGCCGTAGGCCAGGGCAAGGACGAGACCCACGCCAACCCACGCATACCTGATCCAAGTAGGCTTTCCACCACGCGCAGCCGGCGTTCGGGCGGGAGTCGGCGACGCCGAGTCGGATGCGCGCGCGGCCTCTGCCCCGCCACCCAGCACCTTCGCGACGCGCGCCGCCAGTTCGCCGGGGGTCTCGTCCAGCCGCAGCCTCGTCCACTGCACATCACGAAATCGGTCCGGCACCCGCGCGGTGGATTCCGGCGTGTCGGAGATGACCACGGGAAACAGGAAATGGGCGTCATCCGCCATCAGGTGCGACCGGTCCACCGCGAGCTTCCACTCGAGCCGGAAATATCCCTCGGCCCGCGCCTGGGTGGCGTCGGAGATGATCGGCATGAACAGCGCACACTCCTTGATCTGCCGGCGGATCTTCGCGTCCCACGCGTCGCCGCCGCGCAGCTCGCTCTGGTCAAACCACACCTCCACCCCGGCCGCCCGCAGCGCCTCCGCGATGCGACGGGCCGCCTCCGCGTCCTGCGACGCGTACGAAAGGAAGACAGCTTTGCCGGGTTCGCTCATCTCAGGGCTTCGTCACGGGCGTGCACTCAAGGACGACCACCTCGAACGGCTGAAGCGCGAGGGTCACGGGCTCGCCAGCGCGAAGCGTCGCCGTCGGCGACGGGCTATCGGCGTAGGGGCTCGTGACGCGAAACTCCTTCGTCGCGTCGGCTGGAAGCTCGAACGCCGCGCCAGCCTCGAGCGCGAACTGCGCCGCGTGGTCGGAAGGATTGCGGAGAGTCACAATGCCCTTGGCCGGCGACCACGCCGCCCAGCCGTAGGGCTCGAGCTTTCCTGGATTGCCCCCGATCCAGTGGACGTCGCGCAGCGTGGCGGTATTGGCCCGCGCCCACTTCGCGGCCGCGGCGAGGTCGTCCCAGTTCGCCGCGTTCAACAGCTCCGGCGAGAGATAGAGTTCCTGCAGCTGCGTGCCGTTGCCGAAGTACGAGCGCACCTCGCGGCGAAATTCGCCGTTCGCGTCCGCGCTGAGCTCCGCCGGTTTGGCGGCAAACAGGATGCCGTGCACCATGAGCGAGTTCAGCGGGAAGAGCGGACCGCGGCCGACGACATTGAGGTAGGTCTGCTCGTCGCGGTAGGTCATCCACTGCTCGCGCTTGCTGCCGACGCCGGCGAAGCCGAAGTCATAGCCGTCGCGCCAGATGTTATCCACGTGGAAGAGCCACCACGGCGACGGCCACGTGCCGGTGGTCTGGCTGATGTAGATGCCGGGCCGCAGCGCGCGGAGATCGTGCACGAGCCGCAGCATCGCGTCGAAGTCACGCCCGGCCTCGGGATCGATGCGGCCCGTCGCCTCGATCGAGCCGATGCCGTCGAACTTGAAGTACACCACCCCGTCGTCGCGCACCACGCTGGTGCAGAGTTCGCGGAAGCGCGCGTAGTAGCGCGGGCCGGCGAGGGAGAAATTCTTCCCGCGCAGCTCGAATCCCTGCGGCGCGGCCGCCGCGATGCGCGCATCGTGCGCCTTGCTGTACCCGCCCCAGGGCGAGAGCCAGAGACCGGGAGCCGCGCCGATGCGGGCGGCGGCGGCCGTGACGTTCTTCAGCCCCTCGGGCCAGCCGGCGTGGAACCGCCAGAGCGAGTTCACGTCGTCCCAGCCGTCGTCGAGCACGATGCCATCGAGCTTTACCCCGCGGCGCTCGACCAGCTCGCGCCGAAGCGACGCGATGTCCTCGAGCACCTCGGCCTCGGTGAACTTTTTCCCGCAGCCGCGGTTGTACCAGTTGTTGTGGTGGAGAAACGGCGCATAGGGCCGGGCCCGCTCGCGCTCGACGTAGGCGAGGAACCAGCGGCGCAGCTGGCCCGGCGGGTACGTGCCCTGGACGAACGAGACCGTCGTGGACTCGCCCGGACGTAACGGCTGCATGAGGGACAGGGCGCACGTGACGCGCCCGTCGGCGACGCGGTTTTCCGCCAGCGGATGCTCGACGCCGAGGAACTGGCGGTCGGTGACAATGGGCGAGCCGCTGAACTCGCCGACGACCCGGGCGGTGCCGCCGTCGAGGTCGGCCACGGGCGAGTCGAGGAGCACCACGCGCCGCAGCCCGAGGTCGGCGGTCCCGGTGTTGGTGACGGTGACCTCGGTGCGCCGGTACCAGATGCCGGTCTCCGCCCGAACGCGGGTTGAGACCGTGTAACCGTCGCTCGCGCGGACCTGCGTCTCGTGATCGGTGTGAAGCGGGAGGGCGCCAAAATGGAACACGCCGCCGCCGGCGAATTCCAGGCGGAACGGGGTCGCCATGACCCCGGCCCGGGCGGCGACGCCCACGGTCAGGGCCAGCAGAGCCAACCGGAGGATCTTCATGCCGTGATCACCACCCGATCCGCGCGCGATTTCAAGACGGGGTCGCTTCGCGCGCGGCGTTGATGTCGCTGATCAACTCGCGGGCCTCCTGCAGCTGCTGGGCCTCGAAAGTCAGGCGGCGCAGGCAGCCGAGCGCCTCGTCGAGACCCGCCCGGCGGCGAGCCTGGCCCGAGGCGTCAGCCGGCTCGGCGAGCGCCTTGAGATAGAACAAACGGGCCTGGCCGGTGATGAAGGCGTATTCGTTGGCGCCGTCGTCCGCTTGGCGACGATAGTAGCGCTCCGCCTCGGCCAGTACGGGCCGGGCATCGGCGACGCGACCGAGTTTGATCAACGCCTGCGCCAGCCTGGCCTGGTGGCTCGCGCGGAGCCGCTGCCGGTCGGCTTCGCTCATGTTTCGGCCAAACTCCTTGTTTTCGACGAGCCGCTGGGCCGCCGTGGCCGCCTCCTCGTAGTTGCCGAGCTTCAGCGCCGCGTCCACCTGCATCCGCTGGGCGATCCGGATTCCATTGGTGCGGAAGTCTCGGTTACCCTCCTTGGTGATCTTGAAGGCCTCGAGCTTGCCTAGGATGGTCACCGCTTGGTCGTGTACCTCCCGGTAATTGCCCTCGGCGGCTGGGATGGCCAAAGCCGCCAGAGCGAGGTTGAGGTCACTCACCGCCTCCAATTCCTGGTCCAGATTGCTGTCCTTCAACAGCTGCCGGCGGGTGCGATCCACCTCGGCAAACGTGGCCCGGGCCGCGGGGACGTCCCCGCGCTGCGCCTGCAGGTTATAGAGCTCCAACCAGGCCCAGAACACGGGCGCGGCCATGCCCGCGTGGTTGTTCGGGTCTTGCTCGATGGCCGTGGTCTCCTGCAAGTCCTTCATTGCGTCCGTCACCCGCCCCTGATCCGTCCGCACCGCGGCGAGATTGAAACGGGCCTGGCCCAGCTGCATCCAGGAGGCATTGTCGGCCGGATTGAAACGCGCGTAATAGCGACCGGCCTCCACCGCCCGCAGATAGAGCGCCTCGGCCCGGGCCAAGTCATGACGGTCCCACGCGACCCGCGCCTGCATGTCCGTCGCGAAGTACCGGTCGCGCATCGCCCGAAGGTCGCCCGGCCGCTGGGCCAACACCTTCTCCGCGAGGTCACCCACGATGCGGGAAAGACGGTCGGCATCATCACGGCGACCCATCCGCTGGTACAGGCGGGACTCCGTATCCGTCACGTCGCCGTAAATCGAGGCCGCGGTCAGGTCGCTGAGGTCGAGCGCGCCCACCGCCGCGAGGATCTGGCGCGACTCCTCGCAGTGGCTGATGCCGTCCTCGGGCTTCGGCTCGGCATGCGCGAGATACTGCAGCATGTCGCTCAGGCCGAGCTTGGCGCTGCGCGAGGCGCGCCCGGCGGCCACGATGGGCCGCAGCAGGCCGACGGCACGCTCAAGCCGCGCCTTGGTGTCGCCGAACCCGCCGACCGTGATCGTCGCAAACTCGGCCAGCGCCAGCCCCGTCGCCAAGTCGTCATTGTCCGGGGCCGCCACCCGCAGTTCGGTGAAAATCGTGATCGCCATCTTGCTGGTCGCCTCGGCCTCCGCGGCCCGGCCGGCATCGGCCAACGCGCTGGCCTTCCGCACCAGCGCCATGCCGCGGTAGAACTTGGTCTGCGGCGTCTGGAGCTCCGGCGGGAGGTTGTCGTAGTAGGCGACGGCCTTTTCCGCGAGCTTGCCGACCACCTCGACGCGGCCGGTCGGCATGAGCTCCTGGTAGAAATCCTCGAGCAGGAAGGCGATCAGCTTCTCGGACTCGCCGCGCGCCTGCTCAGCCAGCTGGCGCGCCGCCTGGGTCTGCGCCTCGGCAGCCCGCGCCCGCCGCAGGCTGATCCAGCCGAAGACCGCGCCGGCGAGGGCCACCAGCATCAGGACGCTCGCGACCGCGGCCACCAGGCGTGCCCGGACCAGGGCCCGGCGCGTCGCGCGCTCGCGCTCCTGCTGGGCGGCCAATTGGCGCTTCGACTCCTCCAGCGCCTCACGTTCGTGACGGACCGAGCGGCTTGCGCTCACCACGCTGCACAGCACGTCGTGGGTGATCTCCACCCGGCGCAGGTCGAGGCGGTCCTCGACGCGCAGCAGGCGCCGGTCGACGAGCTTCGCCAGCGCGTCCGCCGGCGCGCCCGCCGCCGCGAAGGCCTTGCGCACGCGCTCCTCGGCCACGCTCTCGCGGTAGCCGGACTCCGTCAGCATCTCGTCCTCAATGAAGATCCGGACGCCGGTGGGCTGGTCGGTCAGCGCACGCTCGTAGAATTCCGTGAGAATGGTGTCGCGCGAGCCCGCCAGCAGGTCGGCCGAGATCTCGGCGTGGCCGCGCGCAAGGCGGGTGTTGTTCAGCTCGCGGCAGATCAGGCTGAGGAGCGACGGTTCAACCTCCGCGCGCTCCAGCTCGGTGCCGCCGGCCACGAACCGCACGATCGATTCTGCCACGGCCTCGCTCACGAGGTGCGGCGCCGGCGAGCGCACCGCCGCCACCGCCTGCGCGCCCGTCATGCGCGCGAGGCGCATGCGGTTCTGCGTCACCGACGGCATCTGGGCCTTCAGGCCCTCGAGGTGGGCGAGGTAGTCCTCGCGGAGCGAGATGAGGATGCGGTAGTCGGCGCGGGCGAAGTCGAACTTCGCGGCGTCCGCCTCGTCGCGGTCAATGCGGGCCTCGAGCGCGCGCGGCGGCCGGTTCTCCACCAGGTCGGCGAGGTCGGCGAGGAACTCCTGCGCGCGGCGCCGGCCGGCGTCGTCGGACTGCGCCAGGGTGAAGATCTCCTCGAACTGGTCGAAGATCAGGATCGGGATCAGGGTCCGGCCGCCCGCGTCCTTGAGCACGTCGTCGCGATGGTGCAGGAACTCCCAGAGCGTCTCGCCGGCGACGGCCGAGCCGGACTTGGTCCAGGTGCCGGCAGCCTCGGTCGCGCGGAAGACGGCGCGCTTGATCTGGTCCGCGGGCGACGGCGAGTGCGGGTCGTAGTCGAGGCGCACATAGACGGGACAAAATCCCTCCGGCCGCAGCCGCGGCACGAGGCCGGCCTGCAGGATCGACGTCTTGCCGAGGCCCGACTGGCCGAAGAGCACGGTGAGGAGCTTGCGCTGCACGCGCCGGCTGAGCTCGGCGGCCTCCTCCTCGCGGCCGTGGAAGAAGGCGCGGGTCTCCTCCGTGAAGGAGACCAGGCCCAGCCATGGATGCTGGGCGTCGACGGTGGGAACGGGGGCGGGCGCGGAAGGGGTCATGCGCGGCGGGCGTTGAAAAGATCCTGGAGGCGGCGGGCGAACTCGGGCGTCGCCGATCCGCCGGGCAGCCGCGCAAAGTGCATGGCCTTGAATTTCTCGGGCACGACCGCGTCGGCCTCGGTGGTGTCGTCGATGCAGACCGGCAGGACGAACACCGCGCCGTCGGCCATGGCGCGCGTGCGGTCGACGGCGTAGCTCCACTCGCGCCGGAAGTAGGCCTCCAGCCGGCGCTGCGTCGTGGCCGAGACCACCGGGATGAAATAGGAGCAGCGGCTGATGTTCTGCCGGATCTTCCGGTCGTAGTCGTCGCCGCTCTCGAGCCGGTCCTGGTCGAACCACGTCACGATGCCCGCGGCGTCGAGCCCCGCCTTGAGCTGCTGCACGGCGGCGAGGTCCTCGCGGGCGTAGGAGATGAACACCGCGTGCTCGGGCATCTCGCGGGCCGGGGGCAGGAACCGCATCGGCGGGTTGGAGCCCGCGGCAGCCGGGGCGGCCTTCGCGTGGCGGGCCATCCAGCGGCGATGCAGCTCAGCGACGAACTCCTCGGCGCCGGAGAACATCCGGGTGCGGACGCTGACCTGCTGGAGGAAGGACACGAGCCGCACGTCGGCGAGGCTGTGGCTGTCGGCGAGGATCTCGCCGACGTCGCGCGGGTCGGACAGCCGCCGGCGCTTGGTCATGCGCAGGAACAGCCGCGCGAGCCAGTTCGAGAAGTCGGAGCCGATCACGAGCAGGTGATTGTGCTCCAGGGCGTGGAAGAGCTTCTCCGGCGTGAGGTGCTCGCTCTGCAGCGCGCAGACGAACTCGAGCATGTCCTCGTCGGAGATGACGTAGGTCGGCGAGGCGGAGAGCCGGCCGAGCAGATGATACACGACGGGCCGCTGCAGGTCGTCGCGCTCGACGGGCAGGTCGGCGACGCGATTGGGCGCGTAGGCGATGACCTCGGTCTGGGGGTTGCCGCCGAAGCGCACCTGGTTGATAGCCTGCTCGAGCAGCGGGTCGAAGGTGGTGGAGACGTAGAGATTGAAGTCGGTGATCTCGGCGAGCTGGCGCAGCGGGAGCGGCGGGGCGAACGCGGCCTCGCGCATGATCGTGCGCAGGCGCGTGTAGGCCTCCTCGCGGCGACCGTGGTTGGTGAGGTAGCTGCAGACGACGTCGTTGAGCGTGAGCGGACGCGGGAGCGGGGTCGCGTCGACGTTGAGGCGCGCAGCGAGCTTCTCGGCGAGCCACTCGAGCAGGAGGCGCGGACCCGACTCGGTGTCCACCTTGAGGAGCTCGGGACCGATGATCGGGATGACGCGCTTTTCCTCGATGTAGTTGAGGAGGTCCTCCCAGACATCATCGCTGAAGGGAGGCGCCGAGGGGGTCGAACTGCGGGTGGAGGTGGAATTCATCGGAGCACCTGAGGTCTAGAGGAGCGGGGCGTTGTTCGCAGGGTCGGCCAGCAGGGCCTCGAAGGCCGGGTCGCCCAGCAGCGGATGCCAGAGGGGATTCCCCCGCGCGTCATGGACGTTCTCGCCGTAGGGCGTGCGCAGCAGGCGGGCGAGCTCCTTGAGGGCGCCCGCCTTGTCCCCGCTCCAGGCCAGCGCCTGGGCATACGCGATGCTGAACGGGGGCCCGCTTGCCGTATCCGCGGACTCCGGGGCGAAGTCCTTGGCCGACTGGGCGCAGCGCAGCGCATCGGCGTACCGGCCCTGCACGATGCAGACCGTCGCCATCGCGGACCACGCCGCCGCCGAGGGTTTCTGCGCCAATTCCGCCCGGCCCTCGACCTCGGCGGACGCCGCCCAGATACGGGCATCGTCGGTGTCGCCGTGCAGCAGCATGACCAGGGCCCCGGTCGCGTCCTGCGACCAATGCGGCTCGCTGAACCCGTCGAAATAGCGCTGCTCCCGGTTCAGCCGCACCGCCGTGTCATAGTCACGCTCCAGCCGGGCCACGAGCATCCGCCAGAAGTGGACTCTTTGTGCCTGCTCCGGTGTCGGCTTGAGCGATTCCAGCCAGGCCTTGACCTCGCGCACGGACCCGGTCGCCGTGTGATTCAGGATCACCGCCAGCCCCTGGTCATCCAAGCTCTCCGGGTACAGCTCCACGATTCTCCGCTGCACCGCCATCGCGTCGGCGTAGCGGTGGAGCCCGGTGTAGAGCTGCACGAGCGTGCGGGTGTAGCGGAGATTGCGCGGCTCGAGCTCCACGGCGCGGGAGAGCTCTGCGACCGACTCGCGCCAAAGACCCTGCCGCCGGTGGATCAGGCCCATGGAACCCTGGACCACGGCATCATTGGGCCGCAGCACCGCGAGTCGCCGGTATTGCTCGGCGGCGCGGGTGTAGTCGCGGTAGCCGTAATAGTAGAAGTCGCCGAGTTTCTCGATGGTCTCGGGCGCGTCCGGCGCCAACTGCACCGCCCGGTCGATCGCCGCCTTGGCATCCGCGAGGCGCGCCGCCGAGTGATCGATGTCCCCGAAGTACATCTGGGCGTGCAGCGAGCCGAGCTCCGCCCAGGCCTGGGCGAACTGCGGATCGAGGGTGACCGCGGTCTTCAGCAGCGGCTCCGCTTCGAGCATCAACACCTGCTGCCGCAGCTGGCGCGCTTTCACGTACGCGTCGTACGCGGCAAGGTTCTGGGTCGGCCGGCGCTCCAGGAGCTGGGTCTCCTGCGGCGAAAGCGCGGCCTGGAGGGCCTGGGCGATCTGCTGCGAGAGTTCCGCCTGGATGCCGAAGATGTCGGTGAGGTCGCGGTCGTAGGCCTTGGCCCAGACATGCTCGTCGGTCGCGGCGTGGATCAGCTGGCCCGTCACCCGCACCTTGTTGCCCGCGCGGCGCACGCTGCCCTCCAGCACGTAGGCCACGCCGAGTTCGGCGGCGATCTGCTTGATGGACTTGGTCGTGTTGCGGTACTGCATGACCGAGGTCCGCGAGACGACCCGCAGCTGCCGCACGAGCGCCAGGTTGGTCAGGATATCCTCGTGGATGCCGTCGGTGAAGAACGAGCTGTCCTTTTCCTCGCTCATGTTCGCGAACGGGAGCACCGCGATCGACTTGTCGTTGGCGACTGGAGCCGGAGCTGCGGCCTTGGCCGCCGGGACGGGGGCCGGCGGCGGCACCACCACGGGCTCGGTCCGCGCGGAGCGCTGCCAATAGAGGACGCCGGCCACCACGATGAAGACGGATGCGGCCATCCCGATGGCCGTCTTCGATCCGCGCCGCGGCGCGGATGGGACCGGAGCCGCGCTCTCGCGGTGGGCTGGAGCCGAGGCCGGTTTCGTCGGTGCGCCCAGGAGCCGGCGCAGCTGCTCGATAAACTGCGGCGTGGGCAGGGCACCGGGGAGGCGGGTCCACTGCACGCGCATGAACTCGGGCGGAACCACCGAGCCGCTTTCCGGCGTGTCGTCCACGACCACCGGCGCGAGGAACACCATGCCGTCGGCCATCAGGTGCGTCTGCTCAACCGCGAGTTTCCACTCGAGGCGGAAGTAGCCTTTCCCGCGCTCCTGGGTGTGACGCGAGATGATGGGCACGAACAGCGTGCAGTCGGCGATCTGCCGGCGGATCTTCGCATCCCAGGCGTCACCGCCGCGGAGCTCGTTCTCGTCGAACCACACCTCCAGGCCCTGGCTGCGGAGCGCGTCGGCAATCCGGCGCGCCGCGTCGGCATCCTCGCGCGCATAGCTCAGGAAAATCGCCTTGGACGATTCGGCCATGGGTCAGGCGGCTGCCGTCGGGACGGCAGGGAGGCAGGGGTGGAAAGGTTCGAAGTGCATCAGCTGGAGCGGGACCGGAGCGCTGTTGTGGGAGCGCGTCAGCCGTCGCCGAGTCGGCGGCGGGGCGGCGAGGCAGCGGTTTCGGCGCCAGGCCAAGGGTCGGACTCCCCTGCCCTGGCCGATGATTTCGTCTGCTCAGGCATAAAACGCCGCCTTATATGGTGGTTAAGGTTCGGCCTTGCCAGCCCAAATCCCCGCTGCCAGCGGTTTTACACCACACCGCCGGAGACATGTCACCCCACGCCAGCCCTGTCAGCCAGCTGCCCCTGTTCCATGTCGTGGGGTTTTCCGGTCACCGGCAGCTCTCCGATCCGGAGAAGGCGGCCCCGGCCATCCGGGCGGCGCTGGAGATGCTGCAGCGGGAGGCGCCCGGCGAATGGATCGCGCTTTCGTCGATCGCGATCGGCAGCGACCAGCTTTTCGTCCGCGAATCCCTCGCGCTGGGATTGTCGTGGCACGCTATCCTGCCCCTGCCGCGCGCGGAGTTCGCCAAGGATTTCACCCCGGCGGAGTGGGAGTCGGTCGAGGCGACCCTGGAGCGCGCCGAGGAAGTCCGGGTGATCACCGAGAACGGGGAGCGGGAGGACGCCTACCTCGACTGCGGGATGGAGACGATCAACGGCGCGGATGTGCTGCTGGCGATTTGGGACGGACAGCCGGCGCGCGGCAAGGGCGGCACGGCGGACGTCGTGGAATACGCCAAGGCGATCGGCCGGCCGGTGGTCGTGATCGACGCGCACACGTTTGAACTTCGGCGGGAGAACTGGGAGCGGCTTGAGCGGAGCGACGCGAGCCTCGTCAACCTCAACCAGCTGCCGGGAGCCACGAACGCGTGGGCGCAGAATCCGTTCAAGGCGCCAGACGCGATCTTCCAATTCCAGCAGAAGTGCGACCATGCGGCAAGTCACGGCGCGCCGCAGTTCCGTCGGCTGATCGTGTCGACCGTGCTGCTGCATGTGATCGCAACCGTGCTCGCGGCGGCGGGCCTGGCGTACGGGCTGCATTTCACGGCCCTGCCGTGGGGCAAGCTGGCGTGTCTCGCGGGTGCGCTGGGCGTAGCGATGGTGCTGCGCCACCACACGCACTCGCACCACAGCTGGGTGCGCTGCCGGCTCGCGGCGGAGTTCTGCCGCTCGGCGCTCGCGACGTGGGGGCTGCCGCGGGCGGCGCCGCTGTTCCAGGACCTCGGGCTCCCGGGCGTGCGCGGCCTGACGCGCTCGCTGCACATCCTGCACAGCCGGTCGACGGCGGCACGGCCGGTGACGATGGAGGAGTTCAAGCGAATCTACCTCGAGAAACGCATCGACGACCAGCTGGCGTATTATCGGCGCCAGGAGGGACGGGCCCTGCCGCAGTTCACGCGGCTGAAACTCGGGTTCTGGATCGCCACGCTGCTCGCGTTGGCGAGCACCGCGGCGTACGCGATCACGCACACGTTCGAGTTCGAGGCGCCGGCGTGGGTCGTGAAGACCGTGTTCTATTTCCTGCCGATCACCCTGCCCGTGCTGGCCGCGGCGCTGATCTCGCTGATCTCGATCAACGACCTCCAGCGGCGCGTCGCGCGCTACCGCGAGATGCGCGCGATGCTCGAGGACAGCCGGAAGCAGGTGAGCTTCTGCCAGACCTGGAACAGCCTCGAGCGGATCGTGCTGCGCACCGAGCGGGCGCTGCTGCAGGAGGTGCTCGAGTGGCACTCGATCACCAGCTTCGCGGAATCGCATTAAGCCGTGCCATGCCGTGCTGCGGAGCGGCACGGCGGAGATCGGAGATCGCAGTTCGGAGATCGAATACCGCGGGCCCGGCACAGGCTGGCGGGTGTGGCTTCCATCTCCTATCATCCAACTTCCATCTCCCAAATCCTCCGCTTAAGACGTAACCCCGGTGCGAAGCGCGGGCACAAAAAAAACCGGGGCGGAGGATTTCTCCCCCGCCCCGGCGTAGTTTGCTACTTTAGGCCGAAGCGATCGGCTTGGAGGCCGGGCGCCACAGCGGATTTTGGACGAGACGCTTCCACACCTTGGGCAGGTGCTTAAACGCCTGCGTCCAGTTGCGTCGCAGGCTCTCACGTTCCTCAACCGGCTCATCCTCGTCGGCGTAATAGTCGTTCGCGCGCTGGTACGGGTCTTCACCCGCGTCCCAGCCCACAAACGCCATGCCCGAGGAGAAACCCGGACTGATCACGTAGAGCTGTCTTGTCCTTTTTTTCATGGTCAGATGGAGGCGTCACGGCGACTCGCCGCGACAACTCCTGGCTGACCAGGACTGCAAAGAACGGCCGCAACCTGTGGACCCGGGCCCAACCGTCAAGAAAACGATCTTTCGCTGACCGTCAGATCGCAGCCTAATCCCTGTCCCAAGCCTACTTGGCCAATTTTTTAAGTGCCTTGTTCAGCTTCTCCAGATCGCAGGTTTCAGGGTCGTAATCCGGCCCAAGCCACTCGAGCCATTCCCGGCCCAAATCGGTGTCCGGCTCCTTGACGCAGGCCAGCATGTCGTGAAAGGCCTCGATTCCGCCGCAGTCCTCGGGCGGCCCCGCCCGCTCGCCGCCAATGCAGCTGGGGTACGCCGTGCCCTTTTCCAGGGCCACGACCTTCTCGACCTTGATCTCGACCTGCCACCCCTCGCCGAAGTGGTAGCCGTAGGTGAACTGGGCCCGGTGCTCGAGGTCGAGGTCGGCCAGGCTGACGTCGCGGTCGTCCTCGATCGTGAGCTCGTCGCGCCGGAGCGGGTTCCCGTAGCGCAGGTCGTCGAAATTGAAGGCGTGGGTCTGGTAATCGTACCAGTCGAAGATGACCTGGATGCTGTCGTGGAGCCGCGAGAGCCACATGGACTCGCGGACGAGGAGGCGCCGCCACACCCGCGGCTGGCAGCCGACGACGGTGAGGCGGAGGATGAAACAGCGCTCGGGCGGTTTCTTGGCCGGGGTCCCCTTGCCTTCGAGCAATCCAATCATGCCGCTAGCCAATGCGCGGGAACCGACCGGCGAAAGCACGAAATCCGGGGGAAAGGCGGGAAGGGTTCAAAGGCAGATTGCACAGGAGGGAACGGAGGTTGGGCGGGGGTGCTGATGGGCCTGCTGGTTTGACTGAGGGGGCTTTTACCGCGGACTTCAGGGATTAGGCTGATGAGACGGACGATGCTCCGCGGACTGCGCACCGACTGGCGTCGCTGCGCAGTCCGCAGGGCGGGTTCGAGGGGACCCGGCCATACCGGATCGTATCCCAGGCCCGAACGGACCTAGCGTTGCGCGCAGCGCAACGCGACGGTCCGTGAGGACTCCTCCGGTCTCCCCCGCCAAAATCCGTGTAATCCGTGGTAAAGACCACCTCCGTCCCTCCAGCGAGCCCCTCAGCACCCCAACCTCCGCCGACACCTCAGTTCCCTCCGTTACCTCCTGTGAGCCCACTTTCGTGCTTCAGAACCGGATCTTGAAGTAGCCTTCCATCCGGAACGGCAGCTCGGGGAAGATCAGCTCGCTCGCGGTGTAGACGTCGCCGTTGTGGATCCAGTTGTGCTGGTTCGTGACGTTCAGGAAGTCGACATTCACCGACCAGCGCTTCGCGTCGTAGAACACCGAGGCATTCAGTGTGTACTGCGCGGGAATGTGCCACTGGTCGTCGAGATTGCCACGCTGGCGACTCGCCCACTCGACGTTGCCGCCCACGCCAAAGCCGTTGTCCCAGCGATAGCGCACGCTGCCGTTGAGCATCGTGTTTGAGAATCCCAGCAGCGGCCAGTCGCCCGCCGAAACCTGGTTCGCGAACGGATCATAGAATCCCGTCGATGAACCCAGTCCGCCCGGCCCGCGGCCGAGCGCGTAGGCCGTGTAGATGTCACGCCCGCCCGCCTGATACGGCGCCGCGTTCACGTAGTGGCCGCTCTGGAAGGTCGCGTTCGCCGTGAGACTCAGCCGCGTCGCCGGCTGGTACGTCGTCTCCAGTTCGAGGCCGTGCAGCGTGATGTTGTTCTTCTTGCCCTTCAGCGAAACCCGCGAGCGGTCCTGCTGGAAGGCGGTGGCGGCGGCGAAGAGCGTGTTGTCGAGCAGCGCGGTCTTCACGCCCGCCTCGACGAGCTCGCTGAGGTTGCGGAAGTCCTCGCGGTTGATCTGGCCGTCCGGGAGGTTGAGTATGACGCCGCCGCCCGTGACATTGCCGTTGGCTGCGCGGATGCGGTCGTGCGTCAGGTAGAACGAGACAGTCTTCGACGGCCGGTACACGAGACTGTACGCCTGCGAGAGCGAGCTCACCTTCTCGGCGTCGCGCCACGGCACCCCGGCCGCGTCGCCGAGCGGGTCCTTGGCCCGCGCGTAGAATGCGTCCATCCGGAAGCCGACGATGGCCGACACCTCGCGGGTGAGCGCGATCTCCTGCTGCCAGAACGCCGCGGGATTCCAAGTCTCGCTGCGCACGGTCTCGGGACTGTCGTAGCTCGCCGGGAAAAACTCGCGTCCGCCAGGACCGATGAAGCCCGGGAAGGTGCTGTTCGGGTACTCGTCGCGGAAATTGAACACGCGCGACGGATCCGTGAGGTCGAAATTGTAGAAGTACTCGTTGAAGTAGTTCGTGTAGCTCTCACGTCCCTCGTAGCGCGCCGTGAACCCGACAATCACCGACTGCGGCAGGTCCGCGGTGGTGAACTTCAGGTGCGCCTCGGTGCGGTTCTCGGCGGTGTCCTGCGTGACGTATTCGGCATACTCGAACTGGTGCGCACGGCGCCGGTCGACGTGCTCGTAGAGGGAGCGGTTCACTAGTTGGATCTCGGGTGAGAAGTCGTGTGTCACGATCACTTGGCCGCGCGCAATGTTCGCATTGGAGAAATCACCCTTCGAAAACAATGTGGTGTCCCACGGCAGCTTCACGGCGGCCGTGGCCGGGATGGGTCCGGGCAGACCAAGATCGGCCGAGGCGCCGGTGTAATAGGTGTCGTGCCAGATGAGCTGCTGGTTGACACGATTGACGCCGAGAACCTCGGGCGAGGCCTGCCAGATATACTGGAGATTCGTGTCGACGCGGGTGACGGCATTCGGGCGCCAGCTCAGCGCGAGAAAGACGTCGGCGCGGTCGTCGCGGACATCGTTCTTCTTCCAAAACGTGTCGCCGCCCTTGGTCTCGAAACTGACGCGCCAGGCCAGCCGGTCCGAGATCGGCGCGGTGGCGTCGACTTGCACGGAGCCGTTGAGATAGCTGGTCTCGCCGGGGACCCAGGTGCCGACGCGGGTGGTGACGACCGTGCTGGCGGCGGAGAAATTGGGCTGCTTCGTGACATAGTTCACGTAGCCGCCGGTGAAATAGCCCGCGCCGAAGACGGCCGAACCCGGCCCGCGCACGAGATCGATCGCCTCGACGCCGTTGAACGACGGGAAGTACCCGTAGAGATTGTAGCTGAGCCGCTGGCCGTTGAGGTAGGTTTCGGCGATGTCGCCGCGGAGATTTGGCACGGTGGTCTTGCCGTAACTCGCGCCGGCATAGGCGGACGGCGAATAGAGCAGGATCTCCCGCACGCCATGGATCTGGCGCTCGTTGAAGAGCGCGGTTGTGAGCGAGCTGACGGCGCGGGGCGTCGACAGCAGGTCGCGATCGTCACCGAGGACGGACGACGGCTCGCGCGTGAGCGGATTGACGGAAGCCTCGGCGGGCAGGCCCGTGACGACGAAAGGCGAGAGCCGGGTCACATCGGCGTTGTCGTCGGCGCGGACAGCGGCCGGAAACAAGGAAGAGGCCAGCACGAGGGCGGCGGCGAGAGGCGGGAAGGAAGGTTTCATGGTGGCTTTGGATGCCCATCCTGAAACCGACTCCCGGCGGAGGGAGCGGCGCTGTTGGCCGGGGGGCGCTGACAGCGCCTGCTGTTTCCTTCGTCGGCATGATCCGTTCAGGTTCGAAGGGTCGAGCGGCCGAGCGCGCCGCAATCTCAGCCCTCCGCGGAGGGCACCCCTACAGGCAACGCGCAGCAAATGGCCGTCAGGCGGCAGTGCAAGCGAAACTTGGAACGGTGACGCGGTTCGGACGGCGGATAACGCGCCCCGGGGCCTACGCGCCCCACCCCAAAACATAAAAGCCGCCTCTCACGAGGCGGCTTTCATGACCTAACACCAAGCAA
>CAYYGV010000020.1:0-41800 GCA_964471615.1 uncultured Opitutaceae bacterium
GGCGCTGCAACGCCTGGGGCTGCGTCGGCGGCACCGTGGCCGGCGGCGTCGGCGCCGTCGCCCAGCGGCTGCTCGCGCCGCACCTGAGCGAGCCGCGCCAGTTCCTGCTCACCGCGGGCCTCTCGTTCGCCGGCACCCTCCTCGGCTCGCTGCTGACGGCACCCACGCCGCTGCCCGTCCTGCGCAATTTCTACCGCACCACCCGCCCGTTCGGGTTCTGGGGTCCGCTCCATCGCGAGGTCCAGGGCGCCGAGCGGGTCGCGATGGACCGCGAGAACCGGAACGATATCATCGCGGTGCCGTTCACGCTGGTCTGGCAGGTGACGCTCTTCCTGCTGCCGATGCAGCTCGTGATCAAGGCCTACTCGGCGTTCTGGTGCACCCTCCCGATCTTCCTCGTCGGCGCGGCCGGCATGTACTGGTTCTGGTGGCGGCCGCTGCGCGACCGCGGCAGCGCGCCCGAGCCGGTCCCACCCGAGCCCGATCCTAATCCCGTCGGCTGAGCCGGATTCGGACAGTTGAAAGTTGACGGTTGAAAGCTGACAGGCCTGCGGCCTGCAAGATGGGTCGCTCAGGCGACACCTACCCAAATTCGCCGAACGACAAGAAGCAGGCACCCCACGAATCGCAGCAGCGCCGCCGTGGGGCTTCGGCTTTCAACCGAGGTCTTTCAACCTTCAACTCTCTCGTTCCGGCCGAGCCGCCGCGTCAGTTCACGACGTTGTACAGCGGCTCGCCCCGCACCGAGATGCGGGCCAGCCGCGCGGAACTGCGCCGCATTTCCTGCTTCGACTCCACGCTGCAGAACGCGGCGTGGCACGTGACGATGAGATTGGGCGTGGCCGCCTCCTCGGCGGTCTGCAGCGGCTCGCCCTCCACCACGTCGAGTCCCGCGCCGGCCAGCCGGCCTTCCCGCAGCGCCGCCAGCAAGGCGGTCTTCTGGATGACGGCTCCGCGGGCGGTGTTCACCACGAACGCCGACGGCTTCAGCAGGGCGAGCTCGCGCTCGGCAATCAGGTGGTGCGTCTCGTCATTCAGCGGACAATGGAGCGACAGCACGTCGGCCCGGCGCAGCAGGTCGTCCAGCGAGCCGACCCGCTCCACGCCGACGGCCTTGTCGACGCCGTTGGCCAGATAGGGGTCGTGGAAGCACACCCGGAAACCGAGCGCCTTCGCCCGCAGCGCGGCGGCCGTGCCGATCCGGCCGAGACCGACAACGCCAAAGGTCAGCTCGCGCAGCCGTCGCAGCTTCGACTGCGCCGGGATCGTCCAGCGGAGGCGCTTCGCCTCCGCATCGAGCGGGAACAGCTGGCGGCATTGGGCCAGCGCCAGGGCAATGGCATGGTCGGCGACCTCCTCGGTGCCGTAATCCGGCACATTGCACACCGTGATGCCCCGCGCCCGGGCGGCCTTCACGTCGACCGAGTCGAACCCGACGCCGTTGCGGACGATCACCCGGCAGTCCTTCAGCCGGCTGATCCCGGCGGCCGTGATGGGCGTGTTGTGCCACACGATCAGTGCCTGGACGCCACACAGCTCCTCGGTGAATTCCGCGTCACTGTGACACACAAAGTACTTCACGTCCGCAGCATCCCCAATCACCTCCCGCTCCAGCAGGCACTCCGGCTCGCTTTGGGGCGACTTCGCCCAATCGATGATCCCGACGACGGGTTTGGATGGTTTCATGGGGGGAATGGAGCTGGGACCGCCGATGCTAGGCCCTGACCGGGACCCGACAAGCCGCGCGACCCCCCGCCGGCCCGGAAGTAGGCCGCGAAATCCCGCCCATCACGGCCCGAACGATAGGGATTTTCCTAATGCCGCCGAATTCTTCCTCTACCACCCGCCGCTAGCGTAGTTCCCGCACTTAAGCCGGCGCCTACAGTGTCGACAGTTGAGGATAACTCTATCGTGAGCGCCGCCACCGCATCCCTCCCTTCCCAGTCGCAATCCAACTGCGCAGACATCGTACGCAATTACCTCGCGTCGGGTTCACTGCCGCTGTCGCGCTCGGTCGCCCGGGTGCAGGAACTCCTGAACACGTCGGAGTACAACGCCGCGGACCTCGCCGAGCACATGCGGACGGACCCGACGCTGACGGCGCGGGTGATGGCGGTGGCCAACTCGACGTTTTTCAGCCGCCAGCCCTGCGCGACGATCGCGGACGCGGTCAACCGCCTTGGCTCAGCCCAGCTGGCGCGGATTTTTGCCCAGGTCCTGGCCCGGGCCTCGATGGTTACGCCGCTGCGGGCCTACGCGATGCCGAGCGACGCGCTGTGGCGCAACGCGGTGTATGCCGCCGTGGGTGCCGAGATGACCGCCGGCCGGCTCGGTGCCGACCGCCCGGGTGCCTACATGGTCGGCCTGATGCACCAGATCGGCTCGCTGGTGGTCAACCGCCTGTGGGTTCAGGCTCACAATCCCCGCTGCCTCGCGTCCACCGGCTTTGCGGAGGAGTACTCGGTCGACGAGCGCACGCGCTACGGCCACGACCAGAGCAAGTTCAGCTCCGAGGTGCTGACCCAACTTTCGTTCCCGGAACACGTGGTCACGACGGTCGGCCGCCAGTACCGCAAGCCCTCGACTCCCCTGGCTCAGGCCCTCTACGTCGGCCGGCTGGCCCGGGCGATGGCGGCCAGCGGTCCGCGTCCCGTGCCAGACCAGGAAATCCTCCTCGAACTCGACCTGCACCGCCCGAGCAAGCTCGAGGCGTTCTTCGCCGACATTCAGGCGGAAGCTCAGGCCCGCATATCTTCCTGAGGGTTAACTCCCCGGATCGCGGGGAGTTCGAGGTGGTGCCCAAGCCGGGACTCGAACCCGGATCTGCGAAAATGGCCCCTAGGATGGGGCGCGCTGCGAATGGGAACACATCCTAACACAAGCTAGAACATTGCCGCACTGTGTTACCTGATGTGTGACCCAGTTTGCTAGGCCGCCAGTCATTCACTCCTAGTCCGGCCCGCGCGGAATTTCGCCCACTGATAACGCGAACGTCGAGGTGGGCAGCCCGGCCGAGTTGACGAGATTGCCCAATGAGAAAGGTCGCCAAGCGTAGCGAACGCGCCGGGGACCCGGCACGTCCGGACTCGCGACTCGGACCGTTGCCCCAACCAGCCTTGCGGCGGCCGGGTGAAACAAGCCATCCGCACCGGCCACCTCGAATTCCCTGAGCTCCTGGTGGTCGCGCGTGCCCAAACCCTCGGCATGAGAAAAAACGACTACGAGTTCATTGCCCTCCACCCGCCACGATCCGGGCCGGGGCCCGCTGAATTCGAGATCGCGTCCGTATGTTCGGGCCAGCGCGACCCGGAGGAGTCGGTCGGCCACCGTGGCCTTGTCCAGCGGGTGCACGCTCATCCGGTCACCGACGTCGGCCGTCACCACCAGACAGGTCGCCGGGATCGCGTCGGTCAGCCGGCGCTGGCTGTCGCGGAACTCCGGCCAGAACTCGGAATGGTAGGGATTCGCCTCGATGCCCGAGAGCTGGCAGCAAAGAAACGGAAGGTCCGGCCGACCCCACCGTTCCCGCCAGTCCGTCACGAGCAAGGGGAATATCGCCTCATGCTGGCGAACCCGCGCCAGGCTGAGCGAATTGCTCTCTCCCTGATACCAAAGAACGCCGCGAACTGCCAACGGCAACAGTGGCTCGATCCCCGCGGACCAGAGGAAGCCCGGCTTGAACGCATGGTTCGGTCCTCCCTCGTCACCAACCGCAGGCGCGCCTGCCCGGGATGAAATCGCCTGGGCCAAATTCTCGCGTCCGCGCTGGCGGCACCAGTACTCGAGCGCGGTGTTTTCCAGCCAATCCCCCGCCACGACGCGACACAGCGTGGCGTCGCCGGCGAGGATCTCGCGCCTCACCCAGGCCTCGGCTGGGCTACCTCCCACGCCGAGATGAATCACCCCGACCGGCACGCCGAGCGCCTGCTCGAGATCGCGAGAAAAATAGTAGCCGATGGCAGACATCGAGGCCGCGCTCGCCGGGGTGCATGTCTCCCATTTGCCCTGGAAGAAGCCCGCCGGAGTGAGCCGTGCCATGGTCGCCGGCGAAAAGGGACTACCGCCGGCGCCTTTACCCGCATAGTCGGGGTTGTAGAACCGAATGGACGGATGGACCGCCCGCGGAAGCTCGGCCGGCGCGTGAGCCTCCTTCGCTAACGGCCACTCCATGTTCGATTGGCCGGCGCAAATCCAGACCTCTCCCACCAGCACGTCGGTGATCGCCACCACAGAACCGTCCGAGGCAGACACGCGCAGTGTCCGAGGAACAGCGCTGGCAGGCTGAGGGGGAAGACGGACCAGCCAGCGACCCTCCCGGTTGGCCGTGGCAGCCACCGCCTGTCCTCCAAAATCGACCTGTACCCTCGCAACCGGCACCGAGCGGCCCCAGACCGGCAGCGCCTGGTCGCGCTGCAGCACCATGTGATCCGTGAAGACCGGGGCCAAGGTGACCTCACCCTGCAGCCAGCCGGTGCAGGCCAAAGCAAGCCAACAGAGGTTCTTCATGTTTTCGCGGTCGCTGCCACCCGAACCATCCGGTGTGTACGCGAGGAGAATTCGGCAGCTTCGATGATCCGGGCCGTGCGCACCGCATCCGCCAGCGAAGCGGGAGGCTCCGCTCCATGGTGAATCGCCGCGACATACTGGCGGACGAACGCCTCCCCGGACGCGCCGCCGTAGGAGTCAGTCGGCCGGAGCCTGAACCGGCGCGCGAGCCGTCCCGCCGGCAAATCCATTTCCACCGCGGGCGAGATTCCCGGCCACACAAGACGCCCGGTGCGGCCGTTGCAGCTCAGGTAGGCGTCGTAACCCGCGGCGTTGAGGTAACCGCCACCGCTCGAGGTCAGGGTGTAGCCTGTGTGAAATGTCCCCACGGCGCCCGAGCCAAACTCCAGGGTCAGTGCGGCCACGTCCTCGACCTCGATGCGCTCACCCGAACGCGTGGCCATTCGCGCCGCCACTCCGGTAATCGGGTCGCCCGAGATGTGCTGCAGGAGGTCAAGGTAGTGGCAACCCAGCCAAAGGAGAATGCCTCCGCCCGCAGTCCTGCGACGGAAGAGCCACGAGTTCGGATCGCGAAAGCGAACCTGGGTGGTGAGGAAGCGTGCCTCATGGGAGAGCCACGGCCCGGCTTCCGCCGCGTGGCGGCGCAGTGCAACCACGCAAGGATGCGCCCGTCGCGCGTACAGCACACCCGCCACCAGCCCGGCCCGGGCCGCGGCCCGTTGCAGCGGCAGGATCTGCGCAGCCGTCAGCCCCACCGGCTTCTCGGCAAGCAGGTGCCTTCCCGCCGCCAGCACGCGGTGCGCCACCGCCGCCGCCTGGTCGTGCCGCACGGCCACCACCGCGAAGTCGCACCTAGCGAGCACCGCGTCGAGATTGCCGGAGACCGGCTCGGCCTTGCGGCTCCGCGGCAACCGTGGGCTCCGGTCAGCGCGCGGATCCTCGCTCCAGAGCAAGATCCGCCGTATCTCGCGGAGATTCTCCAGCGTGGCCAGCAGGGCGCCGGAATGGGGATGGGACAGGCCAAGAAGGGCCGCGTTCATGGGATCAATCCGCCTCAAGCTCCGCCAGCAGGCCAGGGTTGTAGTACTGGCGGGCATCCAGAGCCTGCTCGATGTGCGCCGTATGGCGAGCGCCGACCACCACTTGGGCCACCCCGGCCTGGTGAAACGCCCAGGCCAGCGCGAGCTTTGCCTGAGAAAGGCCGGAGCGCGCGGCCACTGCTTCGAGCCGGTCCAGGCGGCGCCAAGCGGCCTCGTTGAAATACACGTCCTTATGGCCCGGCGACACGTCAAACCGGGAGCCCCGCGCCACTTGGGCGCGGTGTTTGCCGGTCAGGAAGCCAGCGCCAAGCGGACTGTAGGTGACAATTGCGAGGCCGAGTTCCGCGCAGAATGCCCGTACCGCCGGATCCGCCTCCCTCACGGCCAGATTGTGGTTGTTCTGGAGATAGGTGAATCGCACCACGCAGCGCTCGGCCTGGCGATGTCGGACCAGAGCAAGCTGATCCAGAGTGAAGTTGCTCGCCCCAATTGCCCTCACTCGGCCCTGCCGGACAAAGGCATCCAGCGTATCGAGCGCCTCGGGCAAGGCCGCCGACTCGTCCCACTTGTGGAGATAGAGTACGTCCACCGCGCCAACCCCAAGCCGGCCGAGCGAGGCCGTCAGGGCCGCAGTCATCGCCGCCGCAGAATAAGGCGGGTAAATCTTGGTTGCGAGCATCAGTGACCCCGCGGCCGGCCGACGGCTCGCCAGCCAGATACCGACGATCCGCTCGGCCTCGCCCGACGAGTACAGCGCCGCCGTATCGAGGCACGTCACGCCGCGCGCCACGGCATGGTCGAGCACGGCAAACGCCTCGTCAGGCCCAATCTCACGACCAAAGGTAGAACTGCCCAGACCGATGCCGCAGGCCACAGGGGTGATGGATGGATTCATGGATTCGGGAGGATTTCGTCCCGCAACCCGTTCAGACCTGGACCGCCGGCGGCAATTTCGCCCTGGCTGGATCCCGCGGGATCATCGCTCACCCAGAACGAGAATAGCCGTCCATGGGAGAGCCTAAAGCGGAGGCTGACCGACTGGTTGCGCCAAGGCGCTAGATCCGCGATCCCGGTCCAGCCGACCCTGATCTTGGTGCCGTCGGAGCGGACGGCAACGCAGTTGGCCGCGGCCAGCTGGGGGATTAGCTGGCCGTCGGCATCCAATACCTCGACGCGCAGTTCGCCCCCTCGCGTGTCGGCGTTCACAAACAGATGACGCCCCTTGAAGCGCACAGGCCGCGTGGTCAGGACCCCGTCGCTTCCGGCCGCGTCCATCGAGGAAAACCCATCCCGCCGCAGGCGAGCCACTCCGGTGCGACAGCTGGCATCCCAATGCTCGTCGTTCCGGCGCCGGCCGCTGTAGTAGAAGAACAGCTCGTCGCCGACGATCACGCATCCACCACCGACCGACTGCACATTCCCGCCATTCCACGCGGCCTCCTCGTCGTTGACGGCAATGAAAGGGTGACGATCCGGCCGTTCCCAATGAAAGCCATCGCGGCTGAAGCCCACAAGGATCTCGTTGCGTTTCTGGACATGCAGCCGCGCCGCATCGGCATTTTCCGGCCCCTGCCAGATCGAGAACAGCCCGACCATCAGGCTTTCATATGCAAAGCCGTCGAGATTGTAGAGCTGGGGCTCGAGGTTGGGGAACCGGGGATGACGGGGGTCGAGGCGGTCTGCGCCGGTCCACGGCACTGGCTCCAGCCGGGTCAACCCGGCGGCAAGATCCGGACTCTCGCAGTAGCAGCGAATGCGACCCAGTTGAGGGTGAAAGTCCCGCTGGCGTACACTGTAGATCCAAACCTCGCGGAATGGATCGAAATAGACCGTGCTGCGGTCGCCAAACCAAGGATAACTTGGAGTCGTCGCCACCGGGCCAGTCCAGTGGATGCCGTCAGGTGACGTGTGCAGCGACATGCCCCAGGCGCGGTCCGGTAGCCGGTGCGTGCGCACCAGCTTGAAACGGCGGGATTGGTCCGGCTCGCGACGGTCAAGCCAGACCACGGCGCTGTCGCGACTGGCCTCGAGCACAATGTTTGTGCCTGGCACAACATCGAGCGCGGGCTTGGTCCAGTGCAGCCCGTCGCGGGAAACGGCGTAGCAAGTCGCCATCCCGCTTTCCGGCCCCTGCCTCGGCGCTGGAGCGCGGGCAGACGCGAGGTACCACATCTTGAAGAGCTGGTCCTGCGGATCAAACCACACGCCGTCGCTGAAGGGAAAGGCCATCGGGCCCACGGGGCCGTTTTCCCAGGCCCGATCCGGCTCCAGGATCGGGTTTCCCGCGTAGGGGACGGGTTGATGAAACGTCCGGGTCAGGTTGGTCTGGGCGACGAGGAAATCGTCCACGAACAACTGCCGCCCCCGGTCGATCGGAATTACCGCCGGCAGCGACCGGAGATAGGGTACCGGCGCCGGCTCGCGACTCAACGGAGTCGCCGGCGGCGGCCAGGCCCGCGGAAGCACGAGACCGTTGGGCAAGGTCGACTCGTCCCCGGCCTGAAGGGATCCGGCCCGCAAGACCAGCGAGAGGGCGACGAAGGCCCAATCTAGATGGCGGCGTGACATGACTGATGCAGCGAGAGGGCCGGGCGGTACAGGCAGTTCTCCCGCGCCCCCAGCCTCAGCAAAACACCCGGCGAGCGAAAGACGCCGGCCGGGTGTGAGAGGGGGAACCAGAGGATTCGCCGGAGGGTGCTAGAACTTGTACCGGAACGAAACCCGGTAGGTCCGCGGCTCGCCGAGCGCCACAGCGTAGCGGTTGTTGCCACCCGCGCCGTACACCTCGTCGGTAAGGTTCTCCACGTTGATGCCGATCTGCACCGCGCCGATCGTGTAGTTGGCGAAGACCGAGTACGTTTCCCATCCCGGGAGCGACGGGGCCGGGCGAAGGTAGATGCTGCCCATGTGGAAGCGATTCGCGCCGATCATCAGACCCTTCAACGGGCCCGAGCTGAAGCGGTACTTCGTCAGGAGGCTGTTCGACTCCTTGAACGAGCGGTTGGCATAGTCGGCTGTCGCCGAGGCGAAAACACCGTTGCCGTTGAACACCGTCGCGATGATCTCCCAGCCTGCGACCGGCTTGAGAGTGAGGTCGAACTCCAGGCCGCGGGTGTCCGTGCGCCCGCCGTTGATCGAATAGAAGTTGGCCGTGCCGGGATTGACGCCGATCGGCTGATTCAGCGTCGTGGACGTGTAGCCCGCGATGCTGCCGGACAGCTTGCCATCAAACAGGCCGTCCGACTTGAAGCCGAATTCCGAGGCCGTGCTCGTGATCGGGGGCAGCGGCTGGCCGTTCTGTCCCACCACGCCCGGCCCCTGCGGGACAAACGCCGTGGCGCGGCTCGCGTAGGCCGAGACCTGGGGCGTGAGCTTGTAGACCATCGCGGTCTTGTAGGTCAGGTCGCTGCCCCTAGCCTCAAGATAAGTGGGCGATGCAACCGGCTTGTGCGAGATGACCTTGTTGTAGCCCCAGTTGCCGCCGAGGGTGAGGATCAGCTTCTCGCCAAAGAGCTTGGCCTGGTCCTGCAGGTAGAGGCAGCCCACGTCGGTCTCCGTGATCGTCGTGGCCGCGCCGGTGATGCTCTGCGGGCCCGGGTCTGCCGAGAGCACCGGGTTGATGACCGACATGGATCCGATGTACGGCTGGACCAGTCCTTGGGAGTTGTAGAGGTAGTTTAGGCCGAAGCCGAAATTCACCTGCTGAGGGGAGGAACCAATGTCGAAGTTGGAAACGTAGTCATCATTGATCACGAAAGTCTGCTGGGTCTGGGCGAGATCGAGCACCGTGGACGCCAGCGTGCTCAACGGCGTGACCGTGATGATGGCGTTGCTGGCCAGGCTCGTGCCGGTGGGGGTCGCGGTCAGGAACGCGCGATTGTCGTGGTCACTGCGGAGCTCCTGATAATACGCGAGCTGCAGGCGGCCCTCGAAGTCGCCAGTGAAGCGGGTGATGATGTTGACCTCGGTCTCGCTCTTCTTGAAGCGGGAGCGCGACCACGGCGCCTTGTAGGTCTGATCGCGGCCGCCGATCGTCGAGACCTGGTTCCTCTCATCAAGGAAGTTGTTCGTGTAGAGGCCAAAGTCCGTGATGTCCGAATACTCCTGGCGAAGGCGCAACGTGGTCTTCCTCCAGTCCAGCTGGAACGAGGGCGAGATCACGATCCGGTTGTCGTGGCTGATCTGCTCCATGTCGCCGTTCTGCAGGGCCGCGAGGAAGCGGTACGACATCCGGGCGCCGAAGAGCTTGCCGTTGAGCGGACCGGTGAAGTCCATCTCCGTGCGCAGCGTGCCGTCGGAGCCGCCAATCAGGGCGATCGTGTTGCGCGCCTTGGAGAGCGGAATCTTGGTCGACTCCATCACCATGCCGGACACCGCCGGCAACGAGCCGAAGAGCGAAGAGTTGATACCCTTGACCACCTCCACCGTCTCGATGCTGAGCGCGTCGTCCACCGATGAATAGTACTGGATGCCGTTCTTGAACATGGGCGTGACCCGCTGCCCGCGAAGGTAGAACTGGTTGTTGGCACCATAGGAGTTCAGGCCGCTGGCCACGAAGCGGGCATAGTCCTGCGTCAGCCAGACGAAGCCGAGGTCGTCGATCAGCGAGCGCGGGAGCACCTGCACCGGCGAGGAAATGTCCAGCAGGATCTGCTGCGACTTCAGGCCGCTGGTGGCGGCCTTGACGCCGTAGGAGTCGTCTGGGGATTCCTTCACGTCAAAGCGTGACATCTTGACGACGTCGCTGTCGGCGGACTGGTCGGAGGCTTGGGCACGGCCAACAACGGGCCACGCCAGGCCACCGGCGGTCAGGAGAACGACGGCGGCGATTCTCAGGCGATGCGAACACGGGAGTTTCATGGGTACGGAGGTTGGGGTTAGGGCGAACAAGGTCAGATAATAAATTCCCGAGTGACAGAATTATTAAACTGGTCAAGTGAATTTTTGCTCGAAAGCAAAAATCTCCGCCGGGACGGGCCTCGGCCGGGCGGCCGATCAGGCTTCCGAGAGCGCCACCGGCACGACGATGTGCCCAGGCGCGGCCTTGGGATCGGTGACTTGGGCGGCAAGCAGTCGCCCGATGGCGGTTCCTATCTCCTCAGACCGCATGGTCGGGAAAACATACGGCAGGCGGTATTCGCCCTTGGGCCGCTTGTAGAGACCGCTGACAATCAGGCGCGGCCGGCGCCGGCCGCTGAGCTTGAGGCGGTCGATCGCCGCCACCGCCGCCTCCGCCTTGGCCTCGGACCGGCAGATCAGGCCAAGGTCGGTGGGATACCGCCGGATCAGGTCGGTCACTTCCGCCATGATCGCAAGGTGGTCGTCCGGCAAGTGACAGATCGAGAAGGCCCCCGCCTTGTAGCCCGCCACGCCGAGCAGTCGGGCCAGTTCCTGGAGGACAACGTTGTCGCCCGGGAACATCACCTCGCGCGTGAGCGCGCAGACATGCCTGCATCCGTTCTCGATGGCGTATCCTGCCATCAGGTTGGCAATCGCGAGATTGTCCTGCTCCACCCACGCCAGCGACTCGATGGACGGGTAGAGCGAGCCGTTGACCACCGCCGGCACGCCACTGTCTTTCACCGCCCGCTGGACCACGAAGGGAACTTTGGTCAGAACAATGCCCGCCGGCTCCTTGGCCCGCAGGATCTCGCCAATCAGCCCATCGACATACTCCGTCGGATCCGTCGCAGGCAGGAAGTTGAACTGCACATCTGCGCCCGGCAGCACCCCCTGGATCCCGACCAGCACCCCGTCCGCCACCAGCCCCTCCTGTTTCAGGTAGCTGCGATGGACGAGCATGAAGACGCGCTTGAGCGCACCCGGGCTGATCTCCCGCTCGAGGGAGCCGATGAACGTCCCGCGCCGCTGCACGCGCTGCAGCATGCCGCGCTGCGCCAGCAACTGCAGCGCGCGGTTGGCCGCCGAGGCCCCCACCCCAAGCATGCGGGCCGCCTCGGTCAGCGACAGGTACGGATCGCCCGCCTTCAATTTTCGGTCCCGGATGTCCGTCTCGAGCTGACGGGCCAAATCCATGATGCGGGGAGTCTGGGAGTAGCCGATGCTCATGAGGGAGGCGCACCGCCCGCGGAAAAGCGTGGGCACGGTGCCACACTCCGTAGCAAAAAGTTATTTTCAAGCTATAAAATTCTTGCCTTTCAGAATTTTTAATTCAGCCGTCGCTGCATGGCTTCAAAGAAAAATCCCTCTCGCTCGGCTCCCCTGCGCGGCCTCGTCGCGGCCACGTTCACCCCGTTCCACGCCAATGGCGCGCTCGACTTGGGCCGAATCAAGCCGGTGATCGACGCCGTTATCGCGCAGGGGGCCTCCGGGCTCTATGTCTGCGGCAGCACGGGCGAGGGCCCCTTGCTGTCAACGAACGAGCGGCGACAGGTCGCCGCGGCCACGGTCGAGGCGGCCGCCGGCCGCGTCCCGGTCGTCATCCAGGTCGGTCACAACAGTATTGTCGAGGCCCGGGAGCTCGCTGCGCACGCCCAGGCCATCGGGGCAGACGCGATCTCGGCCACACCTCCCGGCTACTTCAAGCCCGACTCGCTCGAGAACTTCATCGCCTGCATCGCCCACATCGCCGCGGGAGCCTCCCGTCTTCCCTTCTATTACTACCACATCCCAGTGTTGTCCGGGGTCCGGTTCGACATGGTCGAGTTCCTCCGGCAAGGAAGCCCGCGCATTCCCAGCCTCCGCGGCATCAAGTTCTCCGACTCCACCCTGCATGAGATGCTTGCCTGCGTGAACTTCGCGGGTGGGACCTACGACATCCTATCTGGCGTGGATGAGATGCTGCTCGGCGGCTTGGCCTTCGGGGCCGAGGGGGCCGTGGGCTCCACTTTCAACTTCGCGGCGCCGCTGTACCGGAAGATCATGACCGCATTCCAGCGGGGCGATCTCCTCGAGGCTCGCCGACTGCAGGCGCTCTCGGCCGAGATGGTGCGGGTGATCGTCAGCAACGGCGGACGCGCCGGACTGAAAGCCACAATGGCGCTGGTCGGCGCCGATTGCGGGCATAGCCGGTTGCCCACAGTCACGTGCACGCCACAGCAGCGAGCCAAGATGAAGCGGGAACTCGCGGCGATTGGCTTCTTCGACTGGTCCCGCAAGTGATGCGACCAGCCGATGAAGACCCTTTCGTCGCTGCTGCTCGTGACCGGGATTGCACAAGCCGTGTCACCTGGACTGCGCGCATCGGGCCCTGAGGTGGCGGCAGCCGGGTATCTCCCCGACCGGCACGGTCTCGCAGGAATGTTCGCCGGCGTTTCTCGGCAGGCCCTGCTATGCGCCGGCGGCACGAATTTTCCGGACCAGCCCCTGGCCCAGGGCGGAAAAAAGGTCTGGCATGGCCGGGTCTTTGTCCTCGAGTCGCCAGACGGCCCCTGGCAGGTCGCCGGACAGCTGCCGCGACCCAACGCCTATGGAATTTCCGCCGTCTGGCGCGATGCCGTGATTGTCGCTGGTGGCGGGGACGCGACGGCGAACTTTCGCGAGGCCTGGCTCATGCGGTGGAATGGGAGGCAACTGGGGTTCGAGCCCCTGCCGGCCTTGCCTGTGACCACGGCGAATGGCTGCGGCGCCGTGGTGGGCGATATCCTCTATGTGGCCGGCGGCCAGGAAACCCCGAACTCCACACGCGCCCTCCGCCGCTGCTTTGCCCTCGACCTTACCGCCAGCGATCGTTCTTGGCGGGAGGTTCCCTGGCCGGAGGCGGCCGCAGGGCGGATCCTCGCCGTGTCCGGCGCCCACGGAGGATGGTTCTACCTGATCAGCGGCGCGGACCTGATCCCGGGCCAAGGTTCCGCGGCGGAGCGCCGCTATCTCGTCGACGCCTGGCGTTACCGTCCGGAAGTCGGCTGGGAGCGAATCGCGGACCTGCCCCATGCTGTGGCGGCGGCGCCCTCGCCAGCCATGGACGACGGCCACCAGCGCTTGGTCATCGCCGGCGGCGTCTCACCCGAGTTTTTGGCCACGCTGCCAAAATCCGGGCCGCATCCCGGGTTTCCCCGCGAGATATTGACCTACAAGGTCAACTCCAACACCTGGTCCGCCACAACCTCGGCAGGCGACAACCCCCCTCCCCGGGTCACAGCTCCGGTCGTCTGCTGGAAAGGACGCTACGTCATCCCGAGCGGCGAAGTTGCCCCAGGCATACGCACCCCGACCGTCCTCACCTTCACGTTTGCTCCATGAGCCTTCCCGCATCACGCCTTCTGAGTCTGCGCGATGAATATCGCCGGGATCTGCTGGAAAGCACGATCCCCTTCTGGCTGCGCCACGGCCTCGACCACGAGCACGGCGGTCTGCTCACCGGTCTCGACGAAGATGGCGCGGTGCTCGACACCGACAAGGCCGTTTGGCTGCAAGGACGGGCCGCCTGGACGTTCGCCACTCTCTACAACAGCATCGAACGGAATCCCACATGGCTAGCGGCCTCTCGGTCGTGCCTGGCCTTCATCCAGGACCACTGCCGGGGCCCGGGCGGAAAACTCTATTTCACGGTGACCCGGGAGGGTCAGCCGCTCCGGATGCGACGCTACGTCTACAGCGAGTGCTTCGCCAGCATCGGCAGCGCCGCATACGCGAAGGCCACGGGTGATTCGCTCGCAGCTGCGGAGGCCGCGGCTTACCTCGACACCTACCTCCACCACAGCTTCACGCCGGGGGTCATGCCGCCCAAGACCGATCCCACGACCCGTCCGATGCAGGGCGTCGCGCCGCACATGATTGCCGTGGTCACGTGCCAGGAAATCCGGTCCCTCTTGGGCGACCTCACGGTTCGCGGCGCGACCTGCACCGAATGGATCGACCGCTCGATCGCCGCGATCACGGGCCAGTTTTTCAAACCCTCGCTCGGCGCCCTCATGGAGGTCGTCGGCGCCCAGGGCGAGGTGCTCGACCACTTTGACGGCCGGACGCTCAATCCGGGCCACGCCATCGAGTGCGCGTGGTTCATCTTGCATGAGGCGAAGCAGCGGAACCACGACCCGCGACTTCTCGCGCTCGGCCTCGCCATCCTCGACTGCATGTGGGACCGCGGCTGGGACCGCGAGTTTGGTGGCCTGCTCTATTTCACCGACCTGCACGGTCGACCCGTGCAGGAATACTGGGCCCAGATGAAGTTTTGGTGGCCCCACAACGAGGCCGAGATCGCGACCCTCCTCGCGTACCAGCTCACCGGCGAAGCCAAGTACGCCCAATGGCACACGCTCGTGCATGACTGGTCGCGCCGCGTCTTTGCCGATCCGGTCCACGGCGAGTGGTTCGGCTACGCCAACCGCGAGGGACGCATTTCGACCCGGCTCAAGGGCAATACTTGGAAGGGACCATTCCACCTGCCCCGCATGCAGTGGTATTGCGGGCGACTCACCGAGGAATTGCTCCGGAACCCATGACGCCGTCGCTCGAGCAGGAACAGCGGGAGCGCATCCGGACCGTCATCCATCCCGGCGCCGACGAGGCTTGTGCGATCGTCGCCGCCCGCATCGCCACCCTCATTCGGCAGAACGCCAGCTGTGGGCGGCCGACCGTGCTCGGCCTCGCCACCGGCTCAACCCCCGTGCGGCTCTACCGTGAACTGATCCGGCTGCACCGCGCGGAAGCACTGAGCTTCCAGCGGGTCATCACCTTCAATCTCGACGAGTATTACGGCCTGCCACGCACCCATCCGGAGAGCTACTGGCGGTTCATGCACGACCAGCTCTTCAGCCACGTCGACATCCCGGCCGAGAATGTGCACATCCCCGACGGACTGATCCCGCGGGCCGACCTCTACGCGTGGTGCCGGAGCTACGAGGACCGGATCCGCTCGGCCGGCGGGATCGATCTTCAGGTGCTTGGCATCGGCCGCACCGGCCATATTGGCTTCAACGAACCCGGATCCGGCCGCGACTCCCGTACCCGCCTCGTGACGCTGGACCGCCTCACCCGCCGCGATGCGGCGCGGGACTTCCTGGGCGAGGCCAACGTGCCCCGCCACGCCATCACCATGGGGGTCGGGACCATACTGGAGGCGCGCGAGATCGTGCTGCTGGCGTGGGGCGCCGCCAAGGCCCGGGTGATCGCCGATACCGTCGAGCGAACACCCAGCGATGCCCTGCCTGCCAGCCTCCTCCAGGGACACCCCTCGACCACGTTTCACCTCGATTCGGCCGCCGCGGGAGAACTCACCCGCATCCGTCATCCGTGGCTGGTCGGCCCGGTGGCGTGGGATCCGCCCACGGTGAGGCGCGCCGTGGTCTGGCTGTCGCGCGAGGTCAAGAAGCCCGTCCTCAAGCTGCTCGACGAAGACTATGGCGAGCATGGCCTAGCGGACCTCCTGACCGAGCAGGGCCCGGCCTACCCGCTAAACATCCGGATCTTTAACGAGCTTCAGCACACGATCACCGGGTGGCCCGGTGGGAAGCCCGGGGCCGACGACTCCCATCGCCCCGAGCGTGCCAGCCCGCATCCCAAACGGGTCATTGTCTTCAGCCCAGAGCCGTCCGACGACGTCATCGGCATGGGCGGCACGCTGCGCCGGCTGGTGGACCAAGGGCACGAGGTTTCGGTCGCGTACCAGACCTCGGGAAATCTCGGGGTGCCCGACGAGGAGGCCGCGATGGCGGCAGAACTCGCGCTCGCCCTGGAACGGGTGAACGGGTCGGTCGACAGCAATGGCGGGCGCTTCGCCCGCACGATCAGCCGCCAGCTGTTCGAGAAGGCCGAATTCGACAGCGACACGCCGGAGCTTCGTCAGCTCAAGGGACTCCTGCGGCGCGGCGAGGCCCAGGCGTCGCTCCGCGCCGGCGGGGTCAAACCCGCTGCCGTCGAGTTCCTTGACCTGCCGTTCTACGAACGGGGGCGTTACCGGCAGTTTCGGCTCACGGACGACGACGTCGCCATCCTCGCCGCCGTGCTGCGGTCCAGGCAGCCGCACCAGATCTTTGCGACCGGGCACACGGCCGAGCCGAGTTCGGTGGCCGCGCTCTGCTTTGAGGCGCTTCGCCGCGCACTCGCCCTGACGGCGAACGACGCATGGCGCCCGCACTGCCGCCTCTGGCTTTATCGGGCCGCAGGCCAGGAATGGGAGCCCAGCGACATCGAGATGGCCGTGCCCATGAGCCCCAGCGAACTTCACCGAAACATCCAGGCTATCTACCAACACCGCAGCCAACACAACCAAAGCCCGGCCGCAGGCGCCGGCCAGCATGAGGTCTGGCAACAAGTCGAGGACCACAACCGTGCCACGGCCCGCCTGTACGACACGCTGGGCCTGGCCGAATACGAGGCGATCGAGCCGTTCGAGCGCCTGGACCACCCATGAGCACGCCCCTGCCTGTAGTCCCGAAGATCCGGCCCGTGCTGGATCCGGATTTCCTGCCCGCCGTCCTGTGGAACCGGGCCTATCGCGCGCTGGTCGCCCACGATCCGGCAGCCCGGCCGTTCGCGCTGGCCCTCGTGAGCGCCGATGGCTCCACCTCGGTCCATCATGACCGCATCCTGCCAGCGGCCCATCCAGCAGCGATCCACACGCTGCGATACGTTGAGCGTCTGCTGAAGTTCCTCCTCTGGCAGAAAGGTGGCTGCCGCGTGCTGGTGGCCGGAGCGGACGAGATCACGCCCGCCCTCGCCGCATTGTATGCACCGGGCGGCAAGCGTGCGTTCGATCACGGATTCATGGGGGAACGCATTCAGCTCCGTGCGTTTGAACTCGGGCCTTGCCGGCATGAAGCTCTGCCGGAGGCGCGGGGAACCTCCCTGGCCATCGGGCGGCACCTCGAAGGCTGCCGGATCGGCTTTGACCTCGGCGGCAGCGACCGCAAGGCCGCGGCGGTGATTGACGGCCGGGTGGTCTACTCCGAGGAGATCGCCTGGGATCCTTATTTCCAGAAGGACCCCGCGTACCACCTCGAGGGAGTGCATGACACCCTGACCCGCGCCGCGGCGCACCTGCCGCGCGTCGACGCCATCGGCGGCAGCGCCGCCGGCGACTACGTGAACAATGAGGTCCGCGTCGCCTCGCTCTTCCGCGGCGTGCCGGCAGACCTCTTCGAGAAGCATATACGCCGGATGTTCTTCACCCTGCAGGCCCGTTGGGGCGGCGTGCCGTTCGAGGTGGCCAACGACGGCGAGGTCACCGCGCTCGCCGGCTCCATGGCTCTGGGCCGGAACTCCGTGCTCGGCATCTCGATGGGCACCAGCCAGGCCGCGGGCTGGGTCACCCCAGACGGCCACATCACCCCCTGGCTGAACGAACTAGCATTCGCCCCCATTGACTATCGGCTCGACGCACCGCGCGACGAGTGGTCGGGCGACCTCGGCTGCGGCGTGCAGTATTTCTCCCAGCAGGCCGTCGGTCGGCTTGCGTCGCGCGCGGGATTCAGCTTCGCCGCTGGCCAACCCCTGCCGGAGCAACTGGTGGCAGTGCAGCAGGCGATGGCCGCTGGGGACGCGCGGGCCCGGGCTATCTACGAGACCATCGGCACCTGCTTCGGTTACGCGATCGCCCACTACGCCGACTTCTACGAGGTGCGCCACTTGCTGGTGCTCGGGCGCGTCACGTCCGGTCCCGGCGGCGCCATCATCCTAGACCAGGCCACCGCCGTGCTGAGGGCCGAGTTCCCCGAGTTGGCGAAGCGCATCCAGCTGCACACCCCCGACGAGCGCGAGAAGCGCCACGGCCAGGCGGTGGCCGCCGCCAGCCTGCCTGCACTCCGGAAAAAGTAACTGCCATGAAAACCACCCACCCCGCCGCCGACATCTTCGTCCCGGATCCGTCGCTGTCCACCGAGGCCGCCCTCGCACGCACCACCCACCTGTGCGTCGCCGCCCACCAGGACGACATCGAGATCATGGCCTACCACGGCATCGCCGAGTGCTTCGGGCGGTCTGACCGCTGGTTCTCGGGCGTGGTGGTGACCAATGGCGCCGGCAGCCCCCGCACCGGGCTCTACGCGGACTACACTGATGCCGCCATGCAGGCCGTGCGGGTCCGCGAGCAACGCAAGGCCGCCGTAATCGGCGAATACTCGATCCAGTTCCAGCTCGGCCATCCGAGCGCGGCCGTCAAGGACCCGCGCAATGCCGGGGTCGCCGCCGACCTCGACCAGATCCTCACCTGCGCCAGCGCCGAGGTGGTCTACCTCCACCAACCGGCCGACAAGCACGACACTCACATCGCGGTGTTTTGCCACGCGCTGAACGCGCTCCGCCGCCTGCCGGAAGAACTTCGCCCCAAACGCGTCTACGGCTGCGAGGTCTGGCGCGACCTCGACTGGCTGCCCGACGCCGACAAGCAAGTGCTCGACGTCAGCGCCTATCCCAACCTCGCCGCCTCGCTCGTCGGCGTGTTCGACTCCCAAATCAGCGGTGGCAAACGCTACGACCTAGCCACCGCCGGCCGCCGTTTAGCCCACGCGACCTACCACACCTCGCACGCCACCGACCGGTTCCAAGGCATCACCTGGGCGATGGACCTCACCCCACTCGTGCAGGACCCAGCCCGGTCGGTCCGCGACTACACGCTGGCCTACATCGATCGCCTCCGCGATGACGTGTCATCCCGATTGGCCAGGTACCTCTAGCTGCAACGTCGGCCAACTACCTCACCCCTTGAATTCGGAACGCTTCCTGACCCGTTATGCTTGGCTGGTCGTGGCATTGCTCTGGGTCGTCGCAATGCTCAATTACCTCGACCGGCTCATGATCACCTCCATGCGGGGCTGGATCGTGGCTGACATCCCGATGAGCGATGCCCGCTTCGGGTTGCTGACCTCGGTGTTCCTCTGGATCTACGGCCTGATGAGCCCGGTCGGCGGTTTCCTGGCCGATCGGTACAGTCGGAAATGGGTGATCATGGTGAGCCTTTGCGTGTGGTCCGTGATGACCTGGCTGACCGGTCACATGCACACGTTTGAGAGTCTGCTCGCCGTGCGCGCAATCATGGGGATCGGCGAGGCCTGCTACATCGCGGCCGCGCTTGCGCTCATCGCCGATTACCACACCGGTCGCACGCGGTCCTTTGCAACCGGCCTCCACCAGAGCGGCCTCTATGCGGGGGCGGCATTTGGCGGGGCCGGCGGCTGGATTGCCGCCGAGCACAGCTGGCGGGCGGCCTTCACGATCTTCGGCGCCGTCGGCGTGGTGTACACCGTGCTTTTGGTGTTTCTGCTGCGCGATCGCGGCAGTCAGGCTGGAACCGCTGCCCACATACAAGCGACGCACATCTCAGTGCGGGAGGCCGGCCGTGAACTGTTCACCTCGGGTGCGTTCTGGGCCCTGATTGCCTACATCGGGTTGGCTGGCACCGCCTTTTGGTTGATCAACGGCTGGCTGCCGACGTTCCTGCAGGAGAGATTCATCGGCTGGAAGCCCACCGGGACGTGGTTGGCCATCATTCCACCGGCTTGGGCTGCAAGAATGGAGGTGACGCCTGGATCCGCGGGCCTGTGGGCCACGGCGCCGGTCCAGATCGCCTCATTCGTCGGAATCCTGGCCGGCGGAGCCTGGGCCGATCGTTGGGCGCGGACCAACCAGCGCGGCCGGATGTTGATTCCCGTTCTTGGGTTTGTCTGCGCCGGTCCTTGCCTCTATCTGCTAGCCAGTACTTCGTCCTTCGCTTTCGCCCTCCTCGCCATGGTGATATTCGGGATCGGGCGCGGGTTCGCGGACGCCAATCTGATGCCAATCGTCTGTCAGGTGCTCAATCCGCGCTACTGCGCGACTGCCTACGGGCTGTTGAATTTTGTGAGTGTCAGCGTGGGCGGCTTGATGATCTACGGTGGCGGCTGGCTGCGCGACCAACACGTCAGCCTGTCGGTTCCATTCACAATTGCTGCCGGCGGCCTGTTTGCCGCCGGACTCGTGTTGCTCGCGGTCAAGCCGGCCGATGCTTCCCAAGCTGCCTGAGACGGTTTCGGCTAAACGAGCACTAAGGGATCCATCGCAAGTTCAGCCAGTGCCAAACCATTCCGCCACTCGCGTGCAGCCTCAGCTAATCGGTGCCAAATAGAGACACGAACCCTGATCTGCGAAAATGGCCCCTTGGATATTCTTCGAGGTGTGCCTCTCCTTCAAGGAAGGCGTCATTCCAGGTTACCCTGCAATGTTTCGGCCTTCACGAAATTGCCCGCCGAGCCCCGGGGATCGAGTTCTAGGAGGTAATGAACACCGATCTTCCCGTTGCAATGAGCGCCCCGCCCGGGGCCGTCCGGCCTGAATTCTTTACCCTCCCGCCCCGCGGTGGTGACCCCTATTTTGGCCTAAGTCGCTCATTCTACTACGATTTGGAGAAGCAAGGCCTCCTGCGTCTGACGCGGGTGCGGAAGCCTGGCAATATTCGGGGGCGGGTCTTGGTACGTTACGATTCGGTCTTGGCCTTACTTACCCGCCTCGCGCAGAAGGACGGCTAAGGGCCCGTTGGCCATAGTCGTCCATCCCGTCCGTTGTGCACCTTCAACGCTCCTTCCCAGGACCGCCTGACCAACTCCAGCCCTTCATGGCCCACTAGCGAAGCAAGCGAGACTGACCTCCTGGCTCAGTCGAAGCCGCCCATTCTGTAAGGCTACCTAATAGCTTATACGCTGAGCCCGGAGCCTAGGCCAAACCGAGTTCTTTGGAAGATGAACAAGGATGTGTGCGTACATCCCCGTTCACACCAAAATAATCACTAACATGGCCTATCTCCGTCACCACCCCAAGTCGCGCTTCTGGGTCGGCGTGTTCCGCCTTCCCAATGGGAAGTACGCGAACCGCAGCACCAAGACCACGGACCGCAAGCAGGCGCTCAAACTCGCCGAGTCGTGGGAGGCCGCTGGCATTGAGCGCCAGACGGAGTCCCAGGCGCGGTTGGTGCTCTCCGACATCTTTCGGCAGACGCACGGGCGCACATTGGAGACGCCCACCTTCACCAAGTATTTCAATACCTGGATCGAGGCCAAGAAGACCGAGATCAAGCCGATCACGCTCACGCACTATCAGGGCGCGCTGAATTCCTTTGGGCGGTTCCTCGGGTCGCGAGTCGACGACCCCCTGCATCACATCGAGGTCGCCGACGTGACGGCTTGGAGGAACCAGGTGCTAGCCAAGACCTCTGCCACCACCGCCAACAATAAGCTCAAGGTGCTTCGGGTGCTCTTCCAGGCAGCGTGGCGGGATAATGTGATCCTGACCAACCCCGCCGCGAAGGTGAAGATTCTGCGGCAGGCGGCGTCTGGCAGGAAGCCGTTCACCCTCGACCAAGTGCGCGCCGTACTGAAGGTGGCAACCGGTGAGTGGCGCGGCATGATCCTCTTCGGTCTCTACACAGGGCAGCGCCTCAAGGATATCGCGACCCTCACCTGGGCCCAGGTGGACATTCAAGACCGCACGGTGCGAATTGTGACCAGCAAGACGGGGCGCCAGCAAATCCTCCCCGTCGCCGAGCCGTTGTTTGCCTATCTGAGCGAGCTGCCCAGCTGCGACGATCCCAGCGCACCCATTTTCCCCACCCTACACGGGCTGGTCATGAAGACGCAGACCACCTCGATGCTGTCTGCCCAGTTTCACGAAATTCTCGCTACCGCAGGCTTGGTCGAAGCTAGGCCCAAGCTGCACGTGGCGACCTCTGGTTTGGGCCGAGGCGGCAAGCGCGTGCCGACGGAGTTGTCGTTCCACTCGCTCCGGCACACCGCCACCTCCCTGCTGAAGGCCAGTGGAGTTCCGGAATCGGTGGTCCGGGACATCATCGGGCACGAGAGCGCGGTCATGTCGCGGCTCTATACACACGTCGAAGATGAGGCGAAGCGCGATGCGGTCAGTCGCCTGCCGGACGTAAACAATCCGAAGGTCCACGGCCAGTCGGCGGCCTAAAGGGGAGCACTAGGCCATGCGCATTCAAGACCTCCATCGCCCCGGCCGGCCAACGATCATGCCCGCAATCCATGCCCTGAAGGTACGGTCCTTCGGACCGTGGCGGCACCTCGACTGGTCGCCTGACCCGGGGGTCAACTTGATCGAATCTCCCTCAAGTTACGGGGCGAGCGCACTGTGCTCGGCACTCATCCGTGCCACCCTACCCGATCTCCAGCTTCCGCCCCTCTTTCCTCCGGCAGAATTGGCGTATGCACCCCGGCCGATTGCACCTTCCGGCCGGTCATTGCGGCCAAACTCAAAATGCGCAGGCCGCGAAATGGGTCTCAAGGACCACAGGGATCCGTTGCCTACCCTCCCGGTAGCCGCCCTCATGACCGTCCAGCCCTGGCAGGCCGTCGTTCTTGACTGCGAAGTCACCGGCAACCTAAACGAAGGGCAACTTTGTGAACTGGCATCGATGATCGAGGCAACCTGCGCCCAGCTGCTGATCTTCGCGGTACCCCGGGTATTTCCAAGTCTAGCCAGCGGCCGCAGCACGAAGTGGCGCATCTCGCGCGAACGATTCTTGCAGGTACTAGAACGGCGCAGTCCCGGCGTCTAGCGGGTTACCTCACGGGTTCAGCCGCTTGAGCAGCGCGAGTACGGCGTCGTAAGGGACCAGGACTCGACCCCGGAGGTTGCCGGGCTTTCGGACACGCACGAGGCGCAGCAGATTCTGCCGTTCCAGATCGTAGTAGCAGCTCCGCGACAGACCGAAGTACGGATCCCTACCTCGAGGAGGTAGCGCAAAGAATTCGGGCCGGATGCCCGCAGAGTTATCGGAACACCAGGACGCAGGTGGCACCACGATGGGCTGAGCAGTGAGCGGAGTAGTCATGCTCAGCTAGAACAGCCTCTTCGGCCCAACCACTGAGAAAAATGACAACCTATCACCTCTCCACACCTAGAAAATGATCGGCACTCAATCGGTCATCTGCCGTGCCCGCCGGGTCGGCTAGCGACTGTAGGAGTTCCTGCCTCTAGCCCACACCCAACGCCAGCACTCGGCCGGGCGTCCGGCAGCAGTACCAAGACATTGTTTGCAGCCTTCGGTCGCGCCTCAGCGCACGCCAACGTGCTTCGGAAACAGCTCGATCAACCGAACCCCTAGTACCGAGGCCAAAGTCACCAGTTCGTAATCACCCATCCAGCGGCGCTGGTGTTCAATGTTGGCGATGGTATCGCGGGTCACGTCCCAGCCTGCGACCTGGCAACGCGCCGCGAGGGTGGCCTGCGACCAGCCACGTTTGTTACGCAGGACCCGGATTTGCGGCCCTGAGACATTTAGCGGTTTTGGCGACTGTGCTCGTTTCAACACAGCCAACTTTAGCTGGCCTAAGAATCAGGATGTGTTGGTATCAACACATGACGACTACCCCCGCTACCCCTAAGCCAAAAGTCGACAATCGCGGGTGCCTCGGCTGCGGCATCTTCCTGGCGTTGGCTCTGATCATTGGCTACCTAGTCGCCACGCTTAGCCCATCCACGCCACCTCCACCTGGGACTGACCTCATTCAACCGTCGGAAGACCGGCTGGTACAAGCGCTGCGCGACCCAAGTTCCTATGAGCGCGTTGAGGCCAATGTCACCCAAGTCGATGACGGCTTCACCGTCGTGATCAAATACCGCGCCAAAAATGGATTTGGCGGCTACAACATCGGCTACGCGACCTTTGCCTACGACAAGAATGAGAAGCTGAAGTGGTGGCACTAGGCTCGCGTTTCAGCATGATGGCCCAAAACGCCGGTGGCCTCCTGCCTGGCATCTAGCAAGAACCATAACGGCCTTCACCCGTCCCAACGTCGGGCTGGAAAGTAAGTGCGCGGTGCCTCGATTCCCTGCCGCGCGCAAGGAGATAAACACCCTACGGGAATCGAACAACCCGTAGGCCCCAGCAGGCGCACCATCGAGGCAAGCCCTCCTGTGGGGAACATGTAGAAAGAACTGTGAATTCTTGCGCGGGGATGCACTTTCTTGCACCAGGACGCATTTTCTTCATGTGCCGTGAGACCCGAAGGGTACCGTTGCGAATAGGCCTTTCGTCGTAGCGCGACGGCTCAACCCAACCGTGTTGCAAAGAGCGGACGGCGACACAGCCCGAGCGCTGAAGGTCTATTTCGGAAAAAAGAAGGCCCAACTCCGCGGAGTTGGGCCTTCGACTCTAGCAGCACGATCGATCAGTGCTTCTTCTTCGAAGCCTTCACAACCGGCACCGGCACCGGCGCCAGCGAGTGCGTGAAGTGCCGATGCCAACCCGCCGTCTGCAAGCTGCCGATCAGCAGGATCTCCTCGGCAGAGATGATGAACATGCCCGGACCGACACCATCCTCCTCATTGCCGTTCGGATCCGCGGCGAGCTCGAAGCCGATCTGATCGTAGCCGAACTCGTTCGGGAGCTCGTAGTCACAGAACGACTTGAAGCCGTAGTGGATGGTATGGACGTTCACGAGCGCCTCATAGACACCAGCCTTGCCGGCGACCTTAGTCCAAATCGAGGTCGGCGGACGACGCTCGCCATAGTTCACAAGGAACCGGAGCCAGGTGGCGCGCCAGGCGGCCGCCATCTGCTCACGGTCGCTCGGGTGATCCTTGCGGACGACAACGACGGAGGCCGGATCCCCGTCCGGGGCAGCCCCGGCTGTCGTGAGGACAACCTCAATGACGCGAGTGTAGACCTCGACATCGTTGACCTCACGATACGGCCAATTCTCCGACTTGGTGCTGTTCGGACCGTCGTCGAAGAGACGGACCATCTTGCCGGCTAACGGATTGTACGAAACGGAGTCCACCGTGGGCGTCTCCGGAGCTTTGTTGGTCTTGGTAGCCATATATAAATGGCGCACGGCGAGCGGAATTGCACTCCGATGCGCATGCATGTGAGAACGTGACGGCAGGCATCTATTAATATCTCGCCTAATCCGGCATTAAATGTCTCTTGGGCGCATGCCGCGTGAACTTCAGTTGGGGCATCTGACCTTGCTATTGCCACGACTGCGCCAGATTAAAGGCCTTACGCGACAGCAACTTGCCACCCAAGTTGGGTGTAGCGAGAAACACTATCAAGCGATCGAACTTGGGACCGCAACGCCCTCACTCGACGTACTTTCCGGCGTAGCAGCGACGCTCGGAGTACCTGCGTGGGTCTTGATCTGCGACGATGCCGAGGTGATCAAGAAGGTGACCGGCATCTTGGACCTCAGTGAGACGACCAGGCGCAAACGTGGTCGACCGACGCTTGAGCTCAGCATCATCGCAATCTCCGGAGATGACGAGCAAGTAGAGCTTGGTACAGTCCGTCGGCGTGTTTCGGATAATCTCTATGTCTCAACTTCATCCCTAAAATTGCGACGTGGCTCGGAATTCAGGCACATGGCGATGGCGCAAACCGCCGCGAAAGGGCTTCGTGATATTGAGGCCATCAAATTTGTGCGTGAAGAAAGTGAAACGACAGGCGTCCAGTACGTTTACAAAATCCGTTTCGGCACAACATACTAGTAGGCAAAACTCCCACCACACGCGGTCAATTTCGGCTAGTCCAACTTGGGTAAACCAGCCACGCCGAAACGGACAGTGGCGTAGTGGTTGTTGCTCCGTCTGGATCGAGGGTTATTCGGATCTTCACGCTAGACTTCGGACTCATCGCCCATAGCTCCAGTGACCTCGTGCTCGCGATCGAGGAAGGCCTTCGCGACCTTTGCCGCGATGTCAGGGTTTGAAACACGTGCCACCTTCCAACCATCGCGCTCGGCGATCGCCGTCTTCTCGCGGTCGCGGTGGCGACGGCTCGGGTGGCGGTGGTAGGTGTAGCTGTCGACCTCGATCAACATGCGGAACAGCGGGACCGCGAAGTCGAAGAAGAAGCCACCCAACGGGAATTCCTGCTCGAATCTGATCCCGTACAGGGCCAACTGCTCGAACACTTGGCGCTCAGGCGGGGTCATCGGTCGGCTACGATGGCGAAAGCTGACCTTGTCGCGTTGCTTTTCTTCGCAGGCAGCGCAAAGGAACCGGCGGTCGTGGTAACGGCCAGGGACGCGAACAAACCGGCCCAAGGCCCGTGCCTTGAGCTTATGGCAGCGATGGCAGACCTCTGGAAGGGCTGGCCTGGAGACGTCTCGCTGAACTTGAGTATGCATGCGATGAATGGTTGATTGCTGGGTTAGGTGAACGATGAGTAAAGCAGGGGGATCTGGAAATAGCTCTGGCGAGGTACACGGGGCAGAGCGTGAACGCTCTTCGCCCCTATCTCGGGCGCGAGAGGGCGTCCGCGGGAAGGCGGACGCGGGGCGAAGGCGCATCTGAGCCGGCGTGTGACCGGCAAAAGTGCCGCGGGGCGGGTTGATCCATGACCCCCGGGGCACGCGGTGAATCATGACGAAGCAGCAGCTCTTCCGCGTGCAGCGCGAGAAATCCACGCCGGCGGAAATTCACCGGAAGGTGACTATAGTTTTACGCCGGGTCAGTGGCGTCGGCGAACTCGCCGAATCTAGCAGTTTGGAAGAGCCCGGAATTCTTGGAGCCAACTACTGTGGCATCCGCGCGGAAGGCCACGTGCTGGTATTCATTTTTCGTCGGGCGATTTCGGTACGAAGGACGGTTTGCAGAAGCTCTCGGCCGGATAACGGTCGGCTATGTCAGAGCGCCTGAGGCACTCGGTTGACGGGGCGGTTGACCTACGGCTCGAAAGAGAGCGGTGAAGCTTACGACTTTGAAATAACGATCTTTAGCTACCCGTCATTGATGTGCCGATACGTGGTAACGTCAAAATGTTTCGGCCTGTTTGAATAAATAAATGTAAACAATTTCCCACAGCCTTCAGCATTCAGTTACGGGTACCAGATCCTGCCCTTTCGGCCTTGTTTGCTATGGCACGTTGCCGCCCGCAACCGACAATGTGTCCATGCTGAAGAAATTCATAATGATCTACGACTGCCCAGGCAAAGGCGCTCTCGTCGAGTTCAGAAAGACCGAGACCGTTGCTTGCCCATACTGCAGAAAAGAAGGCCTTTGGTGGGACGCGACAAGCTCCTTGCCGGAGATGAACGAAACAGCACGTGAAGTGTCCGTTACAAGCTACATATGCGCCTGCTGCGGCGCTACCTTTTGGCTCACACACATCGATCCCGATCTCACCCTTGCAGCCAATCGAGAAAACCTAAGACGATTTCGGGCTGCACCGATTACGCATTAGGTCGAAGATTTCGGCATGCTAGTTCGCTAAATGACACGCCCGGAAAGCTCGACTGTCCTCAGGCAACGTAGAAACTCATCCCCTGCAGTGCTGGTCTCGGCGGAGGCACATGGCCGTCGAATGCATGTTGGTGCGAAAACTTTACGAGGCTAGCGTTTTCACCAAAGTGCACGACGCTCTCGACCATTGCTGCACAGCAGACAGCGGACGGGCTCTCTCCCCACTGGCATCGATGGATAAATACTTCCTCTCCTCTCACTCGGCAAGCCTCGCACGCATTTCCGATTTCCTCGGTCGTAGTGATTGTATCGATCAAATCCACACTCTCACCCTGCCAGGCGTTCGAATACGGCCGCCTCGGGTCCATTGGATGGTGGAGGACTAGATAGAGTGACATAGTCTCGCCGCCGAAGTACGACTCAGCACGAGCATTTAGTTCATGGAGCCCAACTCGTGCAATCGAGAAAACACTTCGCGAATAACAGTCCCGATCATTGGCCCAGGAGATTCACCAAACAAAACTCAAAATACTCATATGCCACTTGCGGTTTGAGGCTAAGATCCATTCGTCCCAAGATAGCGGAATGGCAAAGGCCGCCTTTTTCTTCGGTTCCGGTATCGCTTACGACTCGAAGGCGCCGAGCGTCACTGCGATCACGGGTCAGCTCTTTGGACATTGCTGGATAGCGCACACCGACAGCCGTTATTATCCGAACCCCAACAAAGGGAGTTCTGCTTCTGCTGGAGATGCCCAACGTGCTCAGGAATTCTTGCGGCGAGTGCGGGATAAGATCGCGCCGCATATTCACGCTCGGGAACACCGCGATCCCAATTACGAGGACATCTATGCGAGCGCATTTCAGATTCTTCAGGACGAAATCTCAGAAATCATTAATCCACTGATTGCCGATAGTGTTGGGGCTCTGAAGCGAGAGGTTGTCGACCTACTAGTGGAGCAACATGCACATATTGACGACAATGCATTTGCCTCATTGGCAGACCGCTCCTGCCAGCTAGTCCAGTGGGCAGTCTCCTATGGACTGAGCCGCGCGGTTCACCCTGTAAACCTGCAGACCATTTCGGAAGTGGCTAACGCTGTCGGCGACCTAGATATTTTCTCCCTCAACCACGATGGCTTGATCGAAGCGCAATTGAATAATGCGATGGTTCCGTTTGCGGATGGATTTGGCGAGCGCAATGGCGACGCATGGATTTTCAACGGTGACTGGCAAACCGAAGTGCCTGCTGTGCGGCTCTTCAAGCTGCATGGCTCGCTGAATAGATTCTTGTTCCGTTTCAAGGAGTGGGACCAGTACGCGAAAGTACATAGCGACGTCGATCAAGCCCGAGACCGCGACGGCAATCTCCTCAGCCTGTTGCATCCAATCCCGCAGTTTCTAACAGGCTCCACCGTTAAGGAACTGGCGTACAGTCACGGTGTGACAGGCGAAACATTTGCTGCATTCCGTCGCCGTTCTTTGCAGCACAGAACTATCATTTGCTGCGGCTACGGCTGGGGTGACAAAGGGATCAACCAACGACTGAACCAATGGCTACGGGAAGCGAGAGAGAATCGCATAGTGCTGCTTGACCCGCGAGAGGAACAAACGATCGCAGCGCCCCGGTTTTGGACCTTTCGGTGGCATGACTACCGTGAAGCTAAAAAGGTAATCGTAATTCCTAAATGGCTCAGCCAATGCACCCTCGACGACTTGCGACCATACTTCGATCCCTGACCATGTCTGGATCCTGCATATGGCACCGTCCAGTGACCCTTTCATGTCGTGACCAAGTCACAGAACCTGGCATCTCAATTACTGAAGCCTGACCGGACCGTTATGGAACTGTAAGGCTCGGCACCAATTCGTCTGACTGAAGTTGGCCGGACTCTACAAGAGCTGAAATGTCGCGATGAGTTGGATCCAAAAATCGCGAACCTTCTTGATTACGCGCGGCGAAGGAGGCGTAACCGCAACTTGTCCAATGCGCGGTTAACGTTTTCAACGCTTGGCTGGTCGGTGATGATGATGTTGCCTTGAAGTTGGGTGAACGAGAGACCGGGTGAATCGCTGCGCCCAGCAAAACCTTCTGGGCGACTTGCGTGTGGCACGTTTAGCGGAGCTTCTGAATATTCCAGCCGGCCACCTAGCCGCTCCAGTAGCGCCGCCATTTCCGACGTCCCTAGCACTGCACGAAGCAATTCGGCGCGGGTAGCCTCTAGCCGCGGCAGGAGATGTCTGAGCACATTGAAATCGAATTCATCCAGGAGCCGCGCGAAATGTTCCTCGATCGACTCGTCGAACACCTGATCGGCCGCGTCCGTGCACCGAATGATGCCTCCATTGCCAAGGGTCTGCCGCCGGGGGACCTGCACCAAGTCCCTGCATGCAATTGTCGCCGCGAGATCCAGTTCTTTCCGCGCAAGCTCCAGCGCTGGTTTTGCAGAGCGGGACGAAAGCCGCTGCAGGTGACAGCCTATCCAGCGCACTCCATGACGTACGAGATATTCAACAGTGGCCTGTCCGTGGGCCGCGACGATATCGCGAAATTCAGTTCGTGCGCCGTCTCCGCTGTCGGTGGGAATCAGCATGGCCTCCACCCATTGGTCGATGAGACGGCCCGCCGGGAAGCCGAGATTGCACAAGCCATCGCTCCGTGCGATCTCAGTCCGAATCGCAGTCATTTCTTCCAGAGCGGAAAAGTGCTCCTGATCCGGCAGGCCAGCCTCAATTAGGAATCTTGCGACCGCCTCCCAATGCGCCGGCGCCCCCTTGGCCCACACGCGCAGGAAGGGATAGAACGCCACCCGAAATTCGGTTCCGCTGCCGAGCGAATAAGTCACGCGCCCGCGCCCTTGGTCGAGCTGGACGGACGGCTGTGGCCGGACGGCGTAAAAAGGATAGATGGCCATTTCGTCACAAGCCTCGACAAAGAGGGCTAGACGATCGAGCTGTGCGGAGTTGAGTCGGAGCGGGCTCATTCGCCTAGAAGTTCTATCTTCAGCTTGGACAATATCTTGGAAAGCACCTCGACCCCACCAAGGTCGATTTCTACTTCGTCGTCCCCATAGACCGCCACGCGGTGGATGAGAACATGCGACCACAGCCTTGCCCCGAAACGATTGGCCCGTCCTTCCGAGGGCGGGCCGACAATCACGGTTCCACCGAGGTCGGTTACAAATGCTATGAAATCCGGCGCGCGTAGCGTTGCGTAGAGCAGTTCCTTCTCCGACACGTCCAAGTGCTCGCATACCATGTGCAGGTCGCGGTACTCGTGCCGGCGGAGCAGCCGTCCGAATCGCTGCTGGAGCAGCTCTTCGCTAAAATACTCTGACGAGCCCTCGCGGATGACAACATTGCCGTTAGCGAGCCGCTCACGCCGTTTGCGGCCAAAGGCCGCCACCCGAGTAAATGACGGTGTCACGTTCTGACTTCTTAGAAATTCCAGCGCCGGTTTCGCCGCGAAATTTGCCAGGTTGATGAAGTGAAAACCGAAGCTCTTGACGGCATTGCGGAACGCGTATTCGAACGCAGCAGAACCGTGCAGCGTCGCAAGTTGCTCGAACTCCGCACGATCGTTGGGACCAATAAGGCCGTCGTGGGCAAACACCGTGTTGAGCCACAAGTCGATAATCCGGACGACATTTACCTTTGCTGGAAAACCCTCGCGCTGCTTCTCGGATGCGATCGTACCATGGTAGTAGCGTGCCATGCTCGTCACGCTGAACGGCAGCTGCGGTTCCATGAGGAATCCCACGACCTTTTCCCAATGGGAGCTTTCCTGGCTCATCCAAATTCGTCGGAACGAAATCAAGGCAGAGCGGAAATGAAACCGATCGCCGAGAAAATACGTCACGGCCGTCGGCCCCGTCCGCTGCAAGCGAACCGGATCATCCTTCCCGAAAAACGGCTCCTCCATCAGCTCCTCGCATGCTTCGACGAAGGATGCGATGCAGTCAACCGCTGACGGAGGCAGACGCTTTAGTTGGCCCGGCCTGGATTTTGGTTTGGACACAGGTTGGACGCTGATGGGTGCAGGTGCTAATTGAGAGTCCCAATCGTTACAATGCTCGCAATTACTTTGGCATGCTGGGAGCGGAATATCGCATTGGCTTCCGACACGAACGCATTGAAGGCCGAAGCGCTTAGTGCGCCACGACCCTGCCTTCCACCTAGGGCGGCCCAATTCCGAACTGCCGCATCGCTAGCAGTTCCGAGAGAAAATCTTCACACCAGGTCCAGCTGCCGGCCTTGTCTCGATCATGCCCCAAAGCGTCGAGCAGCGCGTCCATCGCATCGAATCGCTGCAAAATCCAGTGGAACGCGTGCTGGATGACGCCATTAAGATTGCCTCCGCAAACTTGCACCGAATGCGCAGCCGAACGAAAACTGGCGCGGACGAGGTCGATCCCGCCGACCAGCCAGCGAGCGTACCCGACCGCCTCCGCATCGGGAAACTCGCGCACCGCATTGGTGCTTACTTCGACAACGTGGGCAATGGACCGGCTCTCATCGTAGCCGGGAATTAATTCCGCAATTCTTCCAAAAAAGGCATTATCCAGCAGCACACTCCGGCCGCGAATCTCGTATCGGCCGTTGGCGGGTTTGAGACCGACTAAGTCGATATGGGTCACCGGCCCGCCGTTGAAGATTGTGAAATGCAGCATCAGGAAAAAGCCATTCAGCCGCAAATAGGTCGCAGCGAGTTTTTCCGTGAACGTTATGGCGCGGAAGGATGCAGTTTCGGCACGTGTAGTAGGCCATCTGGATTACGCTACGGGATCGGCGGGCGGCGCAATCGCCTTCGTCGCGGCAAGCACCGGGAGTAAGCAGAGACGAAACACATGCCACCACGCCAACTCGGCGGCACCCGAATAGCATTCGCTATACGAAACAAACCCGTGCGCGACGTGATTGCGCAGGTCAAAACCGGTTTTCTCAATCAGAATTCCTTGGAGTTCGAATACGATCCCCTCGCCAAATATCTCCCTGATTTTTGGCAATGCGAGCAGGCCACCCAAAGTCCGGAGGGGCTGAGTTCCATCCGAACTGATGATCGACACGTCGATGCAGTGGTTCTCCGCTATCTGCCGGATTGAGTTCTCGATCTGAGGGACAAGGAGATGGGTGGCTACAGCCCAATCGCCGTGAAACCCAGCATGGAGCCCTGTCAGAAATATATGCTCGTGCCCAGGGGGCACGAAAGGATTGCCCCTGACCAAAAACTGGAGGTCTTCCATTGTGGGGTGGTGGTCGTTCAGAACCTGCAGCCGCGCGGGCGCTATGAATGCCTGGACACGAAAACTCCAGATGAACCGCGCAGCATGCTCGAACGTCGCGGCAGCAATCGACTCCTCGCTGACCGTACCCTTCGTAGTAAGTAGCGCGTCCTTCTTCGCAATCGTGCGTCCCTTGGAGTCAACGAGAGATGTGGCGACAAGACTCGCAAAGGGGTTCTGCGCGGAGTGTTCGAGGACACTTTTCCGCACTTCCGTAGGATTCGCTAGCGGAACCGCTAGAGCCAGACGGCGCAGCGCCTCCTGAAAGTCGAGATTAGCCACGTGTGCCTGCGCTCTTCCGATCAGATCGGAAATATCGGTCTTCACAACAAAGCTCTCCATCTCGTCCATGGTGGCCGGCTGGACCTGGTTTAGCCTGCGCTTCGCCGCCTCGATCGCCGCTGCCGGTGCGCCGGCCCGCTGGAGTAGTTCCACGCCCCGCGCGAGGAAAGAGGACGCCGCCAGCGCGCTCTTGTTTCCGCCACTCAGCCTATCTTCGCCCTGTCGCAAAACGGACTCGGCATGACGAATCTGGGCAGCCTTGAGTTCGTCCTTCATACCGAACGCCCGATACCACTCCATCTCCTCCTCGCGCAGTCGTTCCTCCCGATAATGGTCCCCTTTCTCTGCCGCCCGTTCCGCGCTCGCCCTAATCAGCGGAAGGAAGCGCTGCGGAGCACTCTTCCGTGCGGTGCGAAGCAGCCGGAGAGCCCCGAGCGGCCGTACCTCTCCGTGCTGCGCGAGTCGGGCCAACGCCACGCCTTCGATGGCGACAATCGTATCCGCGAAAAGTTGGGGTTCCTTGCGAAGGAGGAATCCGGCGAGTTGTAAGGCGCGCTGCAGCGAGAGGTTCGCCTGCGGCCAATGTTCGCCAACCTCCTGTTGAACGGCCGCAGCACGAAAACTGAGCACCGCCTCGCGGCAGCACGCGAGCGACTTGCTGCGCAACCAAAGTACGTCGTGCAGCCGTGCCCGAAGCCACGGTTCCTTCGCAAGGGATGCAAGGATCGCGAGCGCCTCGACATCGCCCGGCGCCAGGTCCGTCGGGACCGGGGACGTCGTGCCATCGGTCATGACCAAAACGGGCCTGTAGGGATTCCGGGTATCGGAGAATCCCTCCATAAAGCCGCACAAGCACCCAACAAACCGGTAGGCGTGTCCGATCGACGTATCCCCCGCGCCATCGGCCGCCTTCGCGAAGGCCTCGGCATACAAGGCATGGTTGTCGCCTCCCAACGCGGACACCGGCGCATCTAGATCGATTCCCGCGATTTCGTCGATCTTCCCCCGAAAGAGATTTCTCGTTGCGCTCATGGCAAGGATGGATCTCTACGGACCGCCGGCGACGGTGACGGACCACTGCTATTGGCTAACCGTAGATTTTGATCGCGCCACACGCACAGGCCTGAGTCGGGCCATTCCAGCAGACGCGCGATCAACCGCTCGGCCAATGCGCGCACGCGCACCAACGAGAGGTAAAGGGACGCCCCGTCCGAATACTGCGCCGCGTGGAACAGTCCGTTCCGCAGAGCCGCCGCGTCGCCAATCCCATCGAGAAAACCCTTGTCCGTCCACAGGTCATCCGTCGGCACCTTGAAATACGCGCATGCGCGTTCGACCTGGCGCTTGAATGCCGGACGACGCAGTTCGGGCAGCTTCGCCAAAATGTCCGTGCTGTTTACGCGGGCGGCCGCCGCCGCCACTTCGATTGCGCGTCGAACGGGCCGCCGAATGGCGTCCCATTGGCCATCGGACAGCTTGCCCTCGCCGACTGAATCCAATGCCACGTCGATGACGGTTTCCATGGCGGAAAATGCCATGAAAAATCCGGTTTCCAATGTGCTCCCGTAAGAGGCGGAGAGGAAATTGATCGCGCGGACCAAATCGGCGGAACGTGCGCACCGGTTCAGTGCCGTCACCAGGCGTTGCAGCCCACCATTGCCGAGTTGTTCCGAATTAATGAAGTTTTCGATGTCTATGCGGACTGGATTCTCGGGAAATTTCCGACGGTAGTACGCTTCATCGACCGCCCGCGCCTGAACGTCGTGATATTTGATCTGCGCGAGCTGAACCCGCTGTCGAAAACAAAACGACAATGTCACGCAAAGAATCTCGATTTCGGCCTTTAGGCCCTCGTTGACGTCATAAAGCGACGAGCCCTGTGGCACCACCATTTCACCCGACAACACCATTTGCGCAACGCGCTTGATCACCTTGTTGCCGTATTCCTCGAAATCCCGGTAACCGAAACTCTGCTGCAGCCGCAGCTCCCCAAACTTCGACGTAAACAAAATCGGCGTATGCGCCGGGAACCTGGTGGCGTCGATCTCACCATTGGCATTGAACCTGAACATAGCGTCCTGAATCAGCCCGCTCGGAAGCAACCTGATGACGGTGTGTAGTTTCTTTTCGCCCGTTTCCTTCGTGGGATGAATACCTCGCTGCAAGGCGGCGAATTGCGGTTTAGCTGAGATGGGGCCATCCATCGTGCTTCGAATCGAATAACCCTGGAGCCCCAGAAGCTCGACGTGTCCCTCCGATTCGCGCTCTGCCGGCAGCCAGCGGTAGTTCATCGGATTCGCCAAAAAGCCAAGCTCCATGCTTTGCCGGGCTACCTTGTCCCCATGCAGGAATATTTCCAAATCGAGCCGGGCGAAATCGTCTTCCAAAAAATCACCCGCCACTGAGAACCTGAAGACATCTCCGTTGGGAGCGGAGGCCTTTCCGTCAAAGCGGATCTTCTGGGTACCGTCGGTTTCCATGTTTACTCTTGGAGACTGCAAATCTACGGGACTATGGCGAGAGGCGACCGCATCACCTCGGCGGGCTCCAGCGATTTTCACGGTTGAGCGCAACTCACTCTTTCGCAAATCGGCTTTCCTGAACGAGAGCATCGCGGTCACCGATTGCCGGGAAGCACACGACAGCTAATTGAGCAGGGCGCCTCGTGGGGTAGCTGGGGCACAAATCTCAGAATTATCCGGACAATCCGTCGCGGATTCGCGCTCCTTCTTAATGGCATTCGGCGACCCACCAGCGACGATACCCCTAATGAAAAAACTGGTCATGATCTACGACCGGCCAAGTGAAGGCTCGCTGGTCGAGTTTAGGAAGGCCGAAGCCGTCGCCTGTCCGTTCTGCCGGAGGGAGGAGCTGTGGTGGGACACCGTCAGCTCACTTCCGGAAATGAACGAGACGGCGCGCGAAGTGTCGGTCACGAGCTATATCTGCGGTAGCTGCGGCGCGACCTTCTGGCTGACTCATATTGACCCGGACCTGAAGCGGGCGGTTGGTCGAGCGAACCTGGAACGGTTCCGGACCGCCCCAGTTATTTGCGACTAGGCGACTACGATTTTGGCTTCACGGAGGCTGACTTCCTGGGGTTAACCAGGCCCAACGCTTTCTTGATGTTCTGCACGCTTGGCAGCGAGATCCCCGTTGCCTTGACGATTTCGGCGCCGGTCTTACCTGCCTTCGCCAGTTTCTTCACCTGGGCCTTGATCGCATCGGTGATCTTGGCGCGCTTGCGCCTACCGGGCTGGTGACTCTTTTTGCTGGAGCCGCTACGACGCCTAGATCCAGCCACGGTCTTGATTGCTCGCACAAAGGCCGCGAGATCAGGGAAGCCGAACCGGGCAGGCAGGGCGGCCAGTTCGTGCGGCAATTCGCGCGCAATGTCCGATTCCAGCTTCGCGGCCTTCGCCTTTGCGATGGCGAGTTGATTGATTTTGGCGGTGATCATGTGGGAAAGGAAATCCGTAACGGTGACGCCGGACTACCTAGACGATCCCCTAAATCGTGGTGGCAAGAGTGCCAGCCCAGATTGCACGGCAGCCTTTGGGACGGCCCTTTACAAGTTAGCATCTTGCCGCACATCTGCACACATCCCCGCACTCTGTGTTACTCTATGTGTGACTCTTGCCGCCGCAAAATGCGGCGAGTCACCTATCCCGCAGCTCGTAAGCTGCAAGGGATAGGTGGTGCCCAAGCCGGGACTCGAACCCGGATGCTGTTAGGCACAGGCTTCTGAGACCTGCGTGTCTACCAATTCCACCACCTGGGCATTAGCGGGAGGGGAAAGAGACACACGTGCCGGACGCGGGGCAAGAGAAAATCTTGGGACCCGGTGGAACGGCAGGAGCGAGCTGCGGAAGAATCGGGCGAACGTCGAACATCGGACGTCGAACACCGGAAGCCGAAGTTCTGGACAGAACCGAGGCGCCGACGCGGGACGGGCTCCACAATCGTCCAACCCTCGCTCTGTGATGGGCTACTACCGACGGGCGGGCCGCAGTTTTCTCTGTTCCCTCCTGTAAAAATGGATTGGATTGGGGGCCGCATGAAAAAAGACGCCGTCCTCGCCAAGATCAAAGCTGAGAAGGTCATTGCGCTCATCCGCGCCGAGAACCCGGACGGGCTGCTCGACTGCGCCAAGGCCCTAGCCGACGGCGGGCTCACGAGCATCGAGCTCACGATGACCACCCCCGGCGCGATCCGCATGCTAGAAAAGGCCACCAACGAGCTGCCCAACTTCCTGTTCGGCCTCGGCACGGTGCTCGACGCCGAGACCGCCCGGGCTGGCATCCTCGCCGGCGCCAAGTTCGTCGTCACTCCGGCCCTGCGTCCCGATGTCATCACCCTCTGCCGCCGCTACAGCGTGCCGGTCTTCAGCGGCGCGTTCACCCCGACCGAGATCGTGCAGGCCTGGGAAGCTGGCGCCGACGCCGCCAAGGTTTTCCCCGCCGAGTTCTTCGGCCCCGCCTACATCAAGTCCGTGAAGGCCCCGCTGCCGCAGATCGAGTTGGTACCGACCGGCGGCGTCACGCCCGAGACGGTTGGCGAGTACATTCGCGTCGGCGCCTTCGCCACCGCCGCCGGCAGCTCCCTTGTCGAGGCCAAGGCCCTCAAGGAAAAGAACTGGGCCGCCATCACCGCCCGCGCCAAGGCGTTCGTCGCCGCGGTCGCGGCGGTGAAGTAGGCGGTTTGGGATTCCGGATTTTTGATTCCGGATTCCGGATTTGTTGGCTAGCGGTTGACTGGGGAGGGCAAGCACCCTGCTCGCGGCCTGGCTCGCCCCACCCTGTCATCCTTCGCGTTGCTCAGGATGACAGCATGCGGGTCTCGGATTTCGCTCTTCGACGTTCGAGCACCAATCCTCGAATTTCGAACTTCGCCCTTCGAATTTCCCCTACCCCACCGTCGGTAGAAACTTCGTGATATCCGGGATCTTCTTCACGCGGCGCAGCGCGGCGTCGCGGGCAAAGTACGGATCGATCTCGGGCGTGGCCTCGACCTCTTCGTCACCGTCCGTCTCCTCGTCCTCGTCGATCTCCTCGCCGTCAGCGTCGGTGAACACCCAGTCCTGCTCGGCATCGAAGGCGTGGGAAAGCCGCCGCGCCGCGGGATCAAGCACGAGCGCCGGGTTCTTCACCTGGCCGTCCTTCACAAACTCGAACAGGCACGGGTAATATTGCTTTTCGAAGTGGCCGCGGAAATCGCTGAGCCATTTGTTCGCCACGCCTTCGCGCCGCGTCAGCAGCACGACGTCGGAAAAATGCACGCAGGCCTCGAACCATGCCAGCAACGGCGCGTGCTTCTCGCCCAGCTGGCAGTTCACCACGCAGAGCACCCGCCCCACCTCGGCCGCCTGGGCCTCCACCCAGGTCTTGAGCGCCTCGAGCTGGTCCACGGGATTCCGCCGGCCGTCGGTGATGAAGAACACGTGCGTCGCACCCTTCGGCAGCGTCGCCAGGATGAATTCGTCCTCCGCCTTCCAGCGCGCCAGCCCAGGCAGCCGGCTGTCCGCCGGGTCCGCCGCCTCGGTCTCGGCCAACAGGACCGCCGTCGCGGCGCCGTCCAGCCCGGCCTCAATCAGGTCGGCGACAATCGCCCGCCGGCCCGAGCCGGCGGCGCCAAGGATGATGTAGACCAGCGGTTTTTCGGTCATGAGAGGGAACCACGAAGAGCACGAAGCGCGCGAAGAGGCAAACCGGACCGGCTGGAGAATTCCTCATCGGGTCGTCGTCGGGAGTCCCTCGGACCCAATCCTGCGTCACAGAGAACACTGAGCTGCCACAGAGACCACCGAGCCAAATCCACGAAATTCACGCCAACCCCCGCCAACGAACCTGCCTCCGTGGCCTCGGTGCAACCTCCGCGATCTCCATGACCCAACCCCAGCCGCCGCGCCCGCTCAGAACTTGAACGTCCGGTTCTGCGCACTCTGGCGCAGCCAGTGGTCGAGCAGCACGAGTGCGGTCATGGCCTCGACGATCGGCACGGCGCGCGGAAGGACGCAGGGATCATGACGGCCGCGGGCCGCGAGCTCGGTCTGGGCGCCGTGGATGTCCACCGTCTGTTGCGGCTGGAGAATCGTGGCGGTCGGCTTGAACGCGATGCGGAAGACAAGCTCCTCGCCGTTGCTGATGCCGCCCTGCACGCCGCCGGAGCGGTTGGTGACGGTATGGACGTGGCCGCCGCGCATCACGAAGGCGTCGTTGTGCTCGGAGCCGCGCAGGCGCGTGCCGGCGAAGCCGCTGCCGATCTCGAAGCCCTTGGTGGCCGGCAGCGAGAGCATCGCCTTGCCGAGGTCGGCCTCGAGGCGGTCAAACACCGGCTCGCCAAGCCCGGGCGGAAGGTTGCGCACGCGGCACTCGATCACGCCGCCGACCGAGTCACCCTCGGCGCGCACGGCCTTGATGCGTTCCACCATGGCCGCGGCCGTCGCGGGATGCGGGCAGCGCACCGGCGAGGCGTCGATCTCGGCCAGGGTCGGGAATGCCTGCAGCGCGCCCGCCGGCACCACGATGTCGTGGACCTGCGTGACGTACGCGCGGGTCTCGACGGCGCCGGCGAGGGCAAGGATCTTCTTGGCAATCGCGCCCGCCGCGACGCGGCCGATCGTCTCGCGCGCTGAGCTGCGGCCGCCGCCGCGGTGGTCGCGGATGCCGAACTTTGCCTGATAGGTGTAGTCGGCGTGCGATGGACGGAACTTCTCCTTCATCTCGTCGTACGCGCCCGGGCGCTGGTCGGCGTTGCGGACCAGCAGGGAAATCGGCGTGCCGGTGGTCTTGCCCTCGAACAGGCCCGACAGGATCTCGACCCGGTCCTCCTCCTTGCGGGGCGTCACGATGTCGCTCTGTCCCGGCCGGCGCCGGTCGAGCTCGCTCTGGATCTCCGCCGTCGTCAGCGGCAGTCCCGGCGGGCAGCCGTCCACGACCACGCCGACGGCCGGCCCGTGGCTTTCACCCCAGGTCGAGATCGTGAAGAGCTTTCCAAAGCTGTTCGGCATGCGGTCGCAAATCGTTGGGCGCACGCTCCTGACCGGCAAGCGGCAAATCCGGTGGGCGATTTCCGGTTTACGAATGACGACTTACGATTGGACCCGAGTTGGTAGGAAAGACTGCGTTGGAACCTGCGTCCGCCGTCGCGGGGTACAACGATCGTAAATTGTCATTCGTAAATCGAAAATCCGCTCTCCTAAACCTCACTCCCGAGGCAACTTTTCCCCGGGGAAGCCGTCATACCACAACACGGTTTACAAGGCCGGTCGTTTCACCTCTGATCTCCACTCCCGGCCCGGCCTATCCCAACCTTCTGACTCCCGCATGAGCCCGCGCATTTTCCGTCTGTGCCTCGCCGTCGCCGCCAGCCTGCCCGTTGTCGGCGTCCGGGCCCAGACCCCGCCGGCCCCCGCGGCCGCCACCGAGGAGCTGGTCGGGCCGATCAAGCTGTCCGAGGTCGACATCGACTCGGTGTTGGCGCTGATCGAGAGCTATACCGGGCGCACGATCCTCCGGCCGCAGGCCCTGCCCGCCTCGACCTACACGCTGAAGCTCAACCGCGCCGTGCCGAAATCCGAGGCGGTCACCGCCCTCGAGACCCTCCTCGCGCTCAACGGCGTCGGCGTCTCCCCGCTCGGCGACAAGTTCCTCAAGGTCGTCCCGCTCGTCCAGGTGAAGACCGAGGCGCCCGAGATGATCGACGGCTCCACGCTCGGCCTCCCCGCCAGCGGCCACATCGCCACCAAGCTCTTCCAGCTCGAGTTTCTCCGCGTCGGCGAGTTCGTCCCACAGATCACGCCGCTGATGTCGCCCGGCGTCGCCAACGGCCTCGTGTCCCTCGAGAAGGCCAACGCCGTGCTCGTCACCGACACGGTGAGCAACCTCCAGCGGGTCGAGCTGCTCATCCGCCAGCTCGACAAGCCCAACACCAACGGGCTCCTGCCGAAATTCTACCCGCTGTCCTACGCCAAGGCCTCCGACCTGGTGAACCGGCTCCGCTCGCTGTTCCAGGGCCCGCTGGCCAGCCAGCTCGGTTCCGCCACCACCTTCAACGCCGACGACCGCACCAACCAGGTCATCCTCCTCTCGGATCCGCGCCAGCACCCGCTGTTCGACGAGCTGATCGCCAAGCTCGACGTGAAGGGCGAGCTCAACACGCGCAATGAGGTCATCTACCTCAAGCACGCCGCCGCCAAAGATGTCGCGTCGCTCCTGTCGCAGCTCGTCTCCGGCCAGAATTCCGTCGCCCAGAAGAGCGGCACCACCGCAGCGGGCGGCCTGCGCCCGGTCAACGGCGTCCCCGCCGCGCCCACCGCCCCCGCGCCCGCCGTGCCCGGCGTGGCCGTGTCTGCCGAGGAATTCAGCTCCCTTATCACCGTGCTGCCCGACGAGCGCAGCAACGCCGTCGTCGTCTCCGGCACCGTGGACGACCTTCGCCTGATCCACGGACTAGTCGACCAGCTCGACATCGTCCTCGCCCAGGTCCGCATCGAGGTCGTCATCGCCGAGGTCACGCTCACCGACTCCGACAAGAGCGGCATCAGCGCGCTCAACCTCACCGTCGGCCCGGGCAGCGACGGCCGCACCATGATCACCAACTTCAGCGCCGACGCGGCCGCCG
>CAYYGV010000021.1:0-40487 GCA_964471615.1 uncultured Opitutaceae bacterium
TACGTCAACCCGCCGCTGCTCTCGCGCAGCCATCTGTTCCGGCTCGAGCCGCTGCCGACCGCGGCGGTGGCCGGCGTGCTGCGCGCGGCGCTGACCGACGTCGAACGCGGCCTCGGGTCGCGCCGGGTCGCGGCCGACGACAAGCTGCTGGTTGACCTGGCGATGCTGTGCGACGGCGACCTGCGCCGCGCCCTGAACGCGCTGGAGGTGCTCGTGCTCGGGCTGGCCGAAGGGTCGACCCTCACGGCGGCCGACCTCGAGGTCTTCGCCCGCGAGCGCCGCATCCGATACGACGCCGACGAGGACGAGCACTACGACACGATCTCCGCGTTCATCAAGAGCTGCCGCGGCAGCGACCCGGACGCTGCGATGTACTGGCTCGCGAAGATGCTCGCGGGCGGGGAGGACCCCCGGTTCATCGCGCGTCGCCTCGTGATCCTCGCCAGCGAGGACGTCGGGCTCGCCGACCCGCAGGCCCTGCCGCTCACGGTCGCGGCCCACCACGCGGTCGATTTCATCGGCCTGCCCGAAGCCGAGCTGACGCTGGCGCACGCCACGCTGTACATCGCGACGGCCCCGAAGAGCAATTCCGCCACACTCGCGCTGGGCGAGGCTCATCGCGTGCTGAAGGAACAGCCGGTCCAGCCCGTGCCCAAGCCCCTGCGCGACAAGAGCGGGGCGGCAAGCCGGCAGAATCAGCACGGCAAGGGCTACCGTTACTCCCACGACTATCCCGAAAACATCTCCGGCCAGGATTTCCTGGAGAAGCCGGTCACGCTCTACACTCCGAAGACCGCAGGCTGGGAGGCCAAGATCGCCGAGCGTCTGGCCCGCTGGCGCGAGCTGAAGGCCCAGCTGCAGCGGCCCGGCGGACGGGCCTGATTTTCGCGTCACGGTCCGGGGCGGCGGTTGACAGGCTTCGGATGCGGCGTGACGGTGAAAACCCCTCTGTCATGACCGTGAACCACTCGGCTCCCTTCGACTCCATCGACTCGGTCGTGGCGGATATCGCCGCGGGCAAGATGGTGATCGTGACCGACGACGAGGGGCGCGAGAACGAGGGCGATCTCCTGATGGCTGCGTCGAAGGTCACGCCGGAGGCGGTCAACATGATGATCCGCCACGGTCGCGGCCTCATCTGCGTGCCGACCACGGGGGCGCAGCTGCGGCGGCTCGGGATCGGCCCGATGGTCCAGGAGAACCGCGAGGCGCACCAGACGGCGTTCACCGTCTCGGTCGACGCGGCGACGGGCATCGCGACCGGCATCAGCGCCGCGGACCGGGCTCGGACGATCGCCCTGGTGGCCGACCCGGCGTCGCGGCCCGAGGACCTCGTCCAACCCGGTCATATTTTCCCGCTGCGCGCCAAGCCCGGCGGCGTGCTGGAGCGCGCGGGCCACACGGAGGCGGCGGTGGACCTCGCGCTGCTGGCGGGCCTGCCGCCGGCCGGCGTGATCTGCGAGATTCTCAACGACGACGGCGCGGCGATGCGGCTGCCCGAGCTCGTGGCCTTCAAGGAGCGCTTCGGCCTGAAGCTCGTCTCGATCGCGGCGCTCATCGAGTACCGGCACCAGCGCGAGCAGCTCGTCGAGCGGGCGGGCACGAGCCCGTTCGCCTCGGAGTTCGGCGACTTCACGGTCCATGTCTACCGCAGCCGCGTGGACGACCGGCATCACCTGGCGTTCACGCTGGGGGCGTTGGGTCCCGAGCCGACGCTGGTGCGCGTCCACAGCGAGAACCTCCTGGGCGACGTTTTCCGCGGGAAAAGCATGGAGAGCCATCACTCGCTGACCGCCTCGCTGGCGGCGGTGGCCCGGGCGGGCCGCGGCGTGGTCCTGTACATGGAGCAGGCCGGCGGTGGGCGCGACGCGCTGCGGCGCCTGCAGGCGAAGCCGGGCGAGACGCCGGGCTCGATGAATTTCCGCGACTACGGCATCGGCGCCCAGATCCTGGTGGCGCTGGGCCTCCGCCGGATCCGGTTGCTGTCGCACTCGAACCGCAAGGTCGTGGGCCTCGACGGCTACGGCCTGGAAATCGTCGAGCAGGTCCCGATCTAGCTCGGCTCCGGGTTCTCAGAGGTTTGGGTTGCCACAAAGGGCACGAAGCCCGGACCGGTCTGGTCTTGGTGTGCTTCGTGACCTTGGTGTCCAAATCGGGTGGTAGGATGGGGCAGGGGGCTAAGGCTTCTGCATGCGCCTCCTGCGCTTTCTTGCGGCCAACCTCTTGGTGATGACGCTCCGGCGGGAGTCCGCCATTTGGTGATTGCCGGCGGGTGCCGAAATTCATCCGCTGTTCGACTTCTTTCCCATATGAGCCTTGCCGCCCCCCAGTCCCCGACGCCCTCGGGCCGGACCTTCACGGTCGGCGTCGCGGCGGCCTGCTACAACCAGGCGCTGGTGGACGCGCTGCTGGCGCGGGTGACGGCCGGGCTTCGCCGGGCGGGCGTGACCGACCGCCGGCTGACGGTGGTGCGCGTGCCCGGCTCGAACGAGCTGCCGGTGGCGGCCCAGTGGCTGGCCCGGCGGCGGGGAATGGACGTGGTGATCGCACTCGGCGTGCTGATCCGCGGCGACACGATTCACTACGAGCTGATTGCCGACGCCACGACGCACGCGCTGCAGCAGGTGGCGCTGGCGACGGACGTGCCGGTGATCAACGGCGTGGTGGTGGCCGAGACGGCGGCGCAGGCCCGTGCGCGGTGCGCCGGCCGGATCGACCGCGGCGCGGAGTTCGCGCACGCGGCGCTCGCCATGGCCGCCCTGAAGCGGAGAATTTCCCCATGAGCAAAGCCCAGTTCGCCCAGCGGCGCGACGGTCGCGTCGCGGCCCTGCAGTACCTGTTCGCGTGGAGCCTCAACTCGCCCAAGAACCTGGCGGAGGACCTGCGGGAGTTTTTCTCGAACCTCGAGCAGCCGCGCGAGCACTACGCGTTCGGCGAGGAGCTGATCCATGGCGTGATCGAGCACCAGGCCGACATCGACGCGCGCATCAAGGCGCTCGCCCACAACTGGGAGTTCGACCGCATCGCCAAGATCGACCTCGGCATCCTTCGGCTCGCAATGTTCGAGATGCTCTACCGGAAGGACATCCCGCCGGTCGTCTCGATCAACGAGGCCATCGACCTTTCGAAGCAGTTCTCCAACGCCGACGCGAAGCGGTTCATCAACGGCATCCTCGACCGCGTGAAGGACCAGCTCGGCCGCGACGCCCGCAAGGCGGAGTGAGGTTTTTTGGAGTAGCGAGTAGCGGGTAGCGCGTAGCGAGCATGCGGACGCAGGCGATGGCGCGGGTTTTCCCGCTTGGCACCGTGATTAGTCGGCGGACCCAGCCGGTTCGGAGGTCCGTGGCCTTCTCGGCCACCCACCACGACCAACGCACAAATTCTACTCGCTACCCGCTACGCGCTACCCGCTACTAATCCATCCGCCCATGTTCGGTCTCTTCAAGAAATTCAAGGACGGCCTCGCCAAGACGGTCTCGGCCATCGCGGCCAAGACGGCCGGGCTGTTTGGCGGGAAGAAGATCGATGCCGCCTCGCTCGGCGAGCTTGAGGAGGGGCTCTACACGGCCGACTTCGGCGTCGAGACCACCAACGAGATCCTGGCCGAGATCAAGCGGGCCTATGCGCAGGACAAGGAGCTACAGGGCCATCAGGCTGCCGAGATCGGCGCGCAAGTCCTGCGGCGCGTCCTCGCCGGCGCAGAGGGCACGCTCGACCTCGCCCCGGCCGCGGGCGGGAACCCGGTGGTCATCGCCATGATCGGCGTCAACGGCTCGGGCAAGACCACCACGTCGGCCAAGCTCGCGTGGAAGCTCAAGCAGGAAGGCCGCAGCGTGACGCTCGCGGCCTGTGACACCTTCCGCGCCGCCGCCGTCGAGCAGCTCAAGACCTGGGCCCACCGGCTCGAGCTCGAGATCGTGGCCAGCCACACCGGCGCCGACGCAGCCGCGGTCGCGTTTGACGCGTGGCAGGCGGCCAAGTCGCGGCAGCGGGACTTCCTGATCATCGACACCGCCGGCCGGCTGCACACCAAGTCCAACCTGATGGACGAGCTGGCGAAGATTCGCCGCGTCCTGCAGAAGCACGACCCGGCCGCGCCGCAGCACCGCTGGCTGGTGGTCGACGGCTCCCTCGGCAGCAACTCAATCGAGCAGGCGAAGGTGTTTCACCAGAGCTTCGGGCTCACGGGCCTCGTGGTCACGAAGCTCGACGGCACCAGCCGCGGCGGCGCGCTGGTCGGCATCTACCGCCAGCTGAAGATCCCGATCTACTTCCTCGGCCTCGGCGAAAAAGCCGAGGACCTCCAGCCCTTCAGCATCGAGAACTACGCCAAGGCCGTCTTCGGCCTGGAGTGAGGCGCGGCGCATCGGCTCGTCGAACGGATAGAACCTGCCCGGGGCTAGCAATCTGGAGGGGCGCTTGGCTGCGTTGCCATGACGGACAGTCCTGAATTGTCACCCTGAGTGCGGGATCTTACCTCTGATCGAAGCCACCGGCATGATTCCTGAGAGCATCATTGATGCGTTATACGCGGGCCAACGCAGCGAGACCTATCCGCTCGCGGTGAACGACGTGGTTTGTGTGAAGGCAGGGGCGAGGGCAGGAGCAACGGCATGGGTCATTTCGCTCCGCTCTGAAGCGCCCGCGGTAAAGTACCTGATCGAGTACGAAGACGGCTCCGACGAAGTCGTGGCGCTTACGGAGCTTGAAGGAAAGGATCCATGAAGGGATCACTAAGATACTGGAGCTCATTCAATTTTCTCGGACGAATGGTAGATGCTGCATTCCTTGTCGTAGGAGGAATATTTGTGGTTGTTGGCCTCAAGGAAGAGGAGGCTCTGTTCACCGCATCGGGAGCCCTGGTTGGCATGCTGGGCATCCTGCTACTCGTCGCGAGAGACTATCGTCCTGATCAAAAGAGGGCTGGCTCATCCGGAGGGACCGCAGATAGGTCGAATCGCCAAGCGAACGGCACCGTAGATCTCGAAAGGAAGAACTAGCGATGCGCTCGACCTTTGATCTAGCTGACGCGATCGGCCTGGCCGCGAACGGGGCCTATTTCGATCTCCACAACGATTTCCGATTTGTCGGCTATGAGTATCGGCCTGCGGAAAGGACGGCGCGATTTGACTGGAGGCGCATGGATGCTGAGTGGGTGGCGGACGGTTTGCCCGCCCGGCTGTCCTTGATCTTCGAGGGAGTCTCAAACTTCGCGGTCAAGTGCCGGAACGAGGGGATGCCGTTTTCCGAGGATGACTGCATCGCGACCGTTTCATTTCTCCCGCGTGACTTCGCTGGCGAGTTCGACGCGGTGCTCCAAGGATTTCGTAGTGACGATGAGCACATGGGTCTCTCGTTCCAGTCAGGTGCCGGTGTGAAAGTATGGGCCGAAGCTGTCCGTCACGAGGTGTGAGAGACTGGCGGTCAGTTGACTTTCGGTTCAGCCAAGAGGCAGGCAGTCGTTGTCGCACTCACCAGCATCCGGGCTGGCATCAGACAGCGGCTCTTCGTAGCTAGTTTAGTCGAGTGAAAACCAAGATCGCGCTCTACTCTCTGTGGGTGCTGGCGACTCTACCGCTATTGGTCTATCCATTGGTGCTAACGGATGCGTGGGAACTGCTCTCCGCTCCGGAATACTACGATGGTCCCGCTGGAGATGCATGGCTTGCCGTGGCAGTGGGGATCATGTGGCTGGCCTACCCTGTCGTCTTTGTAGTGGGAGCCTATAGGTTTTGGGGTCTGGTGAAACAACCGTCCCGAGTCAGGGCGGCGGTTTGGGCGACTGCGTTGCCTGTCGGGTACCTTCTCGCGTTCGTGCTGCTTACGGCAGTTTGGTTCCGTGCGGAGCAGGCTACCATTGAAGCCCATCGGAAGGACGAAATGCACCGGCCTTCCGGGCCGGTCCGAGGCGACAGGTAGACCGCGAATCTCGCTCAACCGCACCGCCCGCAGTCCACCGTCCACCGGCGACTGTCCACCGCCCACCGGCGCCCGCCCCGTCCTACTCTCCAAGCCACTTCACGCCGAAGATCCACCAGGGTTTGCCGCGGCGTTCGATGCGGGCGAGCAGGGCTCGGCCCGGGCGCGCGGCGGCCAGCACCTCGGGGGCGGCTTGGAATTCCATCTTGGTCGCCCGCATGACGCCCGGGATTTCCTCGTTCGCCACCACCAGTGTCGCGCCGGCCGCGTTCACGCTTACGATGCGGCCTTTCACGGGATAACCCCGCGCCGCCGCGACGTCCTGCTCGTCGCAGGGCACGCACGGGGCCCGGCCGGCCAGCGCCGACAGGGCCGGCAGTGTGACGAGTTGCGTGCGGAGTTCCGGCCCCGGCCCGGCGTCGAAGATGCCGTCGTAGTAGGCCACGATGAGCTGGGCCGGCGTGGTGTCGTAGTCCTTGACTAGGGTCAGGCGCGGCGTGCCCGGGTCCATGCGCGGGTCGAGCGAGGCGAGGCGCACGGCCTGGCTGGCTGCGCCCGAGGGCGCGACGCGCCGCAGCCAGAGGCCGCTGCGGTCCGAGCCGCCTCCGAGTTCGAGCCACGTCACGTAAAGCGTGCCGTCCGCGAGCATGACGGTGTCGACTTTTCCGGCGCCGTAGCCGCCGTCGATTCGGATCGGCTGCACCCAACGGGTTCCCGCGTCCGGTGATAATGATGCGAGGACGCGGGGCTCGTTGCCGGCGGCGGTGAACCAGGCCAGGCCCGCGCGGCCGCCGACGCTGGCGAGCTGCGGCCCGTTGACCGGGCAGCCTGCGATCTTCCACCGGTCGTCGTTCACCGGGCGACCCGCTGACCACGTGCCGTTGTGGTATCGCGCGACGTGGATGTCGCGGATCTCATCGCCCGTCCGTCCGCGGTAGGCGAGGAGGGCGCTGCCGTCGGGGAACCCCGTCAAGGTCGTCTGGCAGCAGTCGCAGACCGACGCGTCCACCTGCGCGTCCGGTCCCGGTTCGCCCACGATGCGGGCATAGAGTTGCTGCACGCCCTCGTCGCCGTGCTTGGCCCGGCCGTCGAGCCAGGCGGCCAGGACGCGGCCGTCACGGTCGGCCTGCAGGGAAACAAACTCCACCGCGCTGCTCTCCTGCGTCAGGCGCGCCGGCGGGCTCCACGCGAGACCCCCGTTGGGCGAGCGGCTGGTCCAAGCGATCGAGCCCCCCTCGTGATGGTGACCGGACGCATGGCCGGAGGCGGGCAGGCTGGTGAGCCAAACCGCTGTCAGGTGCCCGTCGGCGTCAACGGCGAGGGCTGGGAAATCCGATCGGTTGATCATCAGGTCGGGTCCGCTCGTGATCATCCGGACCGGTCCCCAAGACCGACGGGCGGGATCGAGCTGGGCGCAGCGGAGGACGCCGCCGCCTGACGGCACGCGTTCGATCCAGGAGAGCCACACCGAGCCGTCGAGGCCGGTTACCAGATTGCCGCCGACGCCGAGGTGCTCGAGCGGCACGGGCAGCTTGGCGGTCTCGATCGGCAGTGGAGCCGGGACCTCTGCCAGAGCTGCAACCGCCAGCAGGCCGAGCAGGAGCCAGAGACGCTTCATGCGTTCGGGTTCCGCGGCGTCGCCCCGTCGGGGCGGCGGCGGCCGAAGGCGTCGGAGAAGGCCAGCGCGGGACCCCACCAGCCGAGACGGCGGAGCTGATCGGCCCAGCGGGCGGGTCGCACCAGGGAGACGAGGGCCATGAAGACGAGGCCGACGGCGACAAAGCGCAGCGTGAGCCAGCCGACCTTCGCCCACGAGGTGCCGCTTGCGAGAAGGATGGCGGCGACGATCACCAGCGGCAGCCAGAACTTCCACCGGGTGAATTCCGCCCAGCGGGTCCAGCGGGCCTTCGGGGCGGGCGCAACGGCGGCATGGCTGTCCGCGGCCTCCTGTTCGAGGACACGCCGCAGGGCCGCCGGGGGCTGCTGGAGCCGCCAGGCGGTGAGCGCGGTGGCGGCGCAGATCAGCCCGTGGATCACGGCCCAGCCGCCGACCAGCCAGGGGAGGCCCGGCGCCTGCACGCTCCACGTCTTGGCCAGCCACACGACCACGGTGTCGTAGGCGCGGAACAGGTCCTCGCCGAGCAGCAGGTATTCGAGCAGGAAGCCCTGCAGCGACGCCCACACGCCGATGATCAGGCCGCCGCAGCCGATCGCGACGGCGTTGAAGCCGAGGATCTGCACGGTCGTGCCGAAGAGGAAACCCTGCATGAAGATCGCGAGCATCGGGCGGAGCCGGTTGCCGGCCGGGGAGAGCGCCTTGAGGCCCGACGAGATGAATGAGACCCACATCACGCGGCCCGGCTGCGTGAGGCCGAAACCGGCGAACACCATCATGGCCCCCTGCAGCGCCGAGAGGAACGTGCTTCGGAACGGCACCTTGGTCGCGTGCAGCGCGGAGCCGAGGCCGGCCTCGATCACGCCGCTCGCGCCGCCGAACAGGCCGATGCGGGTCCACTCGCCGAATTCGTCGCAGAGCCGCTCCAGCTGGGCGAGCGCGTCCGGCCCCTCGGCGTCGATCACGACGTCGAACTTCCGGCCGATGCGGTCCTCGATCGCGTCGACCAGCCCGGCGCGGACGGCCATCACGACGATGCGCGGGCGCTGCGAGCAGATCGTCGGCCAGAGCGGCAGCAGGCCCTCGCCCTGCGCCTCGAACTTGGCGAACTCGTCGAGCACGATGAGCGGGGTGCGGGAAGACAGGCTGTTCGCCCAGTCCTGCAGCCGGAAGAAGGTGATGTCGTCGAAGCGGTAGGGCGGGGTGCGAGTCTCGTCGCGGATCGCCCAGGTGAGCTCCTCGTTCGTCGCCAGCATGCGCAGGTTGTACTCGGCCGCGCCCTCGTCCGGGACCCGTCGCGTCCCGGCCACCGCCAGGAAACCGTCGATCCGTCCGCCGCGCGCCCGCTGCCGCGTGGCGAGCTCGGCCAGCACGCGCGTCTTTCCCGTGCCGGGGGCGCCGGTGAGGGCGACGAGCAGCCCCGGGCTGAAGGGCGGCGTGGAGACGGTGCTGGGCATGCGCCCATTGGGACGGCCCGGAATTGCTTCGCAAGGCTGTTCCTCCCCCGGCGGCACCGAAAATTCACCCGGGAGATTCCCGGGCCGCGTCCCGCAGGAATGGCTTGGAACGGGCGGGCTTTGGGTGTCCGGTACTGGACGATCATGTCCATTCCCGCCGCCGTCTCCCCGCCCGGGCCGCCCGTCACCGTGCTGTGCGGCTTCCTCGGCGCGGGCAAGACGACCCTGCTCCGTCACCTGCTCGCGCAGGCGGGCACGGCCGGCGGCGGGGCCAACCCGGGCCGGCGCTGGGCGGCGGTGGTGAACGACGTCGCGGCGGTGAACATCGACGCCCAGCTCGTCGACACCCCGCCGGCCGGGAAGCTGGTCTCGATCGGCAACGGCTGCGTGTGCTGCACCGTGCGCGACTCGCTGGCCGAGACCCTGGCGGAGCTGTGCGCCACCGGGAGCTACGACCATGTGCTGGTCGAGACGACCGGGGTGGCCGACCCGCGCGCCATTGCCGGCCTGTTCACGCGCCGCAACGCGTTCGGGCGCAGCCTGGGCGACTTCGCGCGGCTGTCCTCGCTGGTCACGGTGATCGACGCGCGGCATTTTCTCGACGAATGGCGGCGCGGCCGCGAGCAGCCGCCGCCGGAGCCCGGCATGCCGAAGCCGGTCTTCGAGCTGATGGTGGACCAGGCGGAGTGCGCCGACGTGCTGCTGCTGAACAAGTGCGACCTCGTGACCGACGCCGAGGGGGCGCAGGTCGAGCAGGTCCTGCGCGCGCTGAACCCGCGGGCGGAGCTGGTCCGCGCCGAGCGCGGGCAGGTGCCGTGCGAGCTCCTCCTGGACCGCGCGCGGTTCGACGCGGCGGCGACGCTGGGCGCGGCGAAGTGGATCCGCGTGCTGCAGCAGCAGGGCGGGGCGACAGCGGTGGGGCTGAGAACCGGGGTGCGCCCGGCTGGCGCGGCGGTCCCGCACGAGGACGAGTACGGCATCACGAGCTTCGTTTATGCGGAGCGGCGGCCGTTCGATCGCGAGCGCTTCCTGCAGCTGGTGCGCCGGAACCTACCGGCGGGACTGCTGCGGGCGAAGGGCTTCTACTGGCTGGCGCAGCAGCCGGCCGACATCGGTTTCTTGTCGGTGGCGGGCGGCGTGGCCCGCACCGAGGCGGTGGGCACGTGGGTGGCGGAGCTCAAGGAGCGCGGCGTGATCACGGAGGCGGAGATTCCGGCCTCGGCGCGGGCGCACTGGGTCGAGCCCGCGGGCGACCGGCGGCAGGAGCTTGTGTTCATCGGGACGGGGATCGACGAGCCTGCCTGGCGCGCCGCCCTTGATGCCTGTCTGACATAAAGTGGGAAAATGAGTTGTCCGCCGAAGATTTTTGAAACCCTTTCCGCGCCGATGCGTCGAAGCAGCGTGTTTTTCCTCCTTTCCCTCCGTTCGTCCCGCGTGCGGGTCCTCCTCGTTCTCGCCGTGGCCCTCCTCGTCGCGCCGGCGCCCGCGCGGGCCACGATCGACATGGCCACGACGCCGGACCTGCTGACCGGCGGCCTCGACCCGCTCGGCAGCAAGACCGCGACGATGGCGGGGACGACGGAGCCGTCGTCGACCTATGACCTGCTGATCTACAAGGACGGTGACCGCGTGCGCGGCCACTTGAAGGAGCGGTCGGCGACGGAGATCGTATTCATGTCGGAGCGCTTCGGCCGGCTGGTCGTGCCGGTGACCGAGGCCAAGGTGATCCTGGCCAACGGCGAGACCGACACGATGGCGGAGGCGCGCGCGCGTTCCGAGGAGGCCGTGGGCCCGTTCACCATGCGGTCCCTGCTTTCCGTGCGGGCGCTGAACGCCGAGCTGCGCCACTTCTTCGGCCCGTGGCGCGGCCGCTTCACCGTGTCCACGCAGGTCCAGACCGGCCCGACCGACAGCACCAGTGAGATGGCGGAGATCCACCTCAAGCGGCGGTGGAAGGAGGACACTGTGCAGTTCGCCGCGCGCTACGACTACGGCAAGAGCGGCCAGGTCGTGACGAGCGACATGCTCAAGGCCGAGATCGCGTGGCGCCACGACTTCCGCACGCGCCTCTTCACCGTCTACAGCCCGACGCTCGAGACCAACCGCGCCTACATCGACGACGGCCAGCCGGCCGACTACGTCCTCGCGCAGCAGGAAATCGGTGTGGGCTACAACGTCCTGGTCTCGCCCGAGCGCAACTTGCGCGTGGGTGTGTCGGAGAACCTTTTCGACCAGTGGCGGATCGTGGCGCCGGATTCGCACACGTCCAAGACCTCCGAGTCCGCCTTCATGGAGGCCGACCTGGCGCTGCCGTGGCAAATGACCATCTCCGAGCGCGGCGTCTGGTACCCGCCCTTCAGCTCCTCGCGCAACGGCTGGGAGAACAAGCTCGAGCTCGACAAGAAGCTCTCCGAGACGTTCACGGTCGGCCTCCGTCACGAGGTCCGCTACAACAACCCCAGCGTCCGCGTTCAGGACTACACGCTCCTGAAAATCCTGATGGGGATCGATTTTTAGGAATTACGATTTTGGATTTACGATTGAGACCTGACGCGGCCGAGCGCCGCTGGCCAAGATCGCAGATCGTCAGTCGTAAATCGTAGATCGCGATTTCCTACGCCTCGCACTTGAGGACGTAGATCACGCCCTTCTCCGAGCCGATGGCGAGCTGCGCGTCGTCGGGGGACCAAACGAGTTTCGTCGCCGCGGCCGGCATGCGCACGGTGGCGCGGAGGGGCTGGCGTCGCTCCGGGCTCCAAATCTGGAGCACCCCGTCCTGGGAGCCGGTCGCCAGCAGGCCGTGGGTGTGCTGGAAGGCCACCGCGCAGATCTTCGCTTCGTGCGGGAGCATCGTGGGCTCGCGGCCCTCGGGACCCGCCCCCGCGCAGTCCCACACGCAGCAATCCTTGCCGCCGCCGGTCGCGAGCCAGCGGCTGGTTTGGTCGAACGACAGCTCCTTCACCTTGCCCTCGTAGCCGCTCATCTGGAGCTCGAGGTCCTCCTCGGGCACCCAGAGGTGCACGGACGGGTCCTGATTGCCGGAGACCAGCCAGCGGTTGTCGGGCGACCAGACCAGCGCATGGATGCCGTTGCTGTAGCCGAATTCCTTCTGGGCGACGAAATCGTCCGCATCCCACAGGCACACGCCGCCGAAATACGACACCGCCACGCAGCCGCCGGCCGGCTGCCAGGCCACGGCGGAGATGGTCTTTGGCGCGGGCTTGAACGCGTGGGCGACGGTCCCGTCGGGCTGCAGCGCAAACAGGGCCTTGCCCGCTGACACCATCAGCAGCGAACGCCGGCCGGCGTCGCCCGTCTTGCCCGCGGGCCGCCAGCCGAGGTGCTCGACCCACGCGCCGCCGAGCTCGGCGGTGGCCGTGTGCTGGCCGGCCTGCGCGTCCCAGAATTTGACCGCACCGTCCTGTCCGCCGGTCGCGAGCAGCGGCGCCGCCGATGACGCCGGGGCCCAGCCCAGGCAGTTGGTGCCGTCGTCGTGGCCGGGCAGCCCATGACGGCGCGCGCCATCGGCCGCGGCGAAAACCGTCACGGGACCGCTCGCCGCGGCGCCGGCCAGCAGCGAGCCGTCGGGCGACCAGGCCAGGTCAATCACATAGTCTTCAAGGGTCGCAGCCCAGTGCTTGGTCAGGTTCACGGCGTGGGGAGCCAACGCAATCCGCCTCGCCGCCGATGGCAAGCCTGCCGCGGTGGCGTCGCCGCCGACCCCCGGAACGTTCGGGTGATTTTGTGTCGCCCCGCGGGTGGGCGCTCCCAAGCATCGGCACGCTTTCCCGCCCCGGCTCGCCGTCATGAGACGCACCCTCCTGTTCAGCCTGCTCGCCCTCACGGCCCTGAGCGCGGCGCTTTACTGGACGAAACCGGAGAACCGGAGCACGGTCACGGTGCTCTACTGGATGACCCAGAACGACGCGGTGAAGCGCGAGACCGTCGCGCTGTTCCGGCAGTGGCTCGTGGACCAGGGACTGCCGCCGGTCGAGGTGCGCATCGACCACTCCAACCAGGACATCACCAAGAAACTGGTCCAGGGCGTCTCGGGAGTCGGCGGCGATCTCATCGATCTCTACTATTCGGAACTGGAGACGATGCAGGCGACCGGGATGCTCACCGACCTAACCGACATTGCGCGCCGCGAGGGCTACGGTACCGACACGACCTACCCGGCCGCCTACAGCGACATCACGGTGCGCGGACGGCAGTACGGCTACCCGCGGAACGTGGACGTCACGATGATCTGGGTGAACCGCGACACCTTCGCGCGCTACAACCAGCCGGAGCCGCCGCGGCGCTGGTCGTGGGACGAGTTCGAGGAGCGCGGCCGGCGGTTCGTCGCGGCGGCCAACCCGCCCGGCACGCGGCAGCGGGTGTACTACATCAACCGGGTCTGGCCCTACGTGCTGCGGCGCGGGCTGGGGCTGTCGACGTACAACGAGACGATGACCCGCTGCACGCTGGACGACCCGCGCAACGTGGAGGTGCTGCGGCGCCTGTACCGCTGGACCGTGGAGGAGCGGCTCATGCCGACGTCGGCCGACCAGGCGGCGATGGCGGCGGACGGCACGGCGTTCGACAGCTCGTTCGGCCTGTTCGCGTCGGGGCGGTTCGCGATGATCTACGAGGGCCTGTGGGCGCTGATCCGGCTGCGGCCGCTGGGCGATTTCCGGCTGGGCGCGGTGGAGCCGTTCACGGGCGGGTTCACCAACACCGAGGTCGGCAGCGGGGCGGTCGCGGTGTACGCGGGCACGAAGCACCCGGTCGAGGCCCGGCGGTTCCTGCAGTTCCTGACCAGCGAGCCGTTCAACCTGCTGATCGCGCGCAGCGGCGACTCGCTGCCGCCGCGGCCGCAGTACGCCGCGCACCCAGAGTTCCTCCGACCGCCGGGCTACGAGCAGGACTGGGCGGCGAAGGCGGAGTTCGCCCGCGCCTGTCCCACCGTGGCCATCGCCCAAAGCAAGAGCCCGTTCGCCCTGCCCAGTGTCGTGCACAAGATCGACGTTGCGGCGACCGAAGGGGTGGTGGCGGGCCAGCGGACCCCGGAGGAGGCGGCGCGCGAGGAGGCGCAGCGGATCAACGCGGAGATCGCGCTGACCATCAGCCAGGACGCGGGCCTCCGGAAGCTGTACGACGAGCGCGTCGCGCTCCAGCGGGAGATTGACGCGCGTCGCGCCGCCGGCCGCAAGGTGCCCGTGGCGTGGATCAGCGACCCGTTCCACGTCGCGTACTACCGCGCGCAGGGCTGGCTGGAGGAGGAGTCTCGATGAATCCCCGCGGCCATTTCCGGCGCTGGCTCACCGGCCTCGCGTTCCTGCTGCCCAACATCGCGGGCTTCTGCGCGTTCACGCTGATCCCGCTCGTGATGAGCTTCGCGATGGCGTTCACGAACTGGGATATCCTCCGGCACAATCTCTTCCGCCACGACCCGCTGCGCTTCGTGGGCGTGGCCAACTTCGCCCGGCTGTTCGCCGACGCGGAGTTCTGGCGCGACCTCGGCAATACGTTCTTCTTCCTCCTCGGGCTGCCCTTCGCGATTGCCGGGAGCCTGATCGCCGCGCTGCTGCTCACGCGCGTGGCCCGGGGTCGGGTCGCGGCGGGCCCGCTGTTGGCCGTGGCGACCTTCGTGCTGGTGGCGAGCCTGGCGGTGCTGGTAATGGGCGGCTTCTCCCGGAACGGTGTGCTCGGCCTCTTCGGCCTGATGGCCGCGGGCGTGCTCGTGGCCGGGATGCTGACGGGCGGCACCGCCTACCGGACGCTGTTCTACCTGCCGCACTTCACCGCCGGCGTGGCGACGTTTGTGCTGTGGAAGAAGCTCTACAATCCGCACACCGGCCCGTTCAACACGGCCCTCGCGCCGCTGCTCGACGGCGTGTCCGCGGTGGTCCGCGCCTGGCCGGGGTTCTTCACGTACGGGCTGCCGGCCCTCTGCGGCTGCGCCGCGGTGGCGATCGTGCTGTGGCAGGAAAGCCGGCTGCGGCGTCGCTGGGAGGACGGTGAGGCGGGCGAGGCGGCGGTCGTGACCGGCGCGCTCACGCTCGCGCTGCCGCTGGCCTGTTTTCTGCGCTGGCAGGGCTGGTCCCTCGGGCTCGCGCTCGCCGTGGCCGCCGTCGCGGCCGCGCTGCTGGTGACCGTGACCGTCCGCCGCCCGCGGCTGTGGGGCAAGGCGCGGTCGGCCGACGCCGGGCTGAGCTCCGAGCTGAGCCTCGCGCTCGTGGGGATCCCGCTTCTCCTGGCGATCACGGGCGGCATGCTCGCGGGCCCGGCGCTGCCGGCGATCGCCGCGACCGGCCTCGAGACGCCGAACTGGCTCGGCGACTACGCGTGGGCCAAGCCGGCGCTGATGATCATGGCGCTGTGGGCCGCGATCGGCTCGAACAGCATGATCCTCTACCTCGCGGGCCTGAGCAACATCCCGCCGGAGTTGTACGAAGCGGCCGACATGGACGGCGCCTCCGCGGTGCAGCGGTTCTGGCACATCACCTGGCCGCAGCTGGCGCCCGTGACGTTCTTCATCGCCGTGATGGGCGTGATCAACGGTCTGCAGGGCGGCTTCGAGATGGCGCGGACCATGACGCAGGGCGGGCCGGCCGGCGCCACGACGACGCTGAGCTACTTCATCTTCACCCAGGGCTTCGAGACCGGCCGGCTGGGGTACGCGTCCGCGATCGCGTGGGTGCTCTTCGGCCTCGTATTCGTCTTCTCCCTCGTGAACTTCCGCTTCGGGAACCGCGACGTGAATGACTAAGCCCGCTCCAGCCGCCGACCGCCGTCCCCCGCGCCTCTCCGGCGTCGGGCTGCACGTGCTCATGACGGTCCTGAGCCTGACGATGGTGGCGCCGTTCCTCTGGATGGTGCTGGCGAGCCTGAAGACGATGCCCGAGTCGATGGAGCCGGCGTGGCTCCCGCGGACGGCGCAGTGGGGCAACTATCCCGAGGTGTTCAACGTGATCCCGTTCCTCCGCTTCATGGGCAACAGCCTGATGGTGGCGGGGTGGGTGACGCTGCTGCAGGTGATCACGAGCGCGCTCGCCGCGTACAGCTTTGCGCGGCTCGAGTGGCCCGGGCGCGACCGGATGTTCTTCCTTTACCTCGGCACGATGATGCTGCCGGGCATCGTGATGCTGATCCCGAACTACGAGATCATGGTGCGCCTCGGGCTGATGGACTCGTTCCTCGGCCTGGTGCTGCCCTCGGCCTTCAGCGCCTTCGGCACCTTCCTGCTGCGGCAGTTCATGCTCGGCATCCCGCGGGCGCTGGACGAGGCGGCGGAAATCGACGGGGCGAGCAAGTGGCGGATCTTCTGGGACGTCATCCTGCCCCTGAGCCGGCCCGGCGTCGTGACCCTCGCGATCTTCACGTTCATGGGGAACTACCACAGCTTCTTCTGGCCGTTCGTGATGATGAAGACGGTGGACAACTACACGCTCCCGGTCGGCCTGCTGTTCTTCGACTCCGAGCACGGCCAGGTGACGAACCTGCTCATGGCCGCGGTCACGATGTCCGTCGCCCCCCTGATCGTGATCTTCGTCTTCCTGCAGCGCCAACTGATCCGCGGCATCCAGATCGGGGCGGTGAAAGGATAGGGTTTTCGGAAGCAGACGAACGCCGAACGTCGGACGTCGAACGCCGAACGTCGAAGTGCCAGCGCCGCGCCCTGCGCGGCAACCTACGTCAGCTTCGCTGAAATTACCCTCGGCGTTGGGCGTTCGACGTCCGATGTTCGGCGTTCGCCCGATTCCGAAAGCTACGCTTTCTTCACCCGAATCACTTCCTCCCAGTCATACACGCCTTCCGTGGCGTTCCCGGGCGGGATGGTGAGATATTCCTTCGGGTCCCAGCGGCCGTGGATGAGGCCCTCGATGAGACGGACGCTGCCGGGTAGCTCGACGGCCTGCTTGCCGGCGGCGGCGGCCTTCTCGCGGAACTGGGCGGCGTAGCCGAGGTGGGCGGTCTCGGGCAGCTCGATGAAGACGGCGCGGTCGTTGCCGTGGTCGGGGTGCATCTCGGCCCAGATGTACTTCGCGTCCTCCTCGCCGTATTTCTCCACGAGTGCCTTGTAGGCGTCGCCCACCTGGACCTCGGGAGCGCCGTCGTCGCTGGTGCGGAGGAAATAGTTGCCGCGCTCGATGTACCCGGCCGACGAGAACGGCGTGCTCGGTGCGTCGCCAAAGTGCTCGGCAAACTTGGCGCGCGAGCCGAGCAGGATCGTGCAGCAGTCGTGGGCGCGCGGGATCACCAGCGGTGTCTTGCGCGCCTGCAGGCCCACGGTGGCGTTGCCGCACAGTCCGAAGAGCAGCAGGATCGCGTCGTAGGCCTTGCCGCTCGCCTCGGTGGCGTCGATCCGCGACTGGATCAGCTGCCGCAGGCCCGCGCTCCGCACATGCTCGCCGAGTTCCGTGTACTCGACGTCGATGACATGGGGCGAGCGCGTGATGCACCAGGAGGCTTCACGCTGGAACACATTGCACGAAATGAGCTTCAGGAGCATGGGCGAAAGGGCGGGTCGGTAGGGCCGCGCAGTATGCCTCAATTCCCACGGGTTGGCCCCGCATTTCTTGCCCGAATCTCCGCGGCAATTAGGGCCATTTCTATTCAGGGTGACGCCACCGAGGGCACCGAGCCGAGCCGAATGGCGCGGAGCCAGTCCGTTCTTCGCGGGCCTGGCGGTCTTCGCGGTTAATTCCACCGAGCCCCGATCAACTTCACCGCCAAGCACGCGCCGGACGCGAAGGGCAACCGGCTTCGCGTCCGTGGTGAATCCTATCGAGCCAGGTGGGCCTGGGTGGCGCGGACGGGTTTGACGGGCTTATGCGGGCGGGTGAACGGGCCGTAGGTGTCGGGCCGGCGGTCGTTGAGCATGTCGATGCGCCAGACCCAGTCGCCGGGCCGGGTGAACTGCGTGGCCACCCGCGGCGCCGCGAGATCGATCGTGGTCTGCGCAATGCCCGGATGGCGGCCCGCGTCGGCCAGGATGGTCGAGTCCGGGGCGATGATGCTGCTCCGCCCGAGGAGCATGCCCGGCATCCACGCGCGGTCCGGCGGGCAGCCGAAGCACACCGGCACGTGGTGCACGCCGTTGTGCACGGCCGGCGCGCGCAGGAGGATGTCCATGAACACGTCGCCCCAGCCGCTCATCACGTGGGGCCAGAAGATGACCTCGGCGCCGTTCAGCGCGAGGCAGCGGGCGCTCTCCGGGAACGAGTTGTCGTGGCAGATCTGGATGCCGACCCGGGCGCCGGCGACCTTGAAGACCGGCCACGCGTCGCCCGGCACCGTGCCGTACGCCTCCTCGTTCTCGATCGTGTGGACCTTTGTGTAGCGCCCGAGCACGCGGCCGCGCGCGTCAAACACCACCGCGACGTTGCGGACGACCCCGTCGATCAGGGCCAGAATCGGGATGATCAGGGCCATACGGTGCCGGCGGGCCAGCGGCGCGAAGCGTCGGAGTGTCTCGGCGAGGGCGCGGCGGATGAGCGGCGGCGTGTTGCGCCGGGTCAGCTTGGTGCCGAGCACGTTGAAGGTCTCGCCGATGCAGGCGATGTCGGCGCCGCGCCGGCCGGCCTCGTGGAGCCAGGCCTCGGCCAGCGCGAAGTTGGCGCGTTGGCGCGCGGCATTGGTGCGGCCCGGCGCAACGGAGGGCAGCTGGACGGCGGCGATGGTGAGCGGTCGTTTCATGGGCTGGGAGAGCGGATCAAGACGGGGCGAGGAGGTCGATCGTGTGGTCGTCGCGCACGACGGCCACCTTGCCGGCGCCGAGGGCGAGCAGTCGGCGGACGCCGAGCGTCAGGTGACGGCTGGGCTTCCATGCCGCGTCGAGGGCGTGGACCCCGGTACGCGTGGCGACGGTGAGGTTGCCCAGGTCGTCGGCGTCGAGCCCGACCACCGGGGCGCCAGCGTGCCAGCAGCGGAGCACGTGGCCGTTGGCCAGGTCGTGCGCGATCACGAAGCCGTCGGCGCCGCCGACCAGCGCCGCGCCGCGGCCGTCGACCCGCCCAAGGCAGGCCGCGTTGAGGCTCATGCCGCCCGCGACCTTCCAGAGCCATTCCTTGCGGGAGGTGGACAGGATGCCGCAGCCGAGCTCGGCGGCGGCGAAAATCGCGCCGTCACCGGCCTCGGGCACCGCGGCCCAGCGGTAAGCGACGGACCGCCCGTTCACGAAGGCGATCACGCGGCGGAGCATGCGGAACATCGGCTGCTGGAAGCCGCCGAAGCTGTGCCGCACGCCGCTCGGGCCGTCTCCGGGCACGCCCTCGTAGTACTGGATGCCGTGGTTCCAGCCGCAGCGGACGAAGATGTCGCCAGCCCCGGGCCGGCCGGGTGGCGTGACCAGGATGTCCTGCATCCACGGACCGTCGCCGAAGCTGTGGCCGACGATCTGGCCGTCGGCGTTGAGGAATACGACGATGCCATAGCCACCGAGGATCATGGCGCCGCGACCGTCGGCCCCCCGATGCCAGATCGCGATGCTGTGGATCGCGTTGTACCAGCCCATGAGGCAGTCGGTGCGCTGGCGGAACTCCTCGGCCAGCTTCAGGACCCGGCGCGGCGAGCCGTCGGCGTTGAACAGATGCAGCTCGCCACCGAGCAGGCCGACGCAGAGGACGGGCGGGCCGGAGGGGTCGAGGGGCTGGCAGGAGACATGGGTGACCGGGTTGGTCAGCGGCCGGCGCCAGAGTTCGCGGCCTTGGTCGCTGATCGCGAGCAGCTCATGGGTGGCGTTGACGGCCACGATCTCGTTCCGTCCGTCGCCGTTGAGGTCGGCGGCCAGCCAATGCTGGATGGCGGGGGCGACAGAGCGATCGTTGAGGATCTCGAGCCGGTGCAGCACAAACGGCCGGCCGGCCGGAGCCGGGAACTTGAGATGGATTGCCTTGGCGGTGGCGCCGATGGCGGCAGCCTTCGCCTCCAGGCGGTTCTCGGCGTCGCGGTAGCGTTTGTACCGGCGGTCCGGCGCAGGCGCGACCGGGCGCGCGCTTCGGGCGCCGTCCGCGGTCTCGACCTCGACCTGGATGCCGTCGGGCAGCGGGTTGAAGGTCCGCAGCGACGGGTCGTCGATGCAGTCGCCGAGGATGTTGAGCTGCGACACCGCCTGCGCGGTCGGGAACCGCAGCGACACCGCGTACTCGGCGGCCTGCGGCCACTGGATCCAGATCTCGCGGGAGTAGCCGTCGGGCATCACCGGATCGAGCAGCTGGTCCGGGGCGTTATCGATCGGCAGCGGGCAGGAGAGGGCGTTCACGCGGCGCACGCGCTCCGGGACGCGGGTGCCGCTGTCGAAGGCCCACTGCCGGGCCCAGCCGCGGTCGGCGGGGGCCGGCGGAGCCGCCGGCACGGCGATGGCCTCGGCCGGGAGGGCGTTGAGCCAGGTCGCGATGGCGGAGCGGAGAATAGCGGCTTCCGCCTCCGGGAGCGTGAGGAACTGCTCGCCGGCCAGAGTGAGCCCGCGGGACTCGGGGCCGACCGTGACGCTGACGCGGGCGGCGCGGACCTCGGGGTCGTCGATCCGCAGCACGAGCGTGGCAGCGGCGAGGTCGAGGCACAGGCTGAGCGCCGTGTCGCTCTCGATCCGGCAGCCGAGCGCGGGTAGGTCAAGCAGCGTGGCGCCGGCAAGAACCACCGAGCCGGGTTCGATCCAGGCGCTCATCGCGCGGGCGGACGCGCCCGGGAGCCAGGCGGTCCCGGGGGCGAGCTCGAGTCCGCACCAGGCGACGGCCACGCCCTCGCGGCGCACCACGGCGCCGCGGGGATCGAGCGGCTGCAGGTCGAGCCGCTCGGCGGCCGACTGCGGCCGGACGTAGAAGAGATTTTGGAACGACAGCTCCTCGCCGGCGCGGCGGACGCCGGCCGTGCGCTGCCGGAGGACGTAGGGCGCGCAGGCGCCCTGGTCGAACTCCTCCTCGCAGGTCGACGGATAGTTGGCGCCGGCGACCAGGGTGAAGCGATGCGTGCCCTGCTCGCTGACCCAGCGCCGGCCGCTCTGCTCGGCGAACGCGGGCGTGCGCCAGGTGCACGTGACGGAGAAGGGTCCGTCCGACGTGAACCGCACGCGGTCGAGCACCACGAAGCAGCCGTCGCCGGCCTTCGACCAGAACAGGTGGCGGGTCCACTCGGCGTGGTGGTAGTCGGACAGCCGCGTGACGATGAGGCCGGCGGGCGCGAAGTCGGCGATGGCCCGGCGCTCGCCGACGGGCGGCATGAGCGTGTCGTTGCGACCGTCGCTGATGAACAAGCCGTTCTTGTCGTTGAAGGAATGCCGCGACGTGTTCTGGACGAGCCAGACATGGCCGTGCTGGAAGAAGCGGACGATGGCGTTCGTCGCCTGCATGTGCCCCTGCCAGCGGAACCCGCCCTGGTAGCCCTGGATCATCAGGTAGGCGTCGGACCGCTCGTAGCCGGCGCGCAGCATGATCTTGTCGAAGCCGCGGGCCTGCGGGAGACGGTTGAGGCCGATGCCCTCGGCAACCTCCCAGGTCTCGATGGCGTTCACCATGTGCCCGGCGGGCTCGATGTGGACGGGCGGGTTGGTGGTGATGGACTGGATGTGGTCGGAGATCGGGAGGCAGCGGATTGTCTCGCCGGCGATCGGCGGCACGGGCACGAGCTCCGGGCCGGTGTCGAACTTCTGGAGGAACACCGGGTAGAAATGGAGGAACGAGCAGCGCTGCGGCACCGCGAGGTTGGGCAGCTTCTGGAGGATCCACTTCAGCCGGCCGTCGCCGTAGTAGAAGGCGCTCGCGGCCGTCTGGACCGTCGCCTCCTGCTGCAGGTACATGCCCTGGCTTTCACCGTAGCCGCCCTGGCCGGCCCCGGCGCCGTTGTTGTCGTGGAGCGCCAGGCAGCGCTCGGCCACGAGGCGGGCATTGCCGCTGGTGAAGAACGTGTGCCGCTCCTGGCCCAGCGCGTAGCGGAACAGGGTCGCGAGGTTGTTCAGGCAGCTCTCGTCGTCCTGGTCGTCGAGCCGCGCGGCCGCGAGCGCGTCAAGGAACGAGGCGCACTCGGTGATCCAGCGGTCGCAGGTGGCGCGCAGCGCCGGCGTCGGCCGGGCCTGGTCGCGGAGATAGCGCGCGATGAGGAGGAACTCGTAGGTGCCCTTGCCCTGGTGCCGGTGGCCGAGCGGCGGCCGGCCCGTGCGCATGCGCCACCACTCGTCCTGGTTGGCCAGAGCCGTGAGCATGAGCAGGTGGTCCGTGCGGAGGATCTCCTCGTCGGTGAGGAACCCGCCCGCCACGAGCAGCGGGATGGCCCGCATGAAGCGCTCGGCGAGATAGTGCCAGTCGCCGTAGCCGTGGACCATGACCTCGTTGAGCCAGCGCAGCTGGTCGCACGCGACCTTGGCGTAGCGCACGTCGCCGGTCCACGCCCACATCAGGGTGTACGCGCCGATCAACCGGATCGGCTCCGTGATGAACATGAGCCCGCGGGCCCGCGAGGCCTGCAGGGCGGCGGAATCGGCGAGCGACGTGTACGGCCAGGCCGCGAGCTGGGCGGCCAGGACTGGCGCGAGCTCAACCTCGAGCAGCCACGGGACGGTGGCGGCCGGGCCCGACTGGCCGATGACGGCGATCAGGCGCTCGACCGCGCGCTCGACGCCGCGCAGCGTGCTGCCGCCGGCGAGCAGGACATTGGTGCCGGTCCCGTACGGGTTGACGACGGTCCGCAGGTCGTAGCCGTCGCCGCCCGGGTAGGTCGCGTCGGTCGAGCAGAGGAAATTGGCGTACAGCGGCTGGAGGACGCGGTTGGTGTTGAGGCTGCCGAGGACGATGAGCGGGCGCTGGCGGTGGGCGGCGGGCAGCGGCGTGCTCCGCTCGGGGAGGAGCGCGACATCGGTCGAGCAGGCGGGCCGGACGCCGCACTGCGCGTGGACCGCGGCGGCGATGGCGGCCGCGAGGGTGGCGTAGCGATGATCGCCGGCCGGGTGGATGATGAGCACGGCGTGGGCGCCGGTGGCGTTCAGGGCGGTGGTGCGCTGCGGCGTGCGCGGCAGCACGTCAATGGCGGGGTCGCGGGGTGCGTGCATGGGGAGGCGAAACCGGGGGTTCCTTGAGCATGGCGGCAATCGACTGGGGGCGACAATGCCTATCTCAACCCCGCGGCGAAGGCAGATGATTATTTACCCCGCCGTCCCGCCGCACCGGGCCGTTTCAGATCGAGAAATCGACCGGTGGTCCCACACTGACGGATCGTGACCCACACCTCGCGCTCCCGCCTTGCGGCCGCCATGCGGCTGGAGCGGCCGGACCGTGTGCCGGTCATGTGCCAGCCATCGGTCGGGTTTGTCCTCCGGCAGCTGCCGGATCTCAACCCGATCGACTTCTGGCATAACCACGACGGGGCGCTGGCCCGCGGGTTCTGCACGATCAGCCAGCGGTTCGGCTTCGACGGCGTGCTGATCGCAGCCGTGGGCGCGGCGCCGCTCGACGAGCGTAAGGTGGCCCGCATCGACCGGGACAATCCGGAGGGCCCCGTGGTCTACTTCAAGAACGGCGACCGCTGCGTCTATTGCCGCAACGACCTGCCGCGCTACACGCACGCCGCGGCGCCGGAGCGCGACATCGCGGATCTGGATCCGGCGGCGGTCGCCCAGCAGCTCACCTACCACCCGCCCTCGACTCACCTGCGGATGTGGCTGGCCGAAGGTGCGGCGGGCCGGGTGGCCGAGCTTCGGCAGGCGCGCGCGCAGGTGGGACCCGACCTCTCGATTCACGGGGCACTTTATTCGCCGGAGGACTATCTGATCGACCTGATGGGCGCCGACGGGGCGATGATCGCGCTGCTGACCGAGCCCGAAAAATGCCGCGAGCTGCTGGCGCGCTTCGCCGCGGCAGTCGCCGGCCACGCCCGGGAGCAAATCGCCGCCGGCGTCGATGCGCTGAACGTTTCGGCCCCGTGGGCCGGGCAGAGTTTCGTCTCGCCCAAGCTGCACCGCGAACTGCTCGCCCCTGCCCAGGCCGTCCTCGTGGCCGCCGCGCGGGAGGGCGGGGTGCCGAGCTACTGCCACACCTGTGGCGCGATCGGCGACCGGCTGGAGGCGATCATCGACACGGGCTTCGACGGCATCGAGTGCCTTGACCCGCCGCCGCTCGGCAACGTTGAGCTCGCGGACGCCGTGCGACGCATCGGCCAGCGCGCCTTCATCAAGGGCAACATCGACCCGGTGCACACCCTGCTCCAGGGCACCCCGGAGAAGATCCGCGCCGACGCCATCGCACGCCTCGAGATCGGCATGCAGGCCCGCGGCTTCATCCTGAGCACCGCCTGTGCGATCGCGCCCGACACCCCCGCCGCCAACGTCGCGATTCTGCGCGAGACGGTGGAGCGGTACGGAAGGTACTAAGCATCCCGCAACCGCGGGATGCGGAGTTCGGAGCTCGGGATTCGCAGTTCGAAAGGCCGCTCGGTGGAACGCACTGGCCCCGATGCGGGGCTATCCCGGCACGATACCGAACTCCGCCGCCGCAGGCGGCGCCTAGACCAAGCAGGCCTTGAACGCCTCGGTGAGGGCGTTGCGGTCGAGCTTGCGGCCGATGAAGACCAGGGTGTTGGTGCGCGGGTCGGCGCCCCACTCGCGGTCGAACTTCGCGTCGAAGAGCATGTGCACGCCCTGGAAGACGAGCCGCTTGTTGGTGCCCTTCACGCTCAGCACGCCCTTCATGCGGTAGATGTCGCCGCCCTTCACCCGGAGCAGCTCGCTGATCGAGTCGTTCAGGCGCTTGCCGTCGAGGTCGCCCGGGAGGCTGATGCCGACGGAGGTTACTGCGTCGTTGTGCGTGTGCGCCGCGTGAAAGTCGCGCTGCCACACCGGCTTCACGGTCTCGCCGCCCGCGCGGACGTGCAGGGGGTCGTGGCCGCAGGATTCGAACACCAGGTGGAGCCCGGCCTCCTTCACGGTCAGCGGAAACTTGCCGTCGCCGTCGTTGAGCAGCAGCCGCTGCAGCGTCGCCCCGGGCACCACGGCGTCGCCCACCTTGAGCCGGGTCTCCCAGTCGGCAAACACGCGCACCGCGGTGTCGAGCGCGGCCTTGATCGCGGGCTCGTCGGTGGACTTCACCGGGAGGACCACCACGTCGAGTTCGTTCTCGTTGCCGTGATGATGGTGGTGATGGTCGTGATCGTGGTCGTGCCCATGGTCATGGCCCTCGTGGTCATGATCATGTTCGTGGTCGTGATCGTGATCCGGCCCGTGCAGCTCGGCGAGGTGGCCGATGACCAGTTCCTGGGTGCCGGCAGGCAGCGGGTATGCGCCGGCCCACTCGAAGGGGTATTCGGGCTCGAGGAACTGCGGGTCGAGCTCGGTGGCGCGGCCGAGGTTGAAGCCGCCGACGTTGAGCACGCGCTCGAGCGGGAGGTCGCAGTTCTTGGTGCGGTGGATCTTGGCGACGGCGTTGATGCGCTTGATCCGCTCCTCGAGCCCGGCGAGCGCCGCGGGCGAGGCGAGGTCCGTCTTGTTGAGGAGGATGACGTCGGCGAACGCGATCTGCTTCATCGCCTCGTCGTCGCTGTCGAGGTGCTGGAGGACGTGCTTCGCGTCCACCACGGTGACAATCGCGTCGAGGCGGAAGTTCGAGCGCATCTCGTCGTCGGTGAAAAACGTCTGGGCCACCGGCGCCGGGTTCGCCAGGCCGGTCGTCTCGATGAGGATGGCGTCGAGCCGGTCCTTGCGCTTCATCAGCCGCCCGAGGATGCGGATGAGGTCGCCGCGCACCGTGCAGCAGATACAGCCGTTGTTCATCTCGAACAGCTCCTCGTCGCTCTGGATCACGAGTTGGTTGTCGACGCCAACCTCGCCAAACTCGTTCTCGATGACCGCGATCTTCCGGCCGTGCTGCTCGGTGAGGATGCGGTTGAGAAGGGTGGTCTTGCCGGCGCCGAGGAAGCCGGTGAGAACGGTGACGGGGATGGGTCCGGTGCTCATGAACAGTCGATTGTGGCGGGTCGATTTCGGGTGACGCAAGCGTGCGATGGGTCCGGCGGAAAGCAAACAGGCCGGTCGCGGCGGGGTCGCTCAGTCCCGGTCGTTGCCGCGCGGGAAGTTGAAGGCGACGGTGGTGAACGTGTTGCCGCGGACCTCGAGGCGAACGAGCACCGCGTCAAAGGCGGGGGTCGTGCGCAACCAGTCGGCTTGGCCCTCGAAGCACGAGGTGTCGCCGACGGTCTCGCCGGTGGCGGGATTGGCGACTGCGGCGAGCACGAGCGGGCGAGGTTGGCCGTCGACGGTGGCGGTGAGCTCGATCGCCGGTGCGGCGATCCGGATGAAATTCTCCAGCTCGCCGTCGAGCACGTAGGCGCGGAGCCGGCCGTCCGCGGCGTCGCGAACCAGCTCAAGATGGTACAGCTCGGCGCCGAGCACGACCGGCGTGCCGCCGTGCGGGGCGTGATGCTCGTGCCGCGCCGATGCGGCGGGCGATGCCGCCGGTTGCCGGGAGCAGGCGGCGGTCAGGAGCAACCCGCCGAGGACGAACAATCGAAGGGACGGCGTCATGGCTGGGCGGCAGCATGGCGCTCGCACCGGCGATGGCCAGCGCGCGATGCAGGCGGCCGCCGGCGGCCTAGAACCGGAAGGTCCAGGCGCCCTTCAGGGCGGTGTCGTTCTGGACCGGCCGGAGCCGGTCCGACGAGGCGTCGTAGCCCTGGTTGACCACGACGAAGAACTCGTTCCCCGGCGAGACGGTCCAGCGCATCCGGGCATTCACGCCGAGGGAGTGGGAGAGGTTGTCGTACTGGCCCAGCAGCCCGAACTGGAGGTCGGGGCTGTAGGTGTAGACGAACCGGGCGGAGCCGATCCGGACGACGAAGCGGCCGCCCGGCAGGTGGATGTCCTGGTATTGCCAGCTCGCGCCCGTGAAGAAGCGCGCCGAGGCGCGCCACTCCAAAGAGCCGATGTAGTCGTGGCGGTTGCCGTCGTAGAGCCCCATCTGGCGCACCTTCAGGTCGACGCTGACCGGGCGTGACCGGGTGGTCTTGTACTGGACGACAAACCGGTTCCAGCGGTAGTCGCCGACGGGCACGGTGATGCCCGGGACGATTTCGAACGGGGCGTCGAACAGCTCGCGTTCGCGGGCGTGCAGGAAGGCGAGGATGTCGCCGGCGGCGTTCTCCAGTTCGATGTAGGGCGAATCGGTGCCCTCGCCGAGCACCCGGCCGTCCAGGTCCAGCGTGTAGAACGGCTGCACCGAGACGAGCATGCGCTGGAACCAGGCGTCGGTCGGGCGCCACGTGTAGCCGACGTAATTGTAGAGCTCGTAGATGCCGGGCCGCGGCACGAATCCCAGCGCGGGGTCGAAGCGCGCGCCGATGCGCCGCCAGTCGGTCACGAACTCCAGCGGCTCGTTGGAGTAGACGGTGGCCAGGCCGAAGTCGGTGTCGCTGCCGCCTGCCCGGACGCTGTCGGAGCCGATCGCATAGGCGTGGACCTCGAGGCTCTTGCTTCCGGCGACGTGGGAATTCCGGTAGTTGAAGTCGAAGCCGAGCACCTGGTTCTTGGTCGGGGCCCGCGGATCGCCGTTGGTGGCGATGAGGCCGACGCTGGACTCGTCGAGCACCTGGACGGCCGCGCGGCCCACGAAGAGATTGCGGGACGGCACGCCGGCGTGGCTGGCGATCTGGGTGTCGAGCACGCCGAGCGTCAGCGGCCCGGCGCGGCCGGTGATCTTCGCTCCGCCCAGCAGGTCGACCTTGGTGCCGTCCTCGGCGAGGCCGATGCGGCGCGAGAAGAACGGCTTGGTCACCTCGTCGACGATGCCGCCGAAGGTGAAGAGCGACGCGTCCTGCGTGAAGAACGAGCGCTTCTCGGGATAGAACAGGTCGAAGCGGCCGAGATTGACCAGCCGTTCGTCAACCTCCGCGTCGGCGAAGTCGGTGTTGATCGTGACCGTGGCCGCGAGCGAGGGGGTCCAGTGCCAGACCACGTCGAGGCCCGGCTTGAGTTCGTATTCATGCTCGTCGTCAGCCGGCGCCGAGTGCCGCGTCAGGCTCGCAAACGGGCGCAGCTCGATCCCGTGGCCCTGCTCGAGGCCGTGCAGGCCCTGGATCGTCCCGAGGTCGGGCAGCGAGGTCACCGGCTTGCTGCGGATGTAGCCCGACCAGCGGTCGGCCTCCTGCTTGCGGCGGATGGTTCGCGCGATGTTGAACCCCCAGGTGTCGTTGGCCGCATTGAAGGACAGGCTCTTCATGGGGATCGCGAACTCGGCCGACCATCCGCCCTCGTCCCGGGTCACCTTGCCGGTCCAGAGTCCGTCCCAAGTGTCGTTCGCCTCCGCCTTGTTTTGGATCAGGCCGTCGTGTTTGCCGCCCGCGGCCGTGAGGGAGAAGTAATAGCCGTCGTTCTCGCGGTGAAAGGTGTCGAGCACGACGCGGACGACGTCGTCGGAGCCGTTGTCCTGGTCGTGCTGCATGGAGTAGGCGCGCAGGCCGGCGAGGCCCCCGGAGTCGTGGCAGCGCACCGCGACGTAGAGATGGGCGGCGTCGTAGGTCACCCAGAACTCGGTGCGCTCGGTCGGCTCGGCGTTCTCCAGCGGCGTGATCTGGCGGAAGGCGAAGCTGTGGGCTGCGTCCCGCCAGGCCGGGTCGTCGAGCTGGCCGTCGATCACCGGCGGCACGGCGGTCGGCCGCACGGCGAGCGACGGGGCGCCCTCTTTGGCTGCATGCACGACGGTCCCTCCGGTGCCGGCCAGGAGGACCAGGGCACACGCCAGGCGGAGACGTCGGCGCAGGGAGGAGGGCACGGGCGAGGGGCGGGAGGGACGGGCCAGTTGACCCAGGCGAGAACCCGCGGGGCAGGGGTGGGTTACCAACATTCGGTCCCCACCCGGGTTTTCCAGCCGGAAAGACCGAAACCGGCGAGATTTTCCCCCGGCCTAGAGCCGGACGTGACGGAGGCGGAGGGCGTTGGTGACGACGATGATCGAGCTCAGGCTCATCGCCACGCTGGCGAACATCGGGCTCAGCATCCACCCGGTGAGCGGGGCCAGCGCCCCGGCGGCCAGCGGGATGCCGGCGGAGTTGAACGCGAACGCCCAGAAAAGGTTTTGCCGGATGTTGCGGAGCACGGCGCGGCTGAGGTGCACGGCCCGCACCAGCGCGGTGAGGTCCCCTTTCACCAGCACGAGCCCGGCGCTGTGCATCGCCACGTCGGAGCCGGTGCCCATCGCGATGCCGACATCGGCCGCCGCCAGGGCCGGGGCGTCGTTCAGACCGTCGCCCGCGAACACGACCTGCTCGCCCGCGGCCCGGTGCGCGCGCACCAGCTCCTGCTTCCGCGCGGGTGAGGCCTCGGCCTCGCAGCCGTCCAGCCCGAGGGACTCGGCCACCGCGCGGGCGCTGGCCGCGCGGTCGCCGCTGACCATGTGCACGCTCAACCCCAGCCGTTGCAGCTCGGTCACTGCCGCCGGCGTGGTCGGCTTCACCGGATCGGTCAAGGCGATGAGGCCCACCGCCCGGCCGTCGACCCTCACGGCCACCAGTGTGCTCGTTGGATGGGCCGCGATCTTCAGGTCGATGGGTGCGCGGCCGACCGCGACGGCCCGGCCATCGATCCGCGCCCTCACGCCGGCTCCGGGCTCCGCGATGAACTCCGTGGCTTCCGCCAGCTTCAGCCCGCGCGCCGCGGCCGCCGCCACAAGCGCCCGGGCAATCGGGTGCTCGCTCGGCTGCTCGGCCGAGGCGGCGAAGCGCAGCAGGTCCGCGGGATCCTGGCCGGCGGCCGGCTCGAGCGCGACCACCTGCGGCCGGCCCTCGGTCAGCGTGCCGGTCTTGTCGATCAGCACTGTCGTGGCGCCGGCCAGCCGCTCGAGCGCCGCGGCGTGCTTCACCAGCACGCCCGCCGCGGCTCCGCGGCCGATGCCCGTGACGAGGGAGACGGGCGTGGCGAGACCCAGCGCGCACGGGCACGCGATCATGAGCACCGAGACCGCGTTGATCAGGCCGTGCAGCCAGCCCCGTTCGGAGCCGAGCCAGCCCCAGGCGAGGAGCGTGACGAGGGCGACGCCGAGGACAAAGGGCACGAACCAGTTGGCCACGCGGTCGGCGAGGCGCGCGATCGGGGCCTCGCTCTCCGTGGCCTCCTCGACCAGTCGGATGATCTGCGCGAGCAGCGTATCGGCGCCGACACGCTCGGCGCGGAACGTGAACGAGCCGGTGGTGTTGAGCGTGCCGGCGCTGAGCCGGTCGCCCGGGCCCTTGGTCACCGGGAGCGGTTCGCCCGTGAGCATCGACTCGTCGACGTCCGCCCCGCCGTCGAGCAGCACGCCGTCGACGGGCAGGTTCTCGCCGGGCCGCACGCGCAGCCGGTCGCCCGGCTGGATGGCGGACACGGGCACATCCTCCTCGACGCCATCTGCCCGCACCCGATGGGCGGTGGACGGGGCGAGGTGCATGAGCGCGCGGATGGCGGCGTCGGTGCGGGCGTGGGCGCGCTGCTCGAGGATCTGGCCGAGTAGCACGATCGCCGTGATGAAGGCGACGGCCTCGAAATAGAGCGGGACGCCGTGGGGCCCGCGGTATGCCGCGGGGAAGTGCGCGTCGAACACCAGCGCGGCGACGCTGTAGAGGTACGCGGCGCCAGTGCCCGTGACCGTCAGCGTGAACATGTTCGTGTCCCGCTCGCGGATCGACTTCCACCACCGGCGATTCAGCGGGGCGCCGCACCAGAGGAAGATCGGGGTGACCAGCGCCCACTGCACGAACCCGCCAAACACGTGGATGCGCTGGGGCAGCGGGTGTGGCCAGATCATCGGCCCCATCGCCAGCAGGAGCACCGGCACGGCCAGCGCCACCGCCACGTACAGCCGCGGGCGCAGGTAGCGCTCATGGGGCAGTCCCATGTAGACCGGCTGATCCGGAGGGGGCAGGCCGGGAGTGGAGGGTGAATGCGCGTGGGTCATGGGGCAGTCTCCGGGAGGAGCCGGTCAGCGTGAGAACGCTAATAGCGGGATTGTCGACTGGACCAGCGTGTGAGTAGCGGAGGTGGCGACTATTAGCGGTTCACTTGGCCGCGTAAGGCCAGACTTGCGCTGGCCCGGCGGGCGAGCAGCGCGACCACGAGGACGAAAGAGATATCCGTGAGGTATTCCATGGTGGAACGTCCTCTGACTAGAGCCAGCGCCTCACTCGGGCCTGGTACGCGGCAAATGCCGGACCGAAACGGGCGGACAGGGCCCGTTCCTCGGGGTGAATCTGGAAGCGATTCATATAGACGACAAACAGGACGGGAAACACGAGGGTCACAGGATTGCCCAGCCACACGGACCATCCCAGCTGGATGCAAAGGAGGCCGAGGTACATCGGGTTCCGCGTCACGCGGTAGATTCCCGTCACCACCAGCGCCGAGACGTTCTCCGGCTGCAGCGGATTCACGGTCGTACGGGCTCGCCGGAAAGAGACCACGCCCAGGATCGCGATCACCAACCCGGCGGTAGCTAGGGCGGCGGCATAAAGTCCGGCATGGGGCACGGCGATCCGGGCGGCCGACGCAACGCGGTCGGCGACGGCTGCCAGTCCCATCAGGGCCAGGTTCAGGGCGACGGGCGGGACCTTCAATTCGAGCGAGGTCATGACGCGTCTGGGACGATCGGGCCCGTGCTGGTGCCTTGGCAAGAGGCCATGCAGGCCGAGGGGCGGTGGATGGGGTGACTCATCGGCTGGCGGTGGATTCGACGGGAACAGGAGGGCGCTCGGGGCGGAAGGATAGGGCATGATGACTGGGTTTCATCCCGGAGACGGACCCCGCGCCCTAATCTTACAGGCGACGTTACATTTTTCGCACCGGGGCGCAGGTGCAGTCGAGACAGGCGCCTTCGGCGCAGGCACCGCAGAAGGCGCGGAGCTTCTTGCCTAGTTCGCCGCGCGCCCGATGCAGGATGACGCTGGCGTTGTTGGGCGTGAGGCCCAGCTCGCGCGCCGCCGACTGCACCGGTCGGTCCTCAAGGTCCACCAGACGGAGCAGCCTGGCGTGCTGGGGCTTGAGCGTGTCGATGACGCTGCCGAGGCAGGCGCAGAGCCTTTTCCTCCAGACTGTCGGCAGTTCGGCCTCGTCCTTCCCCTCGGCTATGTAAGCAAGCTCCAGCGCGGCCTGTTTCCGCCGAGAGGCCCCGTTCGCGCGATAGTGGTCGATCAGGACATGGCGCAGGAGCTGGTAAAACCAGGGCACGAGCTTGGCCTCGTCGCGCAGGTCGCCCGCGCGCTCAAAGGCCTTGAGCAGCCCGTGCTGAAGCAGGTCCTCCGCCTCGGCCTCATTGCCGACCCGCGCGGCAAGGAACGCCTTGAACGCCTCCCGATGCTCGTTGAGCACGGCGGCAACCTGATTGGCGCGGCGTGTCATCGACGAGGGAGTGCTGCTGGATTGATCATCGTGGCGGCGTCACGTGATAGGTGACTCAGGCGGCTGACTTGGCGAGTTCTCGTTCCCGGAGCCAGGCGAAGATCACCGGGGTGACGACAAGGATGTGGACGAGGCTGGAGAGCATGCCGCCGACGACCGGGGTCGCGAGCGGCTGCATGATCTCCACGCCGGTGCGGTGGCTCCAGAAGATCGGCAGCAATGAGGCAACCGTCGTGGCGACCGTCATCACCTTGGGCCGCAGCCGGAGTCGCGCGCCTTCCTTCACCGCCGCCAGCAGTTCGGCGCGGGTCAGGACAGGCGCGTGGACGAACTCCGAACTGCGATCTCCGATCTCCGCGCGGGCCGCCTTGGCAGCCTGTGCTTTCTTTACCGCCTCCTCGAGGTAGACGACCATCACGACGCCGGTCTGGATCGCCGTGCCGAAGAGCGCGATGTAGCCGACCCAGACGGCGACGCTGAAGTTGAAGCCCAGCAGCGCCTGCAGGATGACGCCGCCCGTGAGGGCGAACGGCACCGCCAGGATCACGTGCGCAGCCTCCGCGACGGACCGGAAGGTCATCACGAGCAGCACGAAGATGATCACGAGCACCGCCGGGAACACGTACAGCAGCGTCTGGCGGGCGCGGAGCTGGTGCTCGTACTGGCCCGAGTATTCGATGGTCATGCCGGGATCGAGTTTCACGTCCCGGCTGACGCGCGCCTTGATCTCCTCGACGAAGCTGCCGAGGTCGCGGTCGCCGACGTTGGCCTGGACGAAGACGCGCAGGCGGCCGTTCTCGCTCTGAATCTCGTTGGGTCCGACGACCCGGCGGATGTCCGCCACCTGCCGGAGCTGGATGGCCGCGCCGGACGGGGTGGCGAGCGGCAGTTCGCCGAGCTTCTCGAGGTCCTCACGGTCGGCCTGCTCGAGGCGGACCTGAATCGGCCAGCGCTCGCGACCGCGGAGGGTCGTGCCGACGGTGGTGCCGCCGAGGCCGGCCTCGACGTAGCGCAGCACGTCGTCAACGCGCAGGCCGTAGCGGCCGAGATCCTCGCGGCGGACCGCGATCTCGAGGTACGGCTTGCCCTGCACGCGCGACGGCGCGACGCCGGTGGCGCCCTCGACCTGCTCGACGACGCGCTGGATCTCGAACGCCTTGCGCTGCAGCGCGTCGAGGTCGTCGCCGAAGAGCTTCACGCCAACCTGCGCGCGGATGCCGGTGCTGGTCATCAGAATCCGGTTCTCGATCGGTTGGAGGAAGCCGGGCACGTAGCCGGGCACATGCATGAGCTTCGCGGACAGCTCGGCGATGAGCTGCGCCTTGGTCACGCCCGGCCGCCACTGGTCGGCCGGCTTGAGCATGATGGTGGTCTCGATCATTTCCACCGGCGCGGGGTCGGTGGCGGAGTCGGAGCGCCCGAGCTTGCCGGCCACCGAGGCGACCTCGGGGACCTGACTCATGACCTTGTCCTGCCAGGCCATGATCCGCTGCACCTCAGTCAGCGAGGTCGCCGGCAGCAGCACCGGCATGAACAGCAGGGAGCCCTCCTCAAGCGTCGGCATGAATTCGCTGCCGAAGCCCTGCGTCCACCGCGCGGGCACGGGCGTGTGACGGGGCACGAACGCCGCGACCGGCCGCGGCAGCCCGAAGGCGACGAGCGACGAGACCGCGAGCAGCGCGGCCGCCAGCGCGAGGACGGTCCGGCGGTGTCCGAGGGCCCAGTCGAGCACGGGATCGTAGACGCGGAGGAGCGACTTCATCAGCCAGTTCTCGTGCTCCGGCTTGAACGGCCCGCGCACGAGCAGCGTGCAGAACACGGGCACGGCCGTGACCGCCAGCAGCACGGCGCCGATCAGCGCGAACGACTTCGTGTAGGCGAGGGGATGGAACAGCTTGCCCTCCTGGCCCGTGAGCAGGAACACCGGCACGAAGGCGAGGATGATGATCATCATCGAGAAGAACATCGGTCGGCCCACCTGCGTTGCAGCCTCCAGGGTGTGCGTGAACACCTCCGGCCCGGTCAGCCGGCGGCCGAGCTGCTCCTCGGCGCGCTCGCAATGCCGGATGACGTTTTCGGTCATCACGATTCCCGCGTCGACCAGCACGCCGATCGAGATCGCGATGCCCGTGAGCGACATGATGTGCGACGGGATCCCGAAGCGGTCCATCAGGATGAACGAGATCAGCAGCGAAGCCGGCAGCGGCAGCGTGACGATCAGGATACTGCGGAAGTGGAACAGGAACAGGATGTGGGCGAGGGTCACGAGGATGATCTCCTCGGTCAGCGCGTGCGTGAGCGTGTCGATCGCGCGGCGGATCAGGTCGCTGCGGTCATAGAACGAGCGGACCGTTACGCCCGGCGGCAGCCCGGGCGCCAGCGCCGCGAGCCGCGCCTTTACGTCCTGGATCACGCGCCACGCGTTCTCCCCGTAGCGCATCACGACGATGCCGCCCACGACCTCGCGGCCGTTGACGTCGAGCGCGCCGCGCCGGAAGTCGCCACCGATGCGGACCGTGGCGAGGTCGCGGAGATAAAGCGGCGTGCCGTTCCGCGGCCGGATCACGACTGACCCCAGGTCGGCGGCGCGGTGCACCAGCCCGAGGCCGCGCACGATGTACTCGGCGCCGTTTTCCTCGACCGTCTTGCCGCCGATGTTGCGGTTGCTCTGGGCCACCGCGTCGAGCACCTCGCCGAGCATGACGTCGTACTGCCGGAGCTTCAGCGCGGAGACCTCAACCTGCCATTGCCGCACGAAGCCGCCGACGCTGGCGACCTCCGCGACGCCGGGCGTGCCCGCGAGTTGGTGGTGGATGAAGGTGTCCTGGAGCGCCCGCAGCGAGCCGAGGTCCTGCGTGCCGGACTCGTCGTGCAGGTAGTACTGGTAGACCCAGCCGAGCCCGGTGGCGTCGGGGCCGAGCCGGGCGGAGACGTTTTCCGGGAGAAGCGAGCCAAGGGAGTTGAGCCGTTCCAGGACCCGGGTTCGGGCGAAGTATGGGTCAACGCGGTCCTCGAAGATGACCGTGAGGAAGGAGAACCCGAACATGGACGTGGCGCGCACGTCCTTCACGCCGGCGAGGCCCTGCAGCGCGGAGCTGAGCGGGTAGGTGATCTGGTCCTCGACCTCCTGCGGACTGCGTCCGGGCCAGTCGGCGTAGACGATGACCTGGTTCTCCGACAGGTCCGGGATGGCGTCGATCGGCACGCGGCGGATCGCGACGACGCCCCACGCGCAGAGCGCGACGAAGGCGCTCAGCACGAGGAAGCGGTGGTGCAGGGACCAGGTGATGATGCGGTTGATCATGACGGGGCGCGGTGGAGCCGCGGGTTGGAAGGGGGCGGTTGAAGATTGAGGGGAGGATCAGCGCCCCGGCAGCTCGTCGCCGCACTCCGGCATGGCGGAGCCGAAGAACGGATTCTGCACCTTGGCGGAGCGGGACAGCCAACGGCCGGTGCCGAGGACGGGCGCCATCGGGCATTGGTAGACGTGCAGGCCTTCCTGGGCCGGCAGCGCGCGGGCGCGGGCGGCGTCGGCGAGCGCGGTGCTGAAGGGTTCGAAGTCCCGGCGGGCGGTGCGCAGGTCGGCCGGGTCGCGCAAGGCGTCGCGGTACCGGGCGAGTCCCGTGGTGTCGTGCGGATCGGCGGCGAGCAATGCACCCAAGGCGGTCCGCAGGGCCGGCAGGTTCCGCTGGTAGGCAGGGAAGTCGTCGGTCGCCAGCGCCACCGCGCCATCGGCCGCGGCGAAGGCGAGCGCCTTCAGCGGGCCGTAGCTGGCGGCGGCAAGCGACGCCGCATCGGGTCCGACGGGCACTGGGGCCGGCAGCGGGGCGGACGGCTCCGGCGGGAGCGCCGCACGGGCCAGCTGTGCCTGGCCGTCGAGCAGGAGCCCGCCCTCGGTCACGACGCGTTCGCCGGGCTGGAGCCCGGCCACGATCTCGACGGCGTCGTCGCCGACGCGTCCCAGGCGGACGCGACGCTGGGCGTAGGTCCGGTCGGCCTGTTCGACAAAGACGAGGGCACCCTCGCCGTGCTGGAGCACCGCGGCACGCGGGGCGGAGAGCACGTCGGGCAGCGTGAGCCGCACGGTGGCATAGCCGGTCTGCTTGTGGAGCAGGGCGTGATCGTAGTTCGGCAAGTTCACCCGGACCTTCGCGGTGCGGGTCGCGGGATCCATGTTCGGATCGATGAACGTAATGGGCGCGGTGTAGACGCGGCCGGGCTGCGACGGCACGGTCACCTCGGCCGGCTCGCCGACGCGCAGCCACGCGAGGTCGGGTTCGTAGGCGTCGAACATGAACCACATGGTCGAGAAGTCCGCGATTTCGAAGAGCCGCGAGGAACCCTCGGACTTCTCCTTGTTGATCTCCTGGCCCTCGTAGACATGACGCGAGACGACGGTGCCGGACATCGGCGCGCGGACGTTGACCATCGCGGTGGGTTCCAGCGTGTGCTCGAGAATGTCGATCTCCTGGGGCAGCAGGCCGAGGTCGAGCAGGTGCTCCCGGGCTGCGGCACGATCGGACTCGGTGAAGGCGCCGCCGGCGCGCAAGCGCTCCACGTACATGCGCTGGGCCGTGAGCATCTCGGGGCTGTAGACGATGGCGAGAGGGTCACCCTCGCGCACCTCGGCGCCGACGTAGTTGATGAAGAGCTTCTCGACACGCCCGGGAACGCGCGCGCCGATGATGCGGTGACGGGTGTCGTCGTCGTCCACCACACCCGCGACCCGGAGGGTGCGGACGAGCGGGCCGCGCGTGACGGCGGCGGTCTGGACGCCGACCACGCTGGCGCCGGCTGGCGAGAGGCTGACGACATTGGGATCGGTGGCGGCCTGGCCGGCGGCGGACGCGACGACCAGATCCATGCCGCAGATCGTGCACTTGGCACCGGCGTGGTCGGACTTGATCCACGGGTGCATCGGGCACTGGTAAGTGGCCGTGGTCGCGGCCAGCAGCGAGGCGGCGAATAGGACGGGAAGGAAGAGGAGGCGGAGTGAGTTCATGACAAAGTGGAACAAGGCGGAGTCGGACAGGCAGACGGGCGGTCGCTGGACCGGTGGCAGGGCGGAAAACCGCGGGGATCACTGGGTGGAAGGCGACCGCGGACGAAATCAAACGCGCGCACCATCGTGCCCGCGGACGTCAGCGATCGATCGTGGCGGTCTCATCCCGAATGGGTGGACACACCACGGGTGGGAACGTCACTAGATCAGGAAACTGCAGTGCACCACGAACAGGGGCGCACTCGCAGTTGGCGCGATCACGTTGGACTCGCGCGTCAGGGCCGGCTGGGCCGGCTTGGCCGCGACCGCGGCGAAAAACTTCGCTTCGCGCCGGGCCGGAGCGACCACGCGCGCCGTCTCGGTCGCGGCGATCCGCGTCACCTGGACGGAAGCGGGGATCGGTCGGGCCGGGGCCGCGGGTGGCAGGCAATTCGGCATGCCGCACGTGCCGTCGCCATCGCAGCAGCAGCACGTGTGGCTGGGCGCCTCGGTCGCAACCAACGCCGGCGTCGGCGCAAACGCGCAGGTCGCGAGGGCGAGGAGTATGGCGAAAAAGCGCCGCATGGCCCGGCCACCCTAGGCGGCGACTTCCGGAGTTCAAACCCGTTCTTGTTGCCGCTGGCTAAGTGTCGGTCGAATCGCCGGGTTGCCGCGGGAATCGGTGGACGATTGCCGGTGGACGGTGGGCTGTGGACGGTGGACCGTGGCCGGTAGACTGTGGACAGTGGACGGTAACGGACGACCGCCCACCGTCGACTGGCAACAGTCCACGGTCTACGGTCCACAGTCTACCGTCCACCGTCCCCCGCGCCCTCAGGGCGCGATCGGCTTCACGGCTTCAAGCGCAAAGCTGCCGTCGCTGGCGACGAGGGTGGCCGTGATCGCCTGGCCCTTCTGGGCGGACTTGAGCGTGGCGGCGTCCACCTTGAAGAGCATGGTCATCGCCGGCATGTAGCCCTCGATTGCCTCGTGCTTCACGAGCAGGGCGCCCTTTTCGGGCATCACGTCCACGACGACGCCCTTGAGCGGATAGCGCTTCGCGTCCGACTTCGCGTCGCCGCAATGGCAGCCGCCCTCGCATTTGCACGGGTTGCACGTGCAGGTGCCCTTCTCGTTGGCGAGGAGTGCGACGGGGACCAAGGCGAGAACGAGCGCGAACGCGCGGGAGTGCAGTTTCATGGGGACGTGTCTAGCAGGTGGGAAGGTAGGGGCAAGACGGAGAGTGGGGGAGGCAGGGTAGATAGTAGTTGGTAGCTGGTAGATGGTAGATGGAAGTTGGGAGATGGTAGGCTCGATTGGCGTCGGATGGAGCACTGGACCTGTCACCCGAACGCCTCCGCCTCGGCGAGATTGTCATCCTGAGCGGAGCGAAGGATCCAGTTGGATGGCGCATCCTCGGACGGCCGAGTCGCACTGAATCCTTCGCTGCGCTCAGGATGACAGCCAATAGCCTACCGCCTAGCGCTTACCGCCTACAGCCATCAGCCCACCGCCCACCGTCCCTACTCTCCCGGCGTCAGCACCACGTCGTCGTCGGTCCATAGCTTGCCATCGGGACCGGCCGAACGGATTTCCATCCGGGTGCCGGAGAGTTGGTGGAAGAAAAACGCGTGGCCCCAGCGGTCGCAGAGTTCGCCGCGGAGGCTCACGGCGGAGTGGTTCGGCGGGATCAGCGCCAGCATGAGCCGGTTGCGTCCGGTCAGCGCCGCGGTGATCTCGGCGTTCGTGCCGACGGGGTTTTCGTGGAAGTTCGAGCGGTAGGCGTCGAACACATCCGAGACGATGTGGAGGTCCGCCTGGATCGTGCCGTTCGGGGCGTTGAGGCGGTCGGCGAGGGCGGAGATCTCGGTCGAAGGCTGCGGCTGCGGCCGCGGGTTGGCCGGGGCGGTGGCCCGCTTGCGCAGGTGCAGCGGCCGCGGCGGCGGGGCGCCCTCGGGCGCGGGCCACAGCAGCCAGGCGAAGATCGCGACTAGGGCGACCACGACGGCGAGGGCGGCGACGAGCGCGCGGCGGGGCTTCATCCGAGGAATCCGAGATTCGGGCGGGCGAAACGGCCGATATTGGGCAGCACGGTCGGGAGATTCGTTGCACTCACCCCGAACCACGTCGCGAGCGTGGCGGCGTACTCGTCCACGCTGGTGCTGGGAATCCAGCGGCCGCGGCCGGTGTCGTTGGGGCTGTTGAGGGCGAGCGTCGGCATCTGGCCGTAGATGTCGGTGCCGCGCACGGCGCCGCCGACGACGAGATGGTGGCTGCCCCAACCGTGGTCGGAGCCGTCGCCGTTCGAGCTGAGCGTGCGACCGAAGTCGGAGGCGGTGAAGGTCGTGACCTGGTTGGCGACGCCGAGCTCGACGGTCGCGTTGTAGAACGCCGACACCGCCTGGCTGAGCTGCGAGAACAGCGTGGCGTGGGCGCCGGTGGTCGTGTCGCCGGCGGTCACCTGCGAGGCGTGCAGGTCGTAGCCGCCGACCTGGCAGAAGAACACCTGGCGCTTGAGGCCGAACGTGGCGGACGTGCTGATGAGCCGCGCGACCATCTTGAGCTGGTTGCCGAGGGAGGTGTTGGGGAAAACCGTGGCGAGCGTCGGGGCGCCGGCGAGGGCGGAGTTGACGAGGTCGCTGTTGGCGATCGAGGCCGACGACAGGCCGCCGAACGCGGTGTCGAGCAGCGCGGGATTCGACTGCGCGAACAGGTCCTTCTGCGCGGTGTAGCGCAGCGGGTTGTTGCCGCCGGTGGTGCCGCTGAACGTGATCGCGCCGCTCGAACTGATCGCGTACTGGCTGACCGTCCGCCCGACTTGGAAGAAATTCGTGCCGGCGAGGCTGATCGACATCGAGAGCTGGTTGCTCGTGTTGACGGCGTTCACGAGGTCCGCGAGGCGGCCGCCCCAGCCGGTCGTGGCGTGCTGGTCGGGGAGGGAACTCTGCCACTGGACCTGCTGGTCGCTGTGCGAGTACAGCTGCATGGGCAGCGTGATGCTGCCGGCCCGGTACTGCGCGAGCGTGGTCGGGAACGCGAGGGTGCCGACATTGGCGAGCACCGCGGCCTGACCGGAGCCGAACAGCTGGCGGATCTCGGCCATCGCCGGGTGGAGCCCCCAGGTGCGGCCGTCCGAGGTGCGCGGCGTGATCGGCAGCACGCCGGCCTGCGGCAGCGCGAGGTTCGAGCGGG
>CAYYGV010000022.1:0-40268 GCA_964471615.1 uncultured Opitutaceae bacterium
GCCAGGTCGACCGCCTCGAGCCGAAGCAGGCCATCGACCACTGGAAGGCCAAGGGGCTCGACTTCTCCAACATCCTCTACGCGCCCGACGTCGGGCCGGAGATCGGCCGGTTCTGCTCCACCAAGCAGGACCACGGCCTCGAGAAGTCCCTCGACCTCACCACGCTGCTCGAGATCTGCCGCCCGGCGATCGAGCGCGGCGAGAAGGTCGTGGCCGAGCTGCCGATCCGCAACGTCAACCGCGTCGTCGGCACCATCACCAGCTACGAGGTCACGAAGAAGCACGGCGCCAAGGGCCTGCCCGACGACACGATCCGAATCCGGTTCAAGGGCTCGGCCGGCCAGAGCTTCGGCGCGTTCATGACGCGCGGCCTGACCTTCTCGATCGAGGGCGACGCCAACGACTACGTCGGCAAGGGCCTCTCGGGCGGCAAGATCATCATCTGCCCGCCCGCCGCGGCCACGTTCAAGCCTGAGGCGAACATGATCGTCGGCAACGTCGCGCTCTACGGCGCCACCGCCGGCGAGGTCTACATCCGCGGCATGGCCGGCGAGCGCTTCGGCGTCCGCAACTCCGGCGTGAAGGCGGTCGTCGAGGCCATCGGTGACAACGGCTGCGAGTACATGACCGGCGGCCGCGTCGTCGTCCTCGGCCCCGCGGGCCGGAACTTCGGCGCCGGCATGTCGGGCGGCATCGCCTACGTGCTCGACGAGGCCGGCGACTTCGCGGCGCGCGTGAACCAGCAGATGGTCGGCATCGACCGGCTCACCACCCCGGCGGAAATCGCCGAAGTCCGCGCCATGGTCGAACGGCACCTCGACTACACGCAGAGCGCGCGCGCCCGGCAGATCCTGGCGGATTGGGACCAGTACGTCCCGAAGTTCGTCAAGATCCTGCCGAAGGACTACCAGCGCATGCTCGCCTGCATCGCGCGGGCCGAGGCGCAGGGACTCACCGGCGACGAAGCCGTCATGGCCGCGTTCGAGGAAAACTCCCGCGACACCTCCCGGGTCGGCGGCAACTAAGGGACACGCCCGCTCCAGGCAAAAAAGCATCAGGCCACACCCCATCCACCAACCAAACCCCCGCTGGAATAGCTTACAGCCTACCGCCTAGCGCCTACCGCTTACTGCTTACAGCCATCACCTCATGGGCAAACCAACTGGATTCATCGAATACCTCCGCGAGCTGCCGGTCGACCGCCCGCCGCTCGAGCGCGTGCGTGACTGGAAGGAATTCCATCACCACATGGAGACGAAGAAGCTCCGCCAGCAGGGCGCGCGCTGCATGGATTGCGGCGTCCCGTTCTGCCACACCGGCAAGCTCATCAGCGGCATGGCCTCGGGCTGCCCGATCAACAACCTGATCCCCGAGTGGAACGACCTCGTGTTCCGCGGCCTCTGGAAGGAGGCGCTCGCCCGGCTCCACAAGACGAACAACTTCCCGGAGTTCACCGGCCGCGTCTGCCCCGCGCCCTGCGAGGGCTCCTGCGTGCTCGGCATCAACGACCCGCCGGTCACGATCAAGAACATCGAGTGTTCGATCACCGACCGCGGCTGGGACGAGGGCTGGGTTGTGCCGCAGGCCCCCAAGGTCCGCACCGGCAAGAAGGTCGCCGTCATCGGCTCCGGCCCCTCGGGCCTTTCCGCCGCCGCGCAGCTCAATCTCGCCGGCCACACCGTGACGGTCTTCGAGCGCGCCGACCGGCCGGGCGGTCTGCTCATGTACGGCATCCCGAACATGAAGCTCGACAAGCAGGAGATCGTGCTGCGCCGCATCCGGCACATGGAGCAGGAGGGCATCAAGTTCATCTGCAACGCCAACGTCGGCGACAACGTCGAGCCCCAGATCTTCCTCAAGGAGTACGACGCCACCGTCATCTGCACCGGCGCCACCCAGCCGCGCGACCTGCCCATCGAGGGCCGCAGCCTCAAGGGCGTGCACTTCGCGATGGAGTTCCTCACTGCGAACACCAAGGCCGTGCTCGCCAACAAGGGCCCGAGTCCGATCAACGCCGCGGGCAAGGATGTCGTGGTCATCGGCGGTGGCGACACCGGCACCGACTGCGTCGGCACGTCCATGCGCCAGGGCTGCAAGAGCCTCGTCCAGATCGAAATTCTCCCGAAGCCGCCGATGGAGCGCGCCGCCGACAACCCGTGGCCGGAGTGGCCCAAGGTCTACAAGATGGACTACGGTCAGGAGGAGGCCGCCGCCCGCTTCGGCGCCGATCCGCGCGTCTATCTCACGACCGTGAAGAAGTTCGTCGGCGACGAGCAGGGCCAGGTGAAGGAGCTCGTGACCGTGGAGATCAAGTGGGAGAAGAACGACAAGGGTCAGTTCATCCCCAAGGAACAGCCCGGCACCGAGAAGACCCGCCCCGCGCAGCTTGTGCTGCTCGCCATGGGCTTCCTCGGGCCCGAGCAGGCCCTCCTCAAGGAGCTCAACGTCGAGGTCGACCCGCGCAGCAACGTGAAGGCCGAGTACGGCAAGTTCGCGACCAGCCTCCCCGGCGTCTTCGCCGCGGGCGACTGCCGCCGCGGCCAGAGTCTCGTCGTCTGGGCCATCAACGAGGGCCGGGCCGCCGCCCGGGAATGCGACCGGTATCTGATGGGCTCGACGGACCTGCCCTGAGGCTCGTTGTTCAACGGTAGCCGTTGCCCGGGCACGAAGCGCTCCGGGCCTTAGTCCGGCTGTTCGCCGGGATTGCATCCCGGCGGACGGGCTGCTTTCCATCGCAGCTGATGCCTTCCAAGCCCATCCCCGGCTCCACCGGAGAAGTCCTGACCTGCCTGCCGTCGCCCTATCTGCCGCATCCCGCGACCGGCCTGCTGTACCTGCCGCGCTTCCTGGCGAAGTGCCGGTATGTGAAAGCGCACGGCGCCCTGCCGGCGAGCTACGCGAAGAATTACAAGCGGGGGCTCGATCGTTTTCTCTGCCTGCACCTCGGCATCGATCCGGCGGCCGTCGAGAAGATCGTGTTCGAGTCGTCGACGGACGACGAGGTGGAGGCCAGATTGCGCGCGCTGCTGCCGGCCGACGTCCGCGCGGCCAAGTGGAACCGCGACCTGGCGCAGAAGGGCCTGACCGCGGCCGGGCAGGAGTTTCTCAAGGAGGCGCTCACCGCGATGGGCTGCGCCGACCGCGCCGGGGAAATTCGCACGGTGCCCGACCTGATCGACTTCGACGAGGGCCGCATCGAGTAGGCGGCCAAGAAAATGAGCCGCCCCGGACGGGACGGCTCATGTGAGCTAGGCGAGGACGCGGCTACTTTCTCTTTTTCTTAGCCGGTTTTCTTTTCGCCACTTTCTTTTTTGCCTTTTTGGCCATGCGTGGGTCTCCGGTTTCGCTGTTACGGCCTGCATCACGGCGGAAGACAGAACGCTTTCCACCGGCGGGCTAGTTTGAAACTCGCGCCGCCTTCCGGGTGGCGCAACCCAAATGATCGGCGCGTCAGGACGCGAATCCGGTCGGCGCGGGCGCGATGGCGCCGCCGATGATGCGGCGCAGGGACGTGAGATTCTCCCGCACGAGCTCGCCCATCGTCTCGCACTGCAGGTATTCGCCGCGCTGGAAATGCTCCGCGAGCCCGAGCCGCAGCTCGTGCACCTTCTCGACCGGCGCGATCTGGTCCCGCGCCATCTCCGCGAGCAGCGCGCCGAGCCGCTGGCTCGCCAGCTCCGCGCGGTGCAGCATCAGCGTCTGCTCCTCGCGCTGGTACTGCAGCGCGGTGCGCGGGTGGAGGTGCTTGATGCAGTACCGCACCACGCCGTAGTTCTCCTTGAAGAACTGCGGGAGATAGAAGTTCTTCCGGCCGTTGTACGACTGCTGGTCGAAGTCCATCGCGCGGATGCGGACCTGCGCGCTCTCGAAGTCCGGCGTCACCACGACCACGTAGTTGTACGAGCGCATGTCGCCCAGCAGGCGCACGAAGCAGCGCTCGTTGAACTTCACCATCTCCTTCGCCACGCGGACCGGGCTGAGGTCGTGGCCCTCGAGCCACTTGGCGATGAAGATGTCGCCCGGGATGCCGGCGATGTGCTCCTCGACCAGGGTCGAGCCGGACGTGAGGAAATTCAGGCGGTTCGGCGACAGCAGGTGCTCGAGCTCGAGGCCGTAGGCGCGCGAGGCGTCGGCCTTCTTGATGTAGAAGTAGTCCTGGTTGTCGTTGTACGCATTGACGATCCGCACCCGGAACGGGGTGGAGTTGCCGAAGCTGCAGAAGTCCACGCGGTCGATGTAGAGGTGTTCGACCATCGAGAAGTCGCCGTCGACGCGGAGCAGCGCGTAGATCTGCTTCAGGCCCTCGTTCAGTTCCGCCATCTCGTCGGCGCGGTAGATCACGCTGTCCCAGAGCGTCGGCCGGCCCTGCTCGTCGGTCAGCGGGATCGCCTCCTGGAAATCCCGCATCCGCTCGTAGCTCACCGGCAGCTCCCGCTCGCGCTTGTAGCGGGCGAGGTAGCTGCGGAAGCCGTCGACAATCGGGTACGCCGGCTTCTTCGGCGTGGGGTGATTGAGCGACTCGTCGATGGCCATGGCCGGAACCTAGGCGAACCGGGAGGCTTGGCGAGCCGGGCTTTTCCCGGCGGCCGGCCAATCTGTCAACCTCGCTTGGCAATCCGTCCCGGACTCCCATAGTGCGGCGCGATGTCCCGAATCCCGGTTCTGTTTTGCCTCCTCGCCGCCGCCCTGGCGCCGGCTGCGCGCCCGGCTGAACCCGCAGACAACCCCGAACCGGCGCCGGTGCTGCGCACCTCCGCCACGCCGGCCCAGCTCGAGGCCGCGATCTTCGCGGAGACCAACCGCGTGCGTCGGGCGAATCACTGCCGTCCGCTCCGCCCGCTGCCCGAACTCGCCGCCGCTGCGGCCGACCAGGCGTCCTACATGGCCCTCATGCACCGCGCTGAGCACCAGAACGTGCTGCGCGACCAGAACGATGTCCTCGAGCGCGTCGTGCGCCATGGACTGCGGCCGGCGGAGGTGGCGGAAAACGTCGCGTCCCAGCCTGCAGTGCACGACGGCCGGGCGGCGACCGCCGAGGAAATGGCCGCGAGCCTGGTCGATGCCTGGATGCATTCACCGGGTCACCGGGAGAACCTGCTCAGCCGCAAGTTCACCCATCTCGGCTGCGCCGCACGAGTCGTCGCGGCGCTCGGACGGACCGAATTCGTCTTCGGCGCCCAAGTCTTCGCGAGCCTGCCATCCAACCTGACCGAGTAACTGCCGGAACGCGGCGCCCCCAATATTCAGTCTGCCACCTTCGTGCCCTTGGTGCCCTTTGTGGTGTGCCTGGCGCAGTGTCCTAGGCGAAATACCGCCGCAGGGCCGGCGCGGGAGGCGGCACCGCCAGCGGCACGCCACCGTTCCGCAGCGACTTCGTCGCCTGGTAGCCGGTCGCCACGCTTTCGCGCGCAGCCAGCGGCGAGACATCCGTGTGGCCGCCATCGCGCGCGTAGCGCAGGAACTCGGCCATGATCTTCGGGTCCGCGCCGCCATGGGTGCCGCGGCCGACGGGGATTCGGTAGGTCTTTTGGCCGCGGGGATCGTAGGCGGACCGGCGGTTCCAGAGCCGGACGTGGGTGCCGGGCTCGCCGTTGCCGAAATTCTCCAGGCGCCCCTCGGTGCCGATCACCGTGTAGTTCCGCCAATAGTCCGGCGTGTACATGCACTGGGCGTAGGTGGCGTACACCCCGTTGCTCAGGCGCATCTGCACTGAGCTCAGGTCCTCGACGTCGATGCGGTGGTTGAGGCCGCGCGCCTGGGTCGGCGGAAACTGGTCGAGCTGCATCGCCCCGGGCGCCAGCCGGCGCGGTCCCTTCATCGGCGGCATCCGGCCCGGGAGGTTGCCGAAGAGCGTGAGCGCCCCCATCGCGCTCACCTGGCGGCTGTAGCCGCCGCAGAACCAGTGGATGATGTCGAGGTCGTGCGCCGCCTTCTGGAGCAGCAGGCTGGTCGTGTACCGCCGCTCCGCGTGCCAGTCGCGGAAGTAGAAGTCGCCGCCGTGGCCGACAAAGTGCCGGACCCAGCACGCCTTCACCTCGCCGATCGTGCCGGCGTCGATCAGCTGCTTCATCTTCCGGACAAATGGCATGTGCCGCATGTTGTGCCCGACGTACAGCCGCGCCTTCGTGCGGGCCGCCGCACGCAGGATGCGGTCGCAGCCCGCGACGGTGAGGGCCATCGGTTTCTCGAGGAAAAGCGTCCGGCCCGTGGCGAGCACCGCGACCGCATGCTCCTCGTGGGTGAAGTCCGGCGTCGCGACGATCACCGCGTCGAGATCGCGCGCGAGGAGCTCGTGATAATCCGTGGTCGTGAACAGCCCGGCGCCGTACTCCGAGCGGTTCCGCTCAAGCGTACCCGGATGGACGTCGCTGCACGCCACAACGCGAGAGCCGCGTCCAGGCCGGTGCGCGAGCTGGCCAAGGAGCGTGCCGCGGCCGCCGGAGCCGATGATGCCGATCTGCAGGTCGGAGGATTTCATGCCGAAGGGGAGGAGGTGGGCTCCGCGAGCTGGTAACGGCGGCGGTAGGCGAGGGGCCGGACGCCGCGGGTGTGCGCGGCGAACGCCGCGTAGAATGGAGCGACGGAGGAAAACCCGCTCTCCATCGCGACGTCGAGCACCTTCAGGTCGCTGGTGATGAGCAGGCGCTGGGCGTGCGACACCCGGAGGCGCGTGAGGTATTCCCAGACGCTCACGCCGCAGTGCTGCTTGAACACCCGCATGAGGTATTTCGGGTGCAGGCCCGCATGCTCGGCGATGGCCGCGATGCTGAGCGGCTCACGGTAATGCTGCGCGATGAAGCGCGTGAGCCGGCCGATCTGGCCGGAACCCTCCGCGGGTGCCGCGCCGCGCCCCCGCCGGCGGGGCAGCGCGAGGGCGAGCCGGTGGAACCGCGCCTCGAGTTCGAGCTGCAGTACGTGGCGCCGCGCCGGATCGCCGCTCTCGGCGTCTGCCAGCCAGCGCTCGAGGGTCCGCCGGTCCTGTTCATCCGGCGGCGCTGCCACCACCTCGCCCGCCAGCAGGCGGTCGTGAAAGCCGTTTGGCAGCCGCCACTGCAGCACCCACGCCAGCGGGAGCGTGACCCAGATGCCGTCGCTCACGATGCCCGGCCCGATCGTCTGGTGCGGGACGCCGCCCCACAGCACCGTGAACCGCCCGGCGGTCACCGGCACGACCGCGCCACCGTGCAGGTAGGAGAACGCGCCGCTGAAGAGGAAGTTCACCTCGATGTCGGGGTGGGTGTGCGCCACCTCCATCTGGCCGGAATGCAGCTGGCGCCAGATCCGGAATCCCAGGGCATGCTCATGCCGGTCGCTCGAACGGTTAGGGTGGAGGCGGGGCATGAGGTTACCATTTAAGAAAAAATCGGGCCTAAACGGAAAGATATTTCCGAATAGTTCGCCTACAGTGCAGCCATGGAACCCCGTTTCAACGACCACCACATCACGCCCCCGCGCCTCGAGCTGCCCCAGGCCCGCGTGCCGTCCGAACTCGACGAGTACCTGTTCGACCTGAACGGCTTTGTCGTCGTCCGGGGCGCGCTGAGCAAGGAGGAGGTGGCCGACGCCAACGCCCGCATCGACCAGATCCCGCGGTCGCTGCCGCGGCTGGGCTGGCATGGCTGGGTCCAGCGCGAGGATCACCCGGAGCACCGCGGCATCAGCTACCAGCAGGTCTATGAGCTGGGCGGCGCGTTCGAGCGGATGATCGACCACCCGAACTACATCAACTACGTGCTCCGTTTCGTCGGCGGCCACGACTGCTTCGACTATCACCACGGCCCGCTCTTCATCGACGAGAACTTCTTCAGCATCCGCGGCCCGGGCGAGGCGATCCCGCTGCACGCGGGCGGTCACGACATCTGCAAGCGCATGGCCTTCCGTTACCACAACGGCCGGTTCCAATGCGCGCAGATCAATGTGCTCATCGCCTTCACCGACATCGGCCCGGGAGACGGGGCGACGATGGTCATCCCGGGATCGCACAAATCGAACATGATTCACCCGGAGTTCCTCAAGCCGAAGCCCGTGAACGAATGGGGCGAGGGCGGCGGTGGTTCGGTTGATGGTGTCGCGGGCGCGCAGGAGGTCCACATGAAGGCCGGCGACGCGATCGTGTTCGTCGACGCAACCTGCCACGGCTCCGCGAAACGTGTGAATCCCGGCGAACGTCGCATCAGTGTGTACCGCTACGGCTCATCCTGGAACCGCACCCGCTGGGGCTATCACGCCTCGCCGGAGCTGCTGGCCCGGGCCACGCCCTTCGCGCGCAAACTCGTCCACCCCCAGGAGTACGTCCGTCCCCCGGGCACCGCGGCGCGGTGGTGAGTTTTTTTGCCACGAAGGACACGAAGAACACGAAGCCCGAGCCTTGGTCTTCGCGGGCCTGGCGGTCTTCGCGGTTAACCCGGATTGGACTCAATCCATATTATCCGCCAAGAACGCCAAGATCGCGAAGCAGGATGGCTCGGACTTCGTGTTCTTCGTGCCCTTCGTGGCTAATCCACCCCCACCGCCGAGCATAGCCGATCGAGGAGTTCGAGGAGGCGGTCGCGGAGGGGTTCGCCGCGCTGGGTGAAGGCCCGCTGCAGCGACTCGTACTCGGCGCGGCCGACGGCGGTCTCGACCGGTACCGGGGCAAATCCCAGCTGGCGGAGATCGTAGGGACTGGCGCGCATGTCCACCTCGCGGATGTCCCGAGCCAGCTCGAAGCAGTCGGCAACCAGGTCGCTCGGCGCGAACGGCGCGAGTTTGAAGGCCCACTTGTAGAGATCCATGTTCGCGTGCAGGCAGCCGCGCTGCTCGAGCAGCGGCACGGTCGCCCGCTCCGGCTGGAAGCGGTTGAGGGGCCGGGCCGGCGCGGTGAAGAACCGGAACGCGTCGAAGTGCGTGCAGCAGATCGACTGGCTCTCGACGATGCGCGCGATCTCCTCCGGGGAAAACCGCAGCGGCCAGCGGTTATGCCGCACCTCCGCGGGGGTCTGCCGGTAGACCATCGCCCACTCATGCAGGCCGTAGCAGGCGAAGAACGGCGGGCGTTCGCGCATGGCCCGCAGCAGGTCGCGCATCCATCGCAAACTCTCCCGGCGCCCCGCGGGGAACGCCGCCGGCTCGATCCTCACGCCGTCGGGATCGGCGACATAACCCGGCCACCGCAGGTAGTCGGTTGCACCCGGCCCGCCCAGCACCACGTCCGGACCCGGATGCCAGCGCCGCATCCACGACGGACGAAAGGCGTAGTAGTCGAAGAGGAAATCATACACCGGATGACGCTCACCTCGCGACGCCCGGGCCTGATGCGGCACGAGCCAGCGGTCCACGCGCGCGACATGCGCCGCGCGACGAGCCTGCCAGTCCGGCTCTGACAGCAGCGTGACCGGCCGGGTCGGAGTCATGGGGCGGTCCCCGCGGTGCTCAGGCGTAACTGTCCACCAGCGACTGGTGGCGCAGGCGGCGCGTGAGTTCCGCTTTGGTCGCCGGGTGGGCCAGCGTGACCAGCACCTCCTTCTTCTCGCCCGGGTAGAGCTCGAAGAAATTGTCGCTTGAGCGATGGTCGAGACCGGCAAGGTCGAACGCGAAGCGGTGCTGGAAGACCGCGGAGCGGAACGTCAGCAGCGCGGTGTAGGAATCGAGGACCCGTACGCCGACCTCGGTCTTCCCCGTGGGGAGCGAAAGGAAGCGGGGCGGCGTGAGGAAGACGGTCTCCTCGCTGACGCGCTCGCCGTCGACCTCGAGGGCGATGCGCACATAGAGGCGGTCCCGGCCGTGGGCCGCGAGCAGGTCGCCGAGATCGAGCGTCCGCTGCTTCACGCCGCGTCCGTAGCGGAGGGCGACGTCCTTGCGGCCGCTCAGGAGCACGCGGCCGTCGAGATGAAACACGTCCCATAGCAGGCGTCCGCGCGCCGGCGAGGGTCCGTCGTAGACCGTGTAGAGATGGACCTCGCGGACACTTGAGCGGCGGTAGTTGCCGATGGTGGTGGACTCCACGCCCGGGACGTGGGCCGAAACGAGCGCCGGCGCGAAGAAGCGCCGGGCCACATGGTGCAGCGCCTTCCAGCGGCCGGTGTGCTCGATCGAACTCCAGGACGCGACCGGCCAGCAGTCGTTGAGCTGCCAGTAGAGCGCGCCCATGCAGCACGGCATGATCCGCCGGTAGTGCTCGACGCCGGTCTGCATGCAGAGCGCCTGGTTGAGCTGGGACAGGTAGATCAGCGCCTCCTGGTCCTTCGGGAAGCGGTAGACGCGCGAAACGTAGTCGAGGATGATCTGGTTGCCGGCCGCGTTCTTCTGGTGGTTCTCCATCACCGGCCCGAACACATTGGCGTCGTCCGCCGGGCAGAAGGTGGCCTGCGTCGCCGGCGAGCTGTAGCTCTGCATGCCGAACTCCGAGACGAAGCGGAAGCGCCACTTCTCGTAGTCCTTCACCGGATGGCGCGCATGCCATACGTCCCAGAAGTGCGTGTCGCCGGATTTCTCGCCGAGGGCCTTCACCGTGTAATCGTTGCTCCGGCCCTCGCCGCGGTACGGCGAGGTCGGCCAGTAGGGCGTCACCCCGTCGAGTCGGGACACGACCGCCGGGAGCACCCGGTGGAAGACGGCGTCATAGTTGCGCCGGAGCCGCGGGGTCTTCTCCAGCGCCTCCCAGTTCAGGGTCTCGATCTCGTTGTTGCCGCACCACAGTGCGAGACAGGCGCGGTGGCGGATCCGCGCCACCTGCGCCTCGGCCTCCGCCCGGACGCTCGCTAGGAACGCAGCGTCGCCCGGATACAGCGTGCAGGCGAACATGAAGTCGTGCCACACCAGCAGGCCCAGCTCGTCGCACAGGTCGAAGAACGCCTCGTTCTCGTAGATGCCGCCGCCCCAGATTCGGAGCATGTTCATGTTGGCCTGCACCGCGGACTGGAGGTCCCGCGCATAGTCCTCGCGCCCGAGGCCGGCGACAAAGCTGTGGGCCGGAATCCAGTTCGCTCCCTTGGCGAAGACCGGGCGGCCGTTGACGACAAACTGGAACGACTCACCCCAGCGATCCTTCGACCGGTCCAGAAAGATCGTGCGCAGGCCGATCCGCTTGGTCACCTCGCCTAGCTCGCGGCCGTCCGCGTCGCAGGCCCGCACGCGGACCGTGTACAACGGCTGGGCCCCGTGGCCGTTCGGCCACCAGAGGCGCGGCTGCGGCACGTCGAGCCGCAGCTGGCGACCGGAGCCGGAGGCGATCGCAACGATCTCGTCGCCCAGTGCCAGCGTCACGTAACACGTGACACCGGCGGCGGTACGCGCGAACTCGGGGGTGACGGCGATCGCGACCCGGCCGTCGGCGTGGTGAGTCTGGGTGAGGCGGACGTTGTCCAGCCGGTTGCCGTCCCACGCCTCGAGGCGCACGTCGCGCCAGACGCCCGCGGTCACAAACCGCGGACCCCAGTCCCAACCGAACTGGCACTGCTGCTTGCGCAGCACCGAGCAGCGGCCGACCGGGTCGTTGAACTCGCGCGGCTGGTGCTCGGGCCGCGTGCGCTTCACCGCTTTGCCGGCGCTGGCGAAAAACACGCGGAGCTCGTTCGCGCCCGGCCGCAGCCAGCGGCGCACCGCCAGCCGCTGCGGCACGAACATGTTGTCGGAGGACGCGATCCGGCGCCCGTTGAGGAAGACTGTCGCCAGCGTGTCGAGACCGTCGAATACGAGATCGATCTCGCCGGAGTTCCGCAGCGCTGCCGGCACGCGGAAGGTCATGCGGTATTCCCAGTCGTGCTGCTCGATCCACTGGAGCCCGAGCTCGTTGGTGCCATGGAACGGGTCCGGGATGAGCCCGTGGCGGAGAAGGTCGCGGTGGACGCAGCCGGGGACGGTGGCGGAGCGCCAGCGCGACGCCTGGGTGGCGTCCCGGAATTGCCAGGGCAGGGCGGAGAGACGGACGATGTTCACGGAAAATGGACGGCCGGCTTCAGAGCCGGGCCAGCATCCGGCGCACGCCCTCGATCGGAGCCTCGGTGACGGCGCGGAGCGTAAACGGAGCACGCGGCTGGAGGGCGGACCGGACGACCGGGTGGTTCAGGATTGGCCCGCTCAGGCCGGCGGTGAGCGTTGCGTGCTGCTCGGCCGGAAAGAGTTTCGCGGCCAGCCGCAGGGCCTGGTCGAGCAGCTCGCCCGTGCAGGCGACCGCGAGGTCGCGCGCCGCGGCATCGCCGGTGCCGGCCAGCGACAGCACGGTGGGGGCGAAGGCGGCGATCTGCCGGTTGGGATCGGCGTGCTGGTAGAACGAGCGCGTGATTACCCCGGCGTCGGTTTCCTGCGTCAGGCCCGAGTGCGCGCGCACCGCCGGGCCGAGGCCGGACGGCGGTAGCCAGCCCTGGATCTCCATCAGGCCGCGCGCGATGCCGCGGCGGCCAAGGTCGTAGCCGCTGCCCGGGTCGCCGAAGCGCCAGCCCAGGCCGCCGGAGTAGTGGGTGCTGCCGTCCGGCGCGCGGGCCGTGACGAACGAGCCGGTGCCGGCGTGCAGCACGAGGCCGGGCTGGCCCTCGGTGGCGAGCTCGAGCACGGGAAATGAGTCATCCATTGTGGCCACCTGCCCGAAGCCGGTGAGCCGCTTCGCCAGGTCGCGCCAGAAGTCGCGGTGCCCGGCCATGCTCATCAGCGTGTGGCTGATGAGCGGGGGCAGCGGGGCCGAACTGTCGCCGCGGACGCCGGCCCGGAGGCCGGCCTGCGCGCGCAGCTGGTTCAGGGCGCCCTGCAGCAACTCCGCCGCGCGCTCGAGACCGACGAGACTCGGGTTGCACCCGGCGCCGGTGTAGCTGGCGAGGACCGTGCCCGTGCCGTCGGTGAGGATGCACTCGGTCTTCGTGCCCCCGCCGTCGACGCCGATCTTGTAGCTCATGTCCGGGAAACCCGCCGGTCAGGTCAGCTGGCGGCTCAGCCGGTGACGGTATTTCTGGCCCAGCTCGCGGTTGCGCTCGATGGAGCCGGGCAGGTTCTGGCTCACGAGCACGGGCAGCGGGTGCCCGTTCGCCTGCAGCCATCCGGTCACCTCGAGCATCAGGAGATTGAGGAGCAGCGCGCTGGTCAGGGTGGAGGTCGGGCCCGCGCGCAGGCCGGGGCCGACGTCGACGATCGCGTCGCCCGGGACGCCGCCGTTGTCGAGGACGTAGTCCGCGACGGCATGGAGGTTCTTCCCGCCCGGGTGCACGGTGGGGTAGGTGCTGGACATCGCGACGCTGGTGACGCCGACGATGTTGAGGCCCTTCTTTTTCGCGTAGAGCGCCACCTCGAGCGGCGAGCTGTTCTTCCCGGAGTTCGAGATCACGATCATGGTCTCGCCGGGCAGGAGCTGGTACTGGCGGTCGTAGCGCTCGGCGAGGGTGGTGCCGTAGCCGACGAGGTTCTCGATGAAGCCGCCGGTGGGATCGATGATGCCGTTGACGCAGACCAGGCCGCCGGCGCGGCCGATGATCTCGCGGGCGATCACGTCGCTGTGGCCGCTGCCGAAGGTGTGGACGACCCCGCCTTGGGCGATGGACTGGCCGATGACCGGCGCAAGGCGCGCGAGCGTGTCGGCGTTTTTCTGGCGCACGGACTCGAGGAGACCCAGGGCGCGGGTGAAGAAGGTGTCGGCGAGGGAACTCATGGCGGTAAGCAGGAGAGAAAAGCTTTCCCCCCGCCGAAGTCGCGGCAAAAGTGCGGGACCCCTTCCACCCATGCGCCTTCCGACCCCTGCCTTGCTGCTGCTGCTTTCGGTTTCGGCCCTGCGCGCCGAGCGCCTGCCGGTCGAGACGTTCGCCCAGCCGGCCGTGTTCAATGAGATGACGCTGAGCCGCGACGGGAAGTTCGTCGCCTACATCGCGGAATACGAGAGCGCCGACCGGGTGTTCATCCGGAGCGTCGAGAAGGACGGCCCGGTCACCGGCGTCGACGTGCCCCAGCTCGGCGTCAACCTCTTCGGCCGCATCGGCAACATCGCCTGGGTGTCGTCGAAGCGGCTGCTGGTCGGGGCCAACAGCGGCTACGTCGCGATCGACCGCGACGGCAAGGACTACGCCTACCTGACCGGCTATGCGCGCACCTACCGCCTCGACCGCCAGGACAACGAACAGCTGCGCGTGGGCGGGATGCTCCACAACTTTGTCGATCGGGATAGCGATCGCGTGCTGATGGCGGAGTATGATCCGGATCTCGGCACGCTGCGGACCGGCACGGTCACCTCGCACCGGCCCAACGTGATCAGTATGGACGTTCGGCGGGGCACGTTTTTCCGCGAGTTGGAAAACCCGGGCGACGTGATTGGCTGGTTGGCCGACCAAGCGGGCGTGATCCGGGTGGGAGCCCGGTTCCGGAACGGCCAGGCCTCGGTCATTTACCGCGAGAGCGAGAAGGCGGAGTGGGAAACCCTGCCCGGCCTGTCCGGCGACGCGCGGACCCTCTCGGTGCTGGGCTTCAACGACGCGGGCACGATCCTTTACGTGTCCAAGATCGCGGCGAACGGCCGCTCCGCGCTCTACACCTACGACTTGGCGCAGCGGCGCCTGGGCGAGCTGCTGCTCAGCCACGACATCTACGACATCGACCCGAGAAACGGCGCGCGGCTCGTCAAGTCGGCCTCCGGGCGACTGCTCGGGGTCCGCTACGAGACGGACCTTCCCCGGGTCCTCTGGCTCGATCCGACCTTCGCCGCGATCCAGCACCAGCTCGACCAGGCCCTACCCAACGCGATCAACACGATCACCAGCATCACCACCGACGAACAGATGATGCTGGTCATTTCCCACTCCGCCCGCAATCCGGGCACCTATTACCTGTTCGACCGGGCCAAGGGCACCTTGGGCAAGTTCGTGGACGCCCGGCCGTGGGTTAAGCCGGAGCAGATGGCGGAAATGCTCCCGCTGAAGCTGACGTCACGCGATGGGCTCAAGCTCTACGGCTACCTGACGGTGCCGCTCGGCCGCCAGATGAAGAACCTCCCGGTGGTCGTGCTCCCGCATGGCGGCCCGTGGGTCCGCGACAGCTATGGCTTTGATCCGGAGGTGCAGCTGCTCGCGAACCGCGGCTACGCCGTGCTGCAGGTCAACTACCGGGGCTCGGTCGGCTACGGCCGGGAATTCTACGAGCGGGGATTCAAGCAGGTCGGCACCAAGATCCAGGACGACATCGAGGACGCGACCCGCTGGCTGGTGAAGCAGGGGATCGCGGACTCGAAGCGCATCGCTATCATGGGATCCAGCTTCGGCGGGTACTCGGTGCTGATGGGACTGATCCGTTCCCCTGATCTTTTCCGGTGCGGCATCTGCATCGCCGGTGTCACCGACTGGGAACGGGTGGTGCAGTATTCGACGGACATGAATCCCGACGTCCAAGCGTTTCAGTCGAGCATGGTGGGTGACCCGGTGGCCGACCGGGACGCGCTTCGCGCCGTCTCGCCCGTGTACCACGCGGACCAGATCAAGTCCCCGCTCCTGATCGTGCACAGCCACGACGACCCGACGGTGCCGTTCGAGCAGACCCGAGAACTGACCGCTGCCCTGGACAAGGCCGGCCGGCCCTACGAGCTGGTCGCGAAATACAACGAGCCGCACGGCTTCTTCAATTACAAGAACCGCATCGAGCTCTATAAACGCATCGACAAGTTCCTGGCCGAGCACATGCCGGCGGACTAGGCCGGCCCGCGAGGGTGGTTTCGGTCTAGGTTGACGCCACGGAGAGCACAGAGCCGATCCGGAGGACACGGAGCCAGTCAGCTGGACTTGAACACCGACCTAGGAGGGGGGCCATGCTCGGCGGCCTCGGTGCAGCCTCCGTGACCTCAGTGTCGCCCGCAGCTCAACCTGAGTCGAAAACGCTATTGCCGGTCGCGTCCTAGGATTCCCAACGGCCGTAGATGCCGCAGGGGAGGACCTTGCCGTCGCGCTGGATCGGCAGGCCCACCTCGCCCGCGGTGATCAGGCCGCCGCGGCTGCCCAGCAACTCGACAAGGAGGTTGGCGACGACGGTCGGCGAGAGGCGGGCGGTGTAGGCGTTGATCAGGAAGAAGACCGGCTGGTCGCTCAACAGCGCGCGACACTCGGTGAGCAGGTCCCACAGATGATCCTCGAGCCGCCACAACTCGCCGCCGCTGCCGCGGCCGTAGGTCGGGGGATCCATGATGATCGCGTCGTAGCGCCGCCCGCGCTTGAGCTCGCGGCGGGCGAATTTCAGGCAGTCGTCGGTGATATAGCGGATCGGGGCCTCGGCGAGACCGCTGAGCGTGGCGTTCTCGCGGCACCACTTGACCATGCCCTCGGCGGCGTCGACGTGGCAGACGCTCGCTCCCGCCGCCGCGGCCGCGACCGTGGCCGCGCCGGTGTAGCCGAACAGGTTGAGCACCGAGACCTCGCGTCCCGCCGCCTTGGCCGCCCGGATCTTGGCACCGAACCATTCCCAGTTCACCGCCTGTTCCGGAAACAACCCGGTGTGCTTGAACGAGGTCGGGCGGATCTTGAAGGTCAGCGCGCCGTACCCGATCGTCCAGTGCTCCGGCAACTGCCGGCGATACTCCCAGCGGCCGCCGCCCTGGTCGCTACGGTGGTAGTAGCCGTCCCAGCCCTCCCACTTGGGCGGCACGGTCTGGCCGGCCTCGCACCGACGCGGCCAGATGATCTGCGGATCCGGCCGGACCAGGTTATAGCCGCCCCACCGCTCCTGCTTCATGCCATCGCCGCAATCGAGCAGCTGGTAATCCCGCCAGCGGTCGGCGACGACAAGGGAGGGGCGTTGGGCGGGATCGGACATGACTGCTGGTCACGCGAAACAACGATGCTGGCGCCGGCTTGTCGAGCCGTGGGTGTCCCAAGACGAATCAGGGGGTTTTGCCCGGAGTGATTGACATTTTTTGGCGAAAATAGGTCTGTTGGGCGCTTTTCCCACCATGCAAACCCGCAAACTCATCCCGACCCTCCTGGCCCTTTTTGGCGCTGCGTTGATGGCCACCGTGGCCTCGGCTGACATCGTTGAGACCAAGAATGGGGCTCGCATCGTCGGCAAGGTGACCAAGATCGACGGCGGCAAGGTGTACGTCACGACGGACTACGCCGGCGACCTGACCATCAAGCAGAGCGAGGTGACCGGAATGACCACGGATGCGCCCGTGGTGGTGCGCCTGGCGACCGGCACGACCCTGCAGGGCACGGTCTCGGCGGACAACGGCGCGATCAAGATCACGGGTGACGACGGCCAGCTGACCACGAAGGTGGAGAAGGTCGCGGCGACGTGGGCGCCGGGCGGCGAGGACCCGCAGGTGACCGAGATGAAGAAGCAGCTGGCCTCGAAGGAGCGCCACTGGGCGTACGAGGTGGCCCTCGACGTGAAGGGCAAGAGCGGCAACTCCGAGGAGCTCAGCACGGCCGCGTCGTTCCGGGCCACGCTCAAGACTGCCGAGGACACCCTGCAGTTCTACACCGGCTACGACCGCCAGGTCTCGAACGGCACGAAGAGCGCCGACCAGTTCCGCGCCGGCATCGACTATGCGAACAACTTCGCCGGCGCGCTCTCCTGGTACGTCCGCGATGAGGGCGGCTTTGACCGCATCAAGGACATCAGTCTCTACAACACGGCGGCGGCCGGTTTCGGCTACGACGTGATCAAGGAGGAGAAGCACACGCTGACGACGCGCGGCGGTCTCTCGTTCCGCTACGAGGGCTACACCGACCCCACCCATGAGGCGCTCAAGAGCATGGGTCTCGACTTCGGCCTCAACCACGAGTGGGAGTTCACCAACGCCAAGCTCGTCGACCGCATCTCCTACGTCCCGACCTTCGAGGACTTCAGCAACTTCCGCCTCACCCATGAGTCGTTCCTCGAGCTTCCGATGGCGAACCCCGCCTGGAAGCTCCGCATCGGCATCAGCAACGACTACAACAGCAAGCCCGGCCCCGGCGTCGAGGAACTCGACACCGGCTACTTCACCCGGCTCGTGCTGAACTGGAAATAAGCCCGGCCCGGCCGCGCTTGTTGCCTGGAAGCTGGGAGCCAGTTTGGAAGCTGGAAGCTAGGAGTTGGGAGATGGAAAGCCATCTCACTGGCGGGAGGTGCTTGCCATCGGCGCCGGTGGGGGATTCCGGAATCCGGATTCCGAATTCCGGAATCGAGCCGCAGGCTCGCCTCGCGCCCTGCGCTCCGCATAGTGGAAGGCTCCATGGCCGCGCCTTCCTCCGCCGAACTGGTCCAGCTTGCCGGCACCCTCGAGGGTGAACTCCATACCAGCCGCACCCTGCGGCTTCTCTACGCCACCGATGCGTCGGAGTACCAGGAGATCCCCGTGGCGGTGGCCGTGCCGCGGAGCGAGGCGGATGTCGGCCGCCTCCTCGAATTTGCCCGGCAGCACGGGCTCGGGATCATCCCGCGCGGGGCCGGCACGTCGCTCGCCGGACAGGTGGTCGGCTCCGGCCTGGTCGTCGACGTCGGCCGCCACCTGAACCGCATCGTCGCCATCGACGTCCCGCGCCGCCGGGTCCGCGTCCAGCCGGGCGTCGTGCGCAACGAGCTCAACCTCGCGCTCAAGCCCCACGGGCTCCTGTTTGGTCCCGAGACCTCCACCGCCAACCGCGCCATGATCGGCGGCATGGTCGGCAACAATTCCTGCGGCTCGAACTCGGTCGTATACGGCTCGACCCGCGACCACCTGGTTTCCGCGCGCGGCCTGCTCAGCGACGGCAGCGAGGTCACCTTCGGGCCGCTCACCTCCGAGGAGTTCGCGGCGAAGTGCGCGGGCCCCGACACGCTCGAGACGCGGATCTACCAATCGGTCCGCGACGTCCTGGGCGACCCGGAGAATCGCCGGCTGATCCGGGAGCATTATCCGAAGCCGTCGGTGACGCGCCGCAACACGGGCTACGCGCTCGACCTCCTGATGGACTGCGCCGTGTTCGACCCGGCCTCGGCCCGGCCCTTCAACCTCTGCCGCCTGCTCGCGGGTTCCGAGGGCACGCTTTTCATTGGCCTGGAATTCGAGCTCAACTGCGAGCCGCTCCCGCCGCCGGGCGCGCTGCTGTGCGCCCACTTCGGCTCGGTGATCGAGTCGCTGCACGCGACCCTCGTCGCGCTGCGCCACCGGCCGAGCGCGGTGGAGCTCATCGACCGCCACATCCTCGAGTGCACCAAGACCAACCTCGAGCAGGCGAAGAACCGGTTTTTCGTCCAGGGCGACCCCGGGGCGATTCTCGTGATCGAGATCCGCCGCGAGCGCCGGGAGGAGATCGAGGCGACCCTGCGGGACCTGGAGGCCGAGATGAGGGCGGCCGGCCTCGGCCACGCCTTTCCGGTGCTCTGGGGTGACGACGGCAACAAGGTCTGGGAGCTCCGGCGCGCCGGTCAGGGCCTGATGTCCAACGTGCCCGGCGACGCGAAGCCGCGCGAGGTGGTCGAGGACACGGCCGTGGCGGTCGAGGACCTGCCGGCCTACATCGGCGAGTTCGACGCCCTGATGCGGGACAAGTACGGCATCAGCTGCGTGTACTACGCCCACGCCGGCTCCGGCGAGCTGCACACCCGGCCGCTGTTCAACCTCAAGACGGAGGAGGGCCTCCGGATGTTCCGCGCCATCGCCACCGACGTCGCGGCGCTGGTGAAGAAGTACCGCGGCTCGCTCAGCGGCGAGCACGGCGACGGCCGGCTGCGCGGCGAGTTCATCCGGTTCATGGTTGGGGACGCGTGCTACGCGATGATGCGCCGCGTGAAGGGCACGTTCGACCCGGCCGGTCTCCTCAATCCCGGGAAGATCATCGACACCCCGCCGATGGACACGTCGCTGCGCCACGGGCCGGGGCACGACACGCCGGACTATCCCACGGTGTTCAATTTCAGCGCGACGCAGGGCATTCTCCGCGCGGCGGAGAAGTGCAACGGCTCGGGCGACTGCCGGAAGAGCCACCTCATGGGCGGCACCATGTGCCCGAGCTACATGGCGACGCACAATGAGAAGGACACGACCCGCGCCCGGGCGAACATGCTCCGCCACATGCTGACGAGCCCGCGTGACCCGGCGCGGCCGTTCGACAGCCCGGAGATCGCCGAGGTGATGGACCTGTGCCTGTCCTGCAAGGGCTGCAAGTCGGAGTGCCCCTCCAATGTCGACATGGCCCGGCTCAAGGCCGAGTGGCTCCAGCACCACCACGACGCCCACGGCGTGCCGTTCCGCTCGCGGTTGGTCGCCGGTTTCTCCAAGGCCATGGCCCTCGCGTCGATCGCGCCCGCGGTGCACAACTGGTTTGTGACGAATGCGGTCACGTCGCGCCTCATCAAGCGCGCCTCCGGCTTCGCGCCGGGCCGCAGCATCCCGAAGCTGCCGGGCACGACGCTGCAGCGCTGGTTCGCCGAGCGGGAGGAGCGGATGGGCCGCACCGGGCAGTTCCCCAACGGACGGGTGTGGCTGTTCTGCGACGAGTTCACGAACTTCCACGACGCCGAGATCGGCGCGAAGGCGGTGCAGCTCCTCAACCGGCTTGGCTACGAGGTTGTGATCCCGCGTCATGTCGACAGCGGACGCGCCCACCTGTCGAAGGGCCTCGTGCGCGAGGCCCGGAAACTCGCGATCCGAAACGTGGAGCTGCTGAAGGACCTTGTGACGGCGCGGAGCCCGCTAGTGGGCGTCGAACCCTCGGCGATCCTCGGCTTCCGCGACGAGTATCCGGACCTGGTGCCGGACAACTTGGTGGCCGCGGCGCAGGCGCTGGCCCGGAACGCGCTGCTGATCGACGAGTTCATTGCCCGCGAGGCGGACCAGGGCCGGATTCGGCCAGAGTCGTTCACCACGGCGGCGCGCCGAATCAAGCTGCACGGGCACTGCCACCAGAAGTCGCTCGCGTCGATCGAGCCCACGGTGAAGGCGCTGCGCCTGCCGGCCAACTATCAGGTGGAGACGATCCCGAGCGGCTGCTGCGGCATGGCTGGCTCGTTCGGCTACGAGGCTGAGCACTTCGAGCTCTCGCAGCAGGTGGGCGAGTTGGTGCTCTTCCCTGCGGTGCGGTCCGCCCCGGCCGACACACTTATCGTCGCCCCCGGCACCAGCTGCCGCCACCAGATCAAGGACGGCACCCAGCGCCACGCCCTGCATCCGGTGGAAGTGCTGTTTGAGGCGCTTGTGGGCTGAGAAACACCAATTGCCAAAACACCAAACTCCAGACGGCTAGCGCGCAGCAAACGGGGCGCCCGAGGCGCCGGATGAATTGGCACTTGGTGTTTGGCCCTTGGAAATTGCGCGCGCCAGCGCGTCAGGTTCCATACAGCCGGTCGCCAAAGTCTCCCAGGCCGGGGAGGATGTACTTCTTCGCGTTCAGCTCGCGGTCGAGGGCGGCGGTGAAGATGGGGAGCTGCGGATAGTGGCGGACCACTTCCGCGACGCCCTCCGGGGCGCTCACGATGCTCACCAGCGTCAGGTCGGTGCCGCCCTGGGCGCGGATGACGTCGATCGCCTTCACGGCGGAGCCGCCGGTCGCGAGCATCGGGTCGACCAGCATCACGCGGCGGCCGGCGAGCGGCGGGAGCTTGCAGTAGTAGCTGCGCGCCACCGCGGTCTGGTGGTCACGCTCCAGGCCGATGTAGCCGACGCTGACGTCGGGAAAGATGTCGAGGAACGGCTGCACCATCCCGAGCCCGGCGCGGAGGATCGGCACGACCACCAGCGGCTCGTGCGCGAGCACGCGGCCCGAGACCGGCTCGAGTGGCGTCTCAATGGGTTTCTCGACGGTGGGCAGGCTCCGCGTGGCCTCGACGGCCAGCAGCAGGCTGATCTGGTAGCAGAGCGTGCGGAACGTGGCCGGCTTGGTGGTCTTGTCGCGCAGGTGGGTGATCACGTGCGCCGCGAGCGGATGGTCGAGGACGTGCAGCATGGCGGGAGTCTGGACCGGCGGCCGCGCCGCGCACAGGCCAAATTCGCGACCGGCAGGCTAGGGGGCAAACTGCAGCGTGTGAACCGCCGGGCCCGGCAGGAACGGGGTCGGCTCGCCTTTCACCCACGCCTCGTAGCCGGCCGCGTAGTAGGGCGAAAGCGGATTCCCGCTCTGTCCGCCAGCCATGTGGAGCAGGCCCTCCTGCTCCCGGCCCGGCGAGACCACCATGCGCATGCTCGCGCCGAAATACGGGGTCTGAACGCGCGGCATGTCGACGTCGCCCGGCAGCGGCGTGGCCGGACGGTTCAGCCAGCCGGCGATCCAGCCCGGCAGCATCCGCCCGAACGGATGGAGAATCCGCGCCGTGTTGCGGCGGCCCCACGTGGCCCGCGACAGGTCCTCGCCCTGGTGGTCGAGGTCGCTGACGACCGCGTCGGCGGCCGCGAGCAGCAGGTCGTTCCAGGTTGCGTATTGCGGGCTGAGCAAGTGCGGCGGCTGCTCGCGGAGCAGGGCCTCCAGCGGAGCCTCGTAGTGGAACCGCCGCCAGTCGAAGCCGGGCTGCCGCTCCACGCAGTCCTCAAAGATCGGGGTGAACACCAGCTCGGCCACCTTCAGCCGGAACGCGCGGACCAGCCGGTAGCTCACCGAGTCGACCGCGGCCCGGCCCTCCCAATGCTCGACCTGCTGACGGAGCTCGCCCCGCGAGCTCTTCTTCGCGATCGCCGCGGGCGTGAGCACCGCCAGCAGGCGCTGCTGCCACGGCCCGAGGAAGATAGCCCGGTTGTCGAGTTGGATCGCGCGAAGGTCGGCCGGCGTGGCGTGCTCGAGCGCGGCAAGCTGGTCCCGGATCTGCGCCGCGCGCGGCGGGTTTGCGTAGCCGCCGTCACCCAGCACGGCGAGAGCCGGGCCGCCCAGCAGGCGGTTGTTCGCAGTCCAGAGGCGGCCGCCAGCCGGGGCGACGACCGACGGGACCTCGTCCGGCGGCACCATGCCGTCCCAATGCCGGTCTCCGAAACTCCAGGTCGTGGGCAGCCGTCCGTCGAAGCCCACGCGCTTGGGCAGGCGGCCGATGATCGTCCAGCCGATCTGCCCGTCGCGGTCCACGACGAGGAAATTCTGGGCGGGCACGCCGGCGTGGTGCGCGACGTCGATTGCCTCGGCGACGGTCTTCGCCTCCGCGAGGTGGATGCAGTGCAGGTTCGTCGCCGCCGGGTCGTGGGCCAGCCAGTGGTAGACGAGCGGACGCTGGCGCGAATTGGTGCCCACCACCGGGCCCCAGTGGGTCCACGGCACCTCGATCGTTTCCGTTGCGCCGCCCTTGATGCGGATGGTCTCCTTGCGGCGCTCGATCTGGATGAGCTCGTCGCTGCCGGGCAGCTTGTAGAGTGAATGGTCGATCGCGTTGATCTCCACCACCACGATGTCGCCGGCGTCGACGTAGGCGCTGGTCAGGCCCCAGGCGACGTGGCCGTTGCTGCCGATGACCACGATGGGGAAGCCGGGCAGCGTGACGCCCGTGACGGTGATTGCCTCGGGTTCGGACCAGGAGAGCGAGGCGCGGTACCAGATGAGGGGCACCGCGAGGTCGAGGTGCGGGTCGTTCGCCAGCAGCGGCGCGCCGGAGGCCGTGTGCGCCCCGGCTAGAGCGAAGCTGTTGCTGCCTGGGAGCGCCTCGGGATCCCGGATCGGTGCAAAGGCGAGCGCGGGGGCGGGGAGCGAGGGTTGTCGGTGCGAGACCTGGGCGGTCCGGAGGTCGATCACACTTGCGGACGGGATGGGTCCCAGTGCGCCCGTTGAACCGTCGAGCGCGGCGTCGTCCGGCAACTGAAGCGGCGCGAAGAACGAGACTCCGGCAAAGCCGAACCGGTCGCGGACCGCCGCCAGGGACAGCTCGTACGTGCCGGTCGAATCCTGGAGGTCCAGCGTCATCGAGTAGAGGATCAGTAGGCAGTCCTCCGGCCGCCACGGTTGCGGGTCGAGCCGCAGGGCGACGTACTCGAAGGGTTTCTGCTTGAGGGCCTTCAGGCCGGCGTTCACGCCGGCGGCGTAGGCCTCCAGGAGGGAACGCTCCTCGGCCGGCAGCCGCTGGAACACCGTACCGGCCAGCTGGCGGAAGCCGTGCATGCGGGTGCTCCGGTCGACCGGCAGCGCGGCCTTGCCGAACAGCTCGGCGAGTTCGCCGGCGCTGCGGCGGCGCAGCAGGTCCATTTGGAAAAACCGTTCCTGCGCGTGGAGGAAGCCGAGGGTGCGGACCGCGTCGGCTCGCGTGCGGCCCCGGATCGTCGGCACGCCGAGGGCGTCGCGGGCCGCGGTCGCGGGTGCGGTCAGTCCCGGTAGCGTCACGCCGCCGTCGAGCTGAGGCAGGCTGTCCCGCATCTGGAAATAGAACCAGGTGCCGGCGGCCACGGCCGCCACGAGCAGGATGCTCACAATCCCACCAAGGACGGCAAAGCACTTCGCGACGGGGGATTTCATAGGGACAAACCGCGACGAATCGTGGCGAGAATCTGCGCGGGCGGCGGGGCGATGTCCACGACCAAGGCGTCGGCCGGTTCCTCCAGCATCGCCAGCTGGCTGTCGAGCATCGCGGCCTTCATGAAGTGGCCCTCCCGGGAGCTGATCCGGGACCACAGCAGCTCGCGGGATCCCTTGAGGTACACGAACCGGACCTGATGCGGGTCGGCCTGGAGCCGCGCGCGGTAGCGGTCGCGCAGCGCGGAGCAGGTCACGACGGCGCCCCGGCCGGAGGCGAGGTGGGCGTCGATGTGCGCGCGCAGCGCGGCGAGCCACGGGGCGCGGTCATGGTCGTCGAGCGGCTGGCCCGCGGACATTTTCGCGATGTTGGCGGGCGGGTGAAAATCGTCGGCGTCGGCAAACTCCCAGCCCAGTTCCGAGGCGAGCTGCCGGCCGATCGTGGTCTTCCCGCTGCCCGCCACCCCCATGAGGATGACGACCATGGCGCGGCGGGTTCAGCCCTGCCAAGCCTTGGCGGCCACCGGGTCGCGGCCCTCGTCAAAGTCGAGGTAGTCGAACATGGTCATGACCGGCTGGCTCTCGAGATGGCTCTCGCGGATCCGCTTGGCGAGGGTCTCGGCGCCGGCGTCGCGCCAGCCGCGCTTCATCATGAAACCGTTCCAGATCTCGCACTCCTCGTCGGTGCGCCCGCCGCCGCGCTCGAACGCCCAGGCGAGCAGTTGCTCGTCGGAGAGGTTGGACGACAGGACCTGCGCCTTGAGATCGTCATACTTCACGCGGAGGAAATTGCAGCAGCGGCCGTCGAAGCCCTTGCCGAGGTTCGGCACGTAGTCGTCGACCGGCAGGGCGCCGCGCGCGTGCAGGCGGATCTTGTCGACCATGCGGCCGAAATAGACGAGGCGGCCGACCTTGATGTACGGACTGCGGAGACCGGGTACGTTGGGCATGTCCGCAGCGAATCAAAGAAGCGGCGTTTTACCAGTGGGGAATTCGCGGCGTCGCCCCGCCGCGTCCGCGCTCAGTCGCGCAGGTAGTACACGACCGTGCAGAGCAGGGCGGCGAGCACGGTCGGGATGATCACCCAGTTGGCGTTGAACGCCAGGTGGTATTTGTCGACCACCCAGATCACGGTGAAGCTCTTGATGAGGATGAGGACCCAGCCGACCAGGATGATGCGTTCCGTGCGCGGGTTGCGCGGGCTCTGGCGGGACACGTGCACGTCCTGGACAAAGCCGGCCTCGAGTTCCGCCGACGGGCGATGACCGATGAGTTGGAGCAGGTTTGAGATCATGACGGCCTCCACCTGTAGTGTACGACATCGCGCCGGAAAGGGAAGCGGGAGTTTGTCCCGGCTGCGCGGCTGATTGTTCGCCGGACCGGTGGGGAATTTCCATGCTCTGGGATTGAACTCGGCCGGTCGCCGGGCATCTTCTGCGAGGCTAGAAACGTCCCTGCGCCCCGACCCCTGCCGCGACATGCCCACCACCCAACCGTCATCCCCGGCCTCCGGTGCCCATGCGATCCCGGACGACGTCCTGTCGTTCTATCACCTGTGCGACGGCGAGTTTGAGGGCAAGGCCTGCCAGGGCACGGCGTGCTTCGCGGCGCGGCACTTCAATCCCGCCCGCTGGGCCGAGGCCGAGCGGAACAATCCCCGGGTCTACTGCCTGGGTGAGTGCTTCGCCGCGCCCGCTAAGGGCCAGCACCGTCCGCGGCCCCCGGTCAAGGTGTCCGCGCGGGAGGGCATCGTGCTCGGCCGCATCGCGGAGGGCGGCGCTCGCTCCTTGTCTGACTATGTGAAGCAGGGCGGCTACGCCGCGCTGCGCCAGGCGCTCGGTCAGCCGGCCGAGAAGGTGCTGGCCGCCGTCGAGGCGTCCGGCCTCCGCGGTCGCGGCGGCGCGGGTTTCCCGACCGGCCGCAAGTGGCGCGCTGTCGCGCAGCAGCCGCCGGGCCTGAAATACGTCGTGGCCAACGCCGACGAGGGCGACGCGGGCGCGTACATCGACCGTTACCTGATGGAGGACGATCCCCACAGCCTGATCGAGGGCATGGTCCTCGCCGCCTACGCGGTCGGCGCCGGCCGGGGCTACATTTATGTCCGCGCGGAGTACCCGCTCGCGGCGACCGTCCTCAATGCCGCCCTCGCTGAGGCGCGCGCGGCGGGCTGGCTCGGCCAGGGGATCGGCGGGACGAAATTCTCGTTCGAGCTCGAGACCTATGTCGGCCACGGCAGCTACGTCTGCGGCGAGGAAACCGCGCTGCTCCGTTCGATCGAGGGCAAGCGGCCCGAGGTCATGGCCCGGCCGCCGTACCCGACCGAGCGAGGCCTGTTTGACCGGCCCACGCTGCTGAACAACGTCGAGACGCTGGTGACGGTCCCGTGGATTGTCCGCCACGGCGGCGAGGCGTACGCCGCCATCGGCTTCTCGAAGAGCCGCGGCACGAAGGCGCTCTCGCTCAACTCGCTCTTCAACCGGCCCGGCCTGTACGAGGTCGAGTTCGGGGTCACGGTCCGCCACATCGTCGAGGAACTCGGCGGCGGCCTGCGCAACGGCGCGAAGCTGAAGGGCGTGCTGATCGGCGGGCCGATCATCGGCATGATTCCGCCACACCTGATCGACACGCCGCTCGGCTTCGAGGAACTCGCGGCCATCGGCGCCGGCGTCGGCCATGGCGGGGTGGTGGCTTTCGACGAGCACACGTCGATCCCCGACCTGGTGCAGCACGTGTTCGCGTTTGGCGCCTACGAGTCGTGCGGCAAGTGCACGCCCTGCCGCAGCGGCAGCGGCCGCGTCGAGGAGATCTTCGCCGCGGCGGTGGCGGGCCGGGCGCGGGCCGCCGACCTGAGCGAGTGCCGCGACCTCGTCACGGCCCTGAAGCTGGCCAGCCTCTGCGGCCATGGCACGGGCCTCGCCCGTTTTGCCGAGTCCATCCTGCGTTACTACCCGACGGAGATCGAGCCATGCTTCAAGTAACCATCAACGGCCAGTCGCACCAGTTTCCCGAGGGCCTCACGATCAACGAGGCGCTGCGCCAGCTCGCCATCGAGGTTCCGACCCTCTGTCACGACGACCGCCTGAACCCGTACGGTTCCTGCCGCCTGTGCACGGTCGAGGTGAAGGGCGTCAACGCCCTCGTCACCGCCTGCAACACCCAGCTGCGCGAGGGCATGGAGATCCTCACGCACTCGCCCGCCGTCGAGGGCGTGCGGAAGACGCTGCTCGGCCTGATCGCCGCGAACTACCCGGCGGAGGCGGTGGAGGAGTTTCCCGACAAGCAGTTCCACCGCTACCTGCGCCAGTACGACGTGAAGGCGGGCGGCTCGCGGCACGCGCCGCCGGCCGAGGTGCCGCACATGCGCGACACGTCGCACCCGTACATCAACGTCGACATGTCGCAGTGCGTGACCTGCTACCGCTGCGTGCGCATCTGCGAGGAGGTGCAGGGCCAGTTCGTCTGGAAGGCGTGGAACCGCGGCGGCGAGACCCGCATCTTCCCGATCCAGGGAGAGACCCTGCTCGAGGGCGGCTGCGTCAGCTGCGGCGCCTGCGTCGACACCTGCCCGTCGGGCGCCCTGGAGGATGTCAGCCTCCTGGCCCGCGGCGTGCCCACGCAGTGGACCAAGACCATCTGCTCCTACTGCGGCACCGGCTGCGAACTCAACGTCGGCACCCGCGACGGCAAGATCACCACCATTCGCCCCTCCGACGGCCCCAGCAACCACGGCCACACCTGCGTCAAGGGCCGCTACGCCTTCGACTACATCTACGCCGAGGAGCGCGTCACGACGCCAATGATCCGGCGCGACGGCAAGTGGGAGGATGTGACGTGGGAGGAAGTCATCCCCTACATCGCGAAGCGGCTCCGCGAGACCGCGGCGGCGCACGGTGCGGACAGCATCGGCGTCCTTAGCTCGGCGCGCGGGACGAACGAGGAGAACTACGTTGCGCAGAAGTTCGCCCGCGTGGCGCTCGGCACGAACAACATCGACTGCTGCGCCCGGGTCTGCCACTCGCCGACCGCCGCCGCGATGAAGATGACGCTCGGCACCGGCGCGGCGACCAACTCGCTCGACGAGATCGAGGTCGCGAAGACGATTCTCGTGTGCGGCGCGAACCCCACCGAGGGGCACCCCGTCACCGGTGCGCGCATCAAGCAGGCGGCCCGCAATGGCGCCAAGCTCATCGTGGTCGACCCGCGCGAGATCGAGCTCACGCAGTACGCCACGCTGCACCTGCAGCTCCGGCCCGGCACGAATGTCGTCCTGTTTAACGCGATGGGCGCGACGATCGTGGACGAGGGCCTGGTCGACGAGGAGTTCATCCGCACGCGGGTCACGGAGTACGCCGAGTACCGCGATTTCATCCGCGACTTCCTGCCGGAGAAGGTCGAGCAGGTCTGCGGCGTCCCCGCCGCGCGCATCCGCGAGGCCGCCCGGATCTATGCGACGGCCAAGCCGGCGCTCAGCGTCCACGGGCTCGGGATGACCGAGCACGTGCAGGGCACGGAGGGCATCATGGCCCTCGTGAACATCGCCCTGCTCACCGGCAACATCGGCAAGCGCGGCACGGGCATCAACCCGCTCCGCGGCCAGAACAACGTGCAGGGCGCGCCCCACATGGGCTGCGAGCCCAAGCTGCTCGCGGGCTACGTGCCGCTCACGGAGGCGCGCGGGCAGTTCGAGTCGGCGTGGCATGCGACGCTGCCGAGCACGCCCGGCCTGAACATGTTCGACATGCTGGAGGCCGCCACCGCCGGGAAGTTCAAGGCGCTGTGGGCGATCGGCTACGACATCCTCATGACCAACCCGAACGCGCACGAGACGCGGCGGGCGCTTGGCCGGCTCGACTTCGTCATCGTGCAGGACCTGTTCCTCAACGCCACGGCCCGCGAGTTCGCCGACGTGTTCCTGCCGGCGGCCTCCTCGTTCGAGAAGGACGGCACGTTCATGAACGGTGAGCGCCGCGTGCAGCGCGTGCGCGCCGCGGCCCGGCCGCTCGGCCAGGCGCGGTCCGACTGGGAGATCGTCTGCGACGTCGCCCGGGCGCTCGGGCAGGGCGAGCATTTCCGCTACCGCTCGGCCGAGGAAATCTGGGACGAGGTGCGCTCGCTCTGGGACGAGGGCGCCGGCCTGAGCTACGCCCGGCTCGACCAGCTCGGCGGCCTGCAGTGGCCCTGCTACGACGAGCAGCATCCCGGCACCGCGATCATGCACGCGGAGGAGTTCACCCACGGCCCGACCACCGCGCTCCGGCGCATCGAGTTCCTGCCGCCGCCCGACGTCACCAGCAAGGAGTACCCCTTCGTGCTCACGACGGGCCGGAATCTCTTCCAGTACAACGCCGCGACCCAGACCGGCCGCACCGCCAACGGCCGCATGGCCGAGACGGATTTCCTGCAGATGACCCCGGACGACGCGGGCCGGCTCGGCCTTGCGGACGGCGAGCGGGTCAAACTTTCGAGCCGCCAGGGGTCGGCCGAGCTGCCCGTGCGGATCAGCGCCACCGTCAAGCCGGGTGAGGTTTACACCACGTTCCACTGTGCCCGGGTGTTCCTGAACCAAATCACGACGTCCCAACGGGATCGCTACACCAAGACGCCGGAATACAAGGTGACCGCCGTCCGGATCGACAAGCTGCCGGAACCGGCCGGGGTTCGCTGACGAACCCCGGCCGGCGGCCGGGGGCCTGCCGAGGGGAAACATTTCCAGCCACCTTCGGTCACACTTCCCCATGAAACCCTATCACCGCTTGCTCTGCGCCATCGCCAGCCTCCTGGCGGTTTCCACCGGTTGGGCGACTGAGCCGGCCGCGAAGTCCGACGGACGTGCCGACGTGACATTCGTCCATCCGGAGAAATTTGCCGACGTCCGCTCCAACTACATGGAGAACGACAAGGACCGCGATGCGATCCTCGACCAGCTCAAGGACTACATTGTCACGAAGTCCAAGACGTGCGTGCCGGAAGGGCAGAAGCTGCTGGTCAGCGTCACCGACGTGGACATGGCCGGCGACTTCGAGCCGTGGCGCGGCCCGGCGATGCAGGATGTCCGGGTCGTGAAGGACATCTATCCGCCGAAGATCGACCTCGAGTTCAAGCTCGTGGACGCCAAGGGCGCGGTGCTGAAGGAAGGCAAGCGCCAGCTGCGCGACCTCGCGTTCCAGATGAAGATCTCGATCAACCGTGACGACGAGCTCCGCTACGAGAAGGCGTTGCTCGACGACTGGATCCGCGACGATTTTCCGCGGCAGAAATAGCTCCCGGCCAAGGATCATTTCGGCCGCGCTCCCCGGGGGCGCGGCCTTTTCATTTCCCGGGGCCGGACGATGGTCTTGCGGTCGCGGGTGGGGCCGGTAAACCGTGGTTGGTCAGGCTCGAGGTTCTTATTTTTCCCGAACTGCTCTTACCCATGAATCTGTTCCGTCCTTCCTCCTACCGCGGCCTCTTCGTGGCTGCGTTGTCCCTGGTGACCGTAACTGCCCTCTCCGCGGCCGATGCGTTTGAGGGCCGCGTGTACATGCAGATGACCTCCGGCAAGCGCAAGGAGCCGGCGTCGGTCACCTACGCGATCAAGGCGGGCAAGATCCGCTTCGACACGTCCGCGGCCGAGTCCTCCGGTCGCCGGCGCGGTGGCGGCGCCGCCAGCGTGATCATGGACCTCCCGAACCGGGAGATGATCATGCTGATGGATCATGACGGCCAGAAGATGTTCATGCGGCACGCGATGCCGGATGCGTCCTCCGCCCCGATGGCCGAGCACGCCGGCAAGGAAGTCGCCGCCCCGGTGGCGACCGGCCGCACCGAGGTGATCGCCGGCTACGAGGCGACCGAGTACAAGTGGACCAGCCCGCGCGGCGAGACCCACGAGATGTGGCTCGCGAAGGGGCTCGGCACCTTCGTGTTCCCGGCCCCCCAGGGTGGCCCGATGGGCGGCCGCGGCGCTCCGTCGCCGGAGTGGGAAAAAATCGCGCGCGACGGTGGCTTCTTTCCGCTGCGGGTGGTGAGCCGGGATACGACCGGGGCCGAAACCGGCCGCATGGAGGTCACGAAGATCGAGAAGGGCACCCTGCCGGAGTCGCTGTTCTCCACGGACGGCTACACGGAGTTCAAGATGCCGGACATGGGCGAGCTCATGAAGGGCATGCGCCAGCGCTGAGGCGAACTTGACCGCACGGCTCGACAAGTGGCTTTGGGCCGTGCGGCTTTTTCGGACCCGCTCGCTCGCCACGGCGGCGATCCACGCGGGCAGTGTGAAGATCAACGATCTGCCTGCAAAGCCCGCGCGGGAAGTTCATCCCGGCGAGACCATCACCGTGCGGCAGGGTCTGATCCTGCGCACCTTGCGCGTGGTGGGTGTGCCGCCATCCCGGGTCGGCGCCAAGCTCGTTGCCGAGTATTGCGCCGATCTCACGCCCCCGGGTGAATTCGAGAAGGCGCGCGAGCAGCGCCTGCAGCATTTTCTCGCCCGCGAGAAGGGCAGCGGTCGTCCCACCAAGCGCGAGCGCCGCGAGATCGACCGGTTCTTCAGCTAACGCAGGCTTTCCCGGCTCGGCTGTTTACCACGAAGGACACGAAGCGCACGAAGCCCAAGCGGATTGGAACTTCGCGATCCTCGCGGGCTTCGCGGTGAAACGATCGGACTGATTCTGGTTAACCGCCAAGGCCGCTGAGGTCGCGAAGCAACCGGCTTGGACTTCGTGCGCTTCGTGTCCTTCGTGGCAAACAACGCCCGGTTCCGCTCTCGGCTTCGCCGCAGCGGGGTGGATTCCGCTTCCCACCGCGCGTTGGGCGCGGCATGACTGACACCCCGACATGAGCGCGACGCCCGTCAACGTGTACTCCAAGTTCGAAACCGAGCTGGCGGTCCGGCCCGACGACATCGATCTCTATCAGCACGTCCACTCGACCCGCTATCTCGACTACGTTCTGGCGGCGCGCTTCGACCAGATGGAGCGGTGCTACAAGATGTCCATGCAGGAGTTCGCCGCGATGGGGCTCGGCTGGTACATGACCACGGCGAACATCCACTTCAAACGCTCGCTGGGCTGGGGCGACCGCATGGTGGTGCGCACCTGGATCGACCATTTCACGGAGAGCGGCTGCCGCGTGGCGTTCGAGATCGAGAAGCTGCCGACGGGCAAACGCATTTGTGACGGGCACTGCGACTATGTGCTGGTCACCTTGGCGACTGGACGGGCCACACCGCTGCCGGCGGAAATCCGGGCAAAGTACTCCATCTAGAACGGTTTAGGTTAACGCCGAGCGGAGCCGACGGAAGCGTCCGTCCCGAATTACCTTGCATCCGCCCGCCGGATTTGCGTCTTAACCGCCTGATCGATAGAGAATACGTTAGATGACAGCATCTGGTGAGTCGTTGGCTGAGCGTTTGGCTTAAGTGATGATTTCGAAACCCACGGTGGGAACGGAACTGGCAGCGACGGTAGGATCAATCGAGACATCACATGAGTAACTCCAAACTGTACGTCGGTAACCTGTCGTTCAAGACCACCGAAGAAGAGCTCCGCGCCGCGTTCGGCCAATTCGGCAGCGTCACCGACGTTTATGTCGCGATGGACAAGATGACGGGCCGCCCGCGCGGCTTCGCCTTCGTGACCATGGGCACGGCCGAAGAGGCCAAGGCCGCGACCGAGAAGATGAACGGCACCGAGCTCGGTGGCCGTCAGCTGACCGTCAATGAGGCCCGTCCCAAGGAAGACCGCCCGGCGGGTGGCTTCGGCGGTGGCGGCCGTGGCTTCGGCGGCGGTGGCCGCGGTGGCTTCGGCGGCGGTGGCCGCGGTGGCGACCGTGACCGTGGCGAGCGCCGCTACTAATCGATCAGTCTTCGTAAACTGATTTTCGAGGGACGAGGCCCTTCGGGCTTCGTCCCTTTTCTTTTTTCCGATTCATGCTGCGCCGAGCTTCGGCGCCTCCGTTCATGCCCTTCAAAGCCCTCCATCTTTCCGACCACATCCTCCGGGGCGTCCAGGCCGCCGGCTACACCGATCCGACTCCCATCCAGCTGCGGGCCATTCCCGCCGTGCTGTCGGGCCGGGATGTCATTGCCTCCGCCCAGACCGGCACCGGCAAGACCGCCGCCTTCGCGCTCCCCATCCTCACGCGCCTCGGCCATCACGGCCGCGCCCGCGTGCTGGTGCTCGAGCCGACGCGCGAGCTGGCCGCCCAGGTGGAGACGGCGTTCCGCGACTTTGCCCGGTATTCGGATCTGCGGACCGTCGCGGTCTTCGGCGGCGTCGGCTACGGCGCGCAGCGCTCCGAGCTGAAGCGCGGCGTCGACGTCATCGTCGCGACGCCGGGTCGCCTGATGGACTACCTCAAGGACGGCACGATCACGCTGCGCGATATCTCGATCCTCGTGCTCGACGAGGTCGATCGCATGCTCGACATGGGCTTCCTGCCGGTGGTGAAGGACATCATCGCCCGCTGCCCGCGCGAGCGGCAGACCCTGTTTTTCTCGGCCACGGTGCCGCCGGAGATCGCGGCCGTCGCCTCGTTCGCCCTCCGCGACCCGGTCAAGGTCGAGGTGGGAGTCGCCCGCTCGGTCAACGAGTCGGTCAACCACGCGCTCTATCCCGTCGCGCACGAGCAGAAGTTCGAGTTGCTGCTCGCCCTGCTGGAGCGGACCGACTTCGACAGCGTCCTGGTGTTTTCCCGCACCAAGCACGGGGCGGACAAGATCGCGCGCCGACTGAAGGCGGCGAATCACTCGGTCGCGGTGCTGCACGCGAACCGCTCGCAGAACCAGCGCCTCGAGGCCCTGGCCGGCTTTCGGTCGGGCAAGTACGAGGTGATGGTCGCAACCGACATCGCGGCCCGCGGCATCGACGTCGCCGGCGTCTCGCATGTCATCAACTACGACGTGCCGGAAAAACCCGAGGACTACGTGCACCGCATCGGCCGCACCGGCCGGGCCCAGGCGGTGGGCGACGCGTTCACGCTGGTCACGCCGGAGGAGGCGAACGACATCCGCGACATCCAGCGTTTCATCGGGCAGAAGATCCCGGAGCTGCGGCTCGAGAACTTCCCGTACCAGACCTTCGCCCCCCGGCCGGCGCATGTCGCCGGCCCGCACGGCGGCCGCACCAAGCCCAGCCGGCAAGGGGGATGGAACCGTTTTGGTGGCGGTGGCGGTCGGCGCCGGGCCCGGTACTGAGCCGCGCCCGCGCGGTTTGCCCTTTCCACGGTCGGCCGCGCTCCCACCATCGCCCGGATGAGGCCCTCGGTCGCCGCCGTCGAAAAGCACCTCGCGTCCCTGCGGGCGTGCACGCGCTGCCCGCGCATGCACCGTCCCGTGGTCGTGGGCCGGCCCGTCCCCAGCCGGGTCGTGCTCGTGGGCCAGGCGCCGGGCGACAAGGAGCCGAAGCTGGGCCGACCCTTTGCCTGGACCGCCGGCAAGACTCTTTTCAAGTGGTTCGCCGCCGCCACGGGCTGGACCGAGGACGAGGTGAGGGACCGGATCTACTTCGCGGCGGTGTGCCGCTGCTTTCCGGGCAAGCGGCCGGAGGGCGGCGACCGCGTGCCGGCGCCGGAGGAGATCACAAACTGTGCCGCCTGGCTCGAGCGGGAGTTTGCCCTGCTGCGCCCGGAGCTGGTGCTGCCGGTCGGCAAGCTCGCGATCACCAAGTTCCTGGGGGAGCGGCCGCTGGCCGAGACGATCGGCCGCTCATTCCGCATCGAATACCACGGCCACGCCGTCGACTGCATCCCGCTCCCGCACCCATCCGGCGCGTCCCCCTGGCACCGGATGGAACCCGGGCTCACCCTGTTGCGCGGGGCCATGGCCAAGGTGGCGGCCCATCCCGCAATAAGAAATTCCGTGCCATCGGCCTGAACTGCGCTACACAGACCCTTGCCATGCCGCTTCGTCTTTCCCGTCTCGCCCTCGTGCTCCTCGTCCTGGTGTCCGTCCCGCTGCTCCGCGCCCAGCGCGAGAAGTTTCCGGAGGAGGATCTCGAGTTCATCGAGAAGAACTGGCCGGACGCCCAGAAGGACAACATGGGCATCCGGTATATCATCGAGAAACCGGGCCATGGTCCGCTTCCGGTCCCGGGCAACCTCGTGGCGGTGCTCTATCGCGGCCAGTTGCTCGACGGCACGGTGTTCGACGAATCGCTCGACCGGAACCGTCCGTTCACCTTCCGCGTGGGACGCGAGCTGGTGATCCAGGGATGGGATTTCGTGATCCAGCAGATGAGGATGGGCGAAAAACGCATCGTGATCATCCCGGCCGAACTCGGCTACGGCACCCGCGGCTCGGCGCCCCGCATCCCGCGGAACGCGACGCTGGTGTTCGAGATGGAGCTGATCGACATCAAGCGCGAGTGACCCGCCGCTGCGCGAGCAGGTTGTCGGCGGTGTAGAGCGCGAGCCCGCACCAGATCAGGGCGAAGGCTGCCGCGCGCTCGCGCGAGAACGGCTCGTGATAGAGCAGGACGCCCAGGCAGAACTGCACGGTGGGCGCGATGTACTGCAGCAGGCCGAGCGTCGAGAGCCGGATCCGCCGGGCGCCGAACGCAAACAGGAGCAGCGGCACCGCCGTCACGACGCCCGCGGCGATGAGCATCACGTGCTGCACCGACCCAACCCGGCCGAGAGCCCCGGCACCGGTGGCCTGCTGCCAAATGATGAACCCGAGCGCGCAGGGAAACAGCAGGAGGGTCTCCAGGCCGAGGCCGGTCAGCGGCCCGAGCGGGGATTTCTTCCGGAGCAGGCCGTAGAGGCCGAAGGTGGCGGCGAGGGACAGGGCGATCCAGGGCAGTCGCCCGACGCCGATCAGCAGCAGCGTGACGCCCGCCACCGCGAAGCCGATCGCCAGCCACTGCAGGCGGCGGAGACGCTCATGCAGCACGAGCCGGCCGAGCGCGACGTTCACGAGGGGAACGAGGAAGTAGCCAAGGCTGGTCTCAAGGACATGGCCGTGGTTCACGCCCCAGACGTAAACGAGCCAGTTGAGCGTGAGCAGCACGCCGCTGAGGGCGTGCCACCGCAGGGCGACGGGGTCGCGCACGGCCGCGCCGAGCTCGGCGAGCCCGCGGGTGGAGGCCATCACGGCGGTGACGAAGACCAGGGACCAGACGTGGCGGTGCGCGATCAGCTCGGTCGCATCGACGCTGGTCAGCTGCTTCCAGTAGATCGGGAACAGCCCCCAGGCGAGATAGCAGCCCGCGGCCGCCAACGCCCCGCGCCCGGCTTCCCGGGTGGGGTCGTGGCTCATTGCTGGGACGCGGCGCGCGTGTAGCTGTAGCGGGTGCGGAACTCGTCCAGCGCCTGCTGCCGGGCCACGTCAACGCGCATTCCCTGGCTCACGAGCTCGCCGGTGCGCTTTTCGATGTAGCGCTGCCGGAAGGTCATTTCGACGTCGAGGGCGACCTCATTGGTCTCCTTGGGCGCCTTGCCCTGCTTCTTCTTGCCAAACCAGCCGTGCTTGCAGCCGGGGGCGAGCAGCAGCGTGGCGAGGAGCAGGCAGAGGACAGGAAGACGTTTCATGACAGGTGAGCGAAAGAGAGAGGGGGAAGGTAGCAGGCCATCTTCTGACCGCCAGCGAATCTTTTTGGTTTCGCGCGGACCCAAATTTTGTCTTTATGCGCTCAAATGAGCGATGAGACGCCGCCACCCTCGCTGCGCCTGAGGCCCCGCCAGCGGCCCGAGGGCGAGGCCCCGCCGGCTGCTCCCGCGGCACCGCCCCCCGCAGACTCGGATGTGGGCAAGTTGCGTCTCAAGCCAAAGTTGGGGACGGATTTACCTCCGGCAGCGGCGGCCCCCGCGCCGGAACCGGAGCCTCAAGCCGCGCCGGCTCCCGCCACGGAGCGCGTCCGGCTGAAGCCCAAGCTGACGAACGAGTCGGCGGCCGCGGAAGCCCCGGCCGCGGCAGCGGCTCCGGCCGAGCCTCCCGCGGCGGCCGCCCCCGCACCGGCCCCGGAAGAAGGCGGTGGCGGGAAATTCAAGCTGAAGATCAAGGTGCCGACCCCGGCTGCGGCCGAGGCGGTCGTGGCCGCGGCCGAGGCGCCGCCCCCGCCTCCTGTCGTCGAGGAGGCCGCGCCTCCGCCCCTGGCTCCGCCTCCCGTTCCCGCGGCGCCTCCGCCCCCTCCACCGCCGCCGTTCCCGGTCCTGCGTCCGCCCGAAGGCGAGTCGGTTCCTCCAGTTTCGACATCCACCGTCCCGCCCGTTCCTCCCCCGGTGCCCCGGGCTCCGGGAGCCAGCCGGCGCACGGCCCAGGAAATTCGCTCTGCTGCCCGGAAGTCGCGTCTGATCAAGCTGGTGCTGGTCGGCGTCGGTGGCGTGGTCGTGTCCGCCATCATCATCGGCATCGCGATGACCAAGTTTGCCGAGCCGGAGGTTCGCCCGCCGCCGCGTCGCTCCGCACCGCCGAAGGCCGCCCCGGCGAAACCCGCGGTCAAGCCGGCGCCGAAACCGGCCCCGGTCGAACCGGCTGCCACTGAACCGGCCACCACCACTCCCGAGGTCGCCGCCGAAACTCCGGCTAACGCCGAGCCGCTGGCGGAGACGCCGGCACCCAAGCCGAAAACCACCAAGCGTCCCGCCCCCAAGCCGAAGTCCGGTGTCGTGGCCGGCGCGCAGGTCACCACGGAGCTCGAGCCGGGCGTCAAGGTGACCACCGAGGCGGTCGAGGCCGAGGTCGAGGCCAGCAAGGACTTCACCACCTTTGTCGCCAACGCCAAGGTCAGCGGCGTGTTCCAAGGTTCGCCGTCGCGCGCGTTCATCAACGGCCGGCTCGTCCGCGCCGGCGAGATGGTCGACCAGTCCCTCGGCATCCGTTTCGAGAGCGTCGACGCGAAGGCGAAGACGATCCTCTTCGTCGACAACACCGGCGCGAAGGTGTCGAAGCGCTACTGACGCGCTGTCACCGGCGAGCGGAAGGTCAGGCCGATGGGCCGGATGGCAGGGTCCACTCGCGCTTGCCCCTGACGGCCGCCGGGGTCACGCCCGGGAGGCAAACGTCCGCCGTCACCCCGCGCGGCAGGTCCAGCGCGACGTGGATCCCGCCGGCATCGCGGTGCCAGCGGCTCGTGATCAGTCCCTGCGGCGTCGGCAGGGACGTGCCGCCGGATTCGCCGACGAACACCGGGCGGAATTGCACGCGCTTCCAGGCCGCGGCGGTCTGGCGGAGGCCGCCGATCGTGCCCATGAGATGGAACAGCGGGTGGGCGGACCAGGCATGGGAGTGGCTGATCGGGAACATCGGATGATCCGCGAAGAGCTCGAAGGTTGAGCCATGGGCGATCATTGGCTCCCAGCGGGGACGCAGGTGGGCGATGACCTCGGCGCCGTGGCCGCGATCGGTGAGGATCGAGTAGAGGTAGGTGATCCAGTACGCGCTCGGCTTGGCCTTGTGACCGGACTCGTCGCGAAGGTAGTCGAGCAAGAACCGCTCCATCGTTGCCGCCGTGTCCGGGCTTAGGTCCGTCATGAGGGCGAGGACCTGGGCGTGCGGTGACGTGCTCTTGAGCACGCGGCCGCTGGCGTCGTAGCCGTCGCCCATGAGACCCTGCCGGTTCACGAGTCGTTTCAGGCTGGCGCGCAGCCGCCGGGCCCAGCGCAGGCAGCGGGTGGCGCGTGCGGCCTGCCGATCGAGACGATGCATCGCGGCGAGGCGCTCCAGCGCGATCAGCAGCCAGAAGGCGAAGACGCTCGAGGCGCCGTCGCGCGGCAGCTCGGTCCAGTCGAGGAACAGCCAGTAGCGCGGGTCGTACTCCACGAGCCCGTGGCGACCGGTGTGCGCCGCATAGTAGGTCAGGGCGCGCTCGACGATGGCGGAATGGTCGCGGAACGGTTGCAGGTCGCCGGTCTGCCAGTAGTAGTCCCACTGGGTGATGATCCAGGTGAGCGTGAAGTCGGGCAGCACGCAGTTGTGCGCCATGGTCGGCGCGTGGCCGTAGGTCAGGCCGTCCGCAGTCGTCTGCCCGCCGATCTGATAGATGCCGCGACGGAAAAGGCGGGCGTCGGCGCTCAGGTGAAACGTGTTCCACGCCTGCACCCGCGCATCGCCCCACCACTGCGCCTGCTCGCGCCACGGCGTGTCGACGTAGGCGTCGAGCATGCAGTTCTGCTGCGACCACGCGCAGGTCTCCCAGATCTGCTCCAGCACGCGATCGGAACTCTGGAAACGTGCGGTCTTGGCCAGCGGATAGCCGGTCCGGCGCAGCGTGGGCGCGATCGTGAGCGCCGCGGAGGAGTCGCGGACCACCAGCATCGCGAAGCGGAATCCGTACGGGTGATAAAACGTATGCGTCGTCCGTCCGGTGCGGCATGTAAGCCGGCTGCTGAACGACACGCTGCTGCCGTCGGGGAAACGCAGTGCCGGCCGGAGCGTGGCGGGATCGACCACCTCGGTGTAGACGAGGTCGATAACCTCGCCGCCCTTGGCGCTGCCGACCTCGAGCGTGAAGTTGCCGACGACCGGCCGGCCCACGTCGATGAGGTAGCTGCGGAAACGGTTGGGCCCTGTGGCGGGAGCCTCGATCATCGTGGCGTCGAGATTCGCCGGCTGGTGCGTGTGATCCTCGTACTGGCGGAGCAGGTAGAGATTGCGCGCGCCGCGCCAGTCGTCGCCGCAGTCGCCTTCGCTCGTGCCCACCACGCGCCCGGGACGCCATGCCTCCTCGAGCATGCGTGGGATGCCGCGGGGCGAAAATCCCGGCCACGGGAGGATGCCGGGCTTCTGGACGGCCGGCGCGGACCAGCCCGAATCGTCGAAGTCGGCGTTCATCCAGTCGAGCGGCCCGACGCGCGCGTCGAAGTGTTCCTGGGGAAACAGCTGGAGGCTCGCGCGAACCATGTCGCGGCGGATGCCGGGTTGGAGCCGGCACTTCCAGCTCTGATCGGAGTTGAGGTGGAAGCGGCCCCAGTGCGCCGCCACGAGGAGGCCGGCGTAGCCCTGGTGCAGGTATTGGAAATTGCTGAAGCCCGGGTTGTGGG
>CAYYGV010000023.1:0-39924 GCA_964471615.1 uncultured Opitutaceae bacterium
CCAGCTCCTCGTCGGACCGCAGCCGCAGCGTCGCGAGCGGCTCGCGCGCGTAGCTCTCCATCAGGTGGACCTCGTTGTCCTCCAGGTGGACGAGCAGGGCGGCGGCAGTGTGCCTGCGCAGGTAGGCCAGGGTGAACTCGCGGACGTTCTCGCGCGGCGTCCAGGCATGGACCACGTCGGCGCCGCGGCGGTCGGGGAAGACCGGCTCGTCGCGCAGCATCCGCTCGAACGTCGCCGCGGTGAACAGCGGCTCCGGCACCACGCTGAGCGTCTCGGGATTCTCCGGCACCGCGACGACGCACGCGTGACCCTGCAGCGTGAGCCGGTTGGCGAACGCGCCGATGTGGTTCAGGCTGTTGCTCGTGAAGTCGCCGTAGTTGACGAAGAGGATGTTCACTCGGGACGAAAGGTTAGCTAAAGCCGTTCGATGAATTCGAGTACCGATTTGGCGCTGCGCGCCCACGAGAACGCGCGGCCGCGCTCGAGGCTGGCGGCGGCGCGGTCCGCGCGGGCCCCCGGGTCGCGCTCCAGGGCCAGCATCGCCTCGGCGAGCGCCGCCGGCTGGTCCGGCGGGAAGTAGGCGGGCGCCCGGCCGCCGACCTCCGGGAGACTGGTGCGGTTGCTCGCGATCACCGGCAGGCCGGCGGTGAGGCCTTCGACCACCGGAAGGCCGAAGCCCTCGTGCCAGGAGGCGCAGACGAGGGCGAAGGACGAGGCGTACAGGTCGACGAGCGCCCGGTCGGGCACGTAGCCCAGATAGCGCACGGGCAGCCCGGCCGCCTGCAGGTCGGCGAGCTTGGCGTGCAGGGCGTCGGACTTCCACCCGGAGCCGCCGGCCACGACGAGGGGGCGGCGGAGGGTCGAATGGGCGTGGTAGAGCTCGTAGGCCGCCAGCGCGCCGGCGTGGTTCTTCCGGGGCTCGAGCGAGCCGACGATGAGCCACGGGGCGGTCTCGGGCGGGACCGCGCTCGCGGAGGCCAGGGCGAACCGGCTGGCGCCGTGCGCGACGAGCGTGGGGCGCTCGGTGAGCTGCAGCCACGCCGGGAGCATCAGCTCGAACTCGTCGAGGGTGTGCTGGCTGTTGAAGAGGAATGCCGCGGCCCGCGACAGGGCCTGAAGGAGCTCGCGCTGGCAGGTCACGCGCGTCTCGTCGGTGGCGAACTCCGGGTGCACCCAGAAGGCTAGGTCATGCACCGTGTAGACCAGCCGGCTGTGGGGCAGGCGCGGCGCGTGGAAGTTGAACGACAGCACGACGTCGGGCTTGCCCGGCAGCGGCTCGCCGGTCTCGACCTCGTGCCAGAACTTGCGGGCCGCGACCGGATCGAGGCCGCGCAGCGGTGCAGTGACCCGCGGGTCCTCGACGGAGGTGCCGCCGCGCGTGTCGGCGTTGATCCAGCTGCCGAAGTGGTGGTACAGCTCGAACGAGTGCCCGCGCGGCAGACCCTCGGCGATGAGGGCGCGGCTGAGCCCGTCGGCGTACCACGCGCACCCTGCGCGCTGGGCGCAGGTCTGGGAGACGTCGAGCCCGATCCTCATGGCGTGACCCTCCGGGCGGCGGCCGCGAGGAAATGCGCGAGCCGGCCGGCCTCGAGCTCGAGCGAGAACGCCGAGAGCCGGGCGTGGCCCCGCGCCACCAGCGCCTCCTTCAGGTCGGTGCGGATCGCGATCCGGCGCATCGCCTCGGCGACCGCGCGCGGGTCGCGGGCGTCCACCGTCAGGCAGGCGTCGCCGGCGACCTCAGGGAGCGCCGTCGAGTCCGCAGCGATGATCGGTACGCCGAAGCGCATGGCCTCGAGCAGCGGCATGCCGAAGCCCTCGTTCAGGGAAGGGAAGACCAGCGCGCCGGCCCGGGACCAGAGCGCGGCGAAGGCGTCGTCCTTGACGTGACCGAGGAAGACCACGCGGTCCTTCAGCCCGAGGCCGTCGCGCAGTTCGCGGAGCAGGTCCATGCGGGCGTCGGGGTGGCCCGTGCAGACGAGCGGCCAGGCGCGCGAGGCCGCACCGAGCGCGTAGAGGCGGTAGGCGACGAAGAGGGCCTCGTGGTTCTTGTGCGGCCAGAAGTTTGCCGGGTAGAAGAAGAACGGCTCCGACGGGGCGCCCGCGGGCAGCTCGCCGGGCGGCGGGAAGCGGCCCTGGACCGCGTTGTAGGTGAGCAGACACTGCGCCGGGTGCACACCGTAGTGGTGCACGAAGCGCCGCACGACGAAGTGCGAGTTGCACTGGAAGTACGTGGCCTCGCGCGCGACGCGCTCGAACCACGAGTGCCGGTAGTTGACCTCCTCCACCGGCAGCGTCGCGGGCTGGTCGCGGTGCAGCAGGTCGACGATGAGGTTCACGCTCGGCAGCCCGGGCCGCATGAGCGGCGAGGTGCCGAACGGCGCGTAGACCACGTCGATCCCCGCGCGGGCGGGGAGGCGCTCGTCGTCGACCAGGGTCCCGACCGGCTTCCAGCCAGCCGCCAGGCGGCGCTCCACCACGTAGTGCCCGCCGGCGGGCGTCACGAGGTAGTCGCCCGGGCGGAACACCGGCGTGACGTCCTCCCGCACCGCGGGCGGCGCGAACACGACGAACTCGAACTCGCGGCCGCGCTGCCGGCCGATCTCGACGAGGAAGGCCAGGACGAAGGGCTTGATGCCGCCGTTGGCGCCGCCGGGCTGGAGGCGGAGCAGGTCCACGCCGATCCGGACCCGGCGCGTCTGCGCGGCGCGGGCCTGCCGGAGCGCGTCCAACGCGGCCCGATGCACCCGGCGCAGGCTCGGCCGTCCCAGACCGAGGCGGCGGTGCCAAAGGCGGAAATAGTGGCGCGCCGCGAGCGCGGCCCGCTGGCGGGCGGCGGCCAGGTTCCACTCGCGCTCGAGCGCTGCCGCGCGCGGGGCCCAGCGGGCGAGAAAGCGGCGCGCATTGCGGAATTCATGAGTGCCCCGGCCCTCGGACGCCGAGACATGGTGCCGCACCACGCTGTCGGTCGCGACCAGGTTGACGAACCCGTCCTCTCGCGCGCGCAGGCAGAGATCCGTGTCCTCAAAGCCGTTTCGGTAGCCCTCGTCGAAGCCGCCGGTGCGCAGGAACCACTCGCGGCGCACCAGGCAGCAGGCCGCCGTCACCGCCGGGAACTGCGCCAACCCATCCACTGCGAACTCGGCCGGATCGTCGCGGAGGTGCACCGGGTAGCCGCCGTCGCGGAACACGACGCCTGCGTGGTCGACCGCGCCGGTCGAGGCGTTGAGCTGGATGTTGCCCACGACGCCGGCCCGCGGCACCCGGCGGAATGCGGCGAGCATCGGCTCGAGCCAGCCGGGCGTGAGGACGAGGTCGTTGTTCAGGAGCGCGAGGAATTCGCCCTGCGCCACGCGGGCCGCGCGGTTGTTGGACGCCGCGTAGCCGCGGTTCCGGTCGTTGAGCAGGACCACATGCGGCGGGGCGAGCTCCCGGAGGAACTCGCGGGTGTCATCGGTCGAGCCGTCGTCCACCAGGATGATCTCGTGCGCCAGGTCGGCCGGCAGGGTGGCCCGGAGCGAGTCGAGGCACGCCCGGGTCAGCGCGAGCTGGTTATAGAGGGGGACGATGAACGAAACCTGCACCGTCCGTCAGCTTGCCCGCGGCAGGCGCGGTCGCGCAAGTGGCAAGTGGGCAAGGAGCTGGGCCTACGAGGTGGCCGGCGCGACCGCCGCCCCGAGCTTGCGTGCGAGGAACCCCCGCACGTCGGCCAGCGTGGCCAGGCCGCGGAGCTCCTCGTTGTTCACCGTGACCTGCAGCACCTCCTCGGCGAGCATCACGATCTCCATCATGGTGAGGGAGTCGATCCCGAGGTCGTCGGCGAGCCGGACCTTGGTCGGATCCTGCTGGAGCCGCGGGCGGAATTGCTTCTCGACGAACCGCTCAATGATGCCGTGCACGATCAGCGGTACGTGGGCGGGGTCGCCGGTCCGGCGGAACTGCAGGGCGGCCTCAATCGCGGCCGGCGGGCAGCGGCGCATCGCCTCGCGCAGCGCCGTCTCGTCGGCCGCCGACAGGCCCCGCGCCAGCGCCAGACTGGGCCCGGGCAGCGAGGGAAAGGTGGCGGAAGAGTCCATGGTGAGGAGCGATATTTTCTTCGCGATGGCGTCTGCCTTCGATGACAAGCACAGACGCCCAATCCGCCATTTGGTTCAGCACTTTTTCCGCTTTGGAGAGTGACGAGGGACGAGTGACAAGTGACGAGTGGAAGCTAGCGAGTGACCTTGGGTATACGAGTTCGAGCCAATCACGACTCCACCGGTTCGGGGCAAACCTCCCCTCGTCACTTGTCACTCGTCCCTCGTCACTAACTAGTACGTAGCTGTGACGGAGATTGAATAGGTGCGTCCGCGCCAGTCGCCGTAGGGCTGGACGCCAGTGGGGGCGCTGGCGTAGTGGGGAAAGTCGGGGCCGAACACGTTGTTCACGCGCAGCTGGCCGCGCAGGCCGAAACGGGAGTTCCGCCAGGGCAGCCAGCGGCCGAGGTCGCTGTGGACGAAGGCGTCCCATTGCAGCTGCGACTCGATCCGGTCGCCGCCTTGGAACGGGCGTTCCATCGCGGGCAGGATGCGCGAGTCGAAGAAGTGGCCGTCGAGGCCGAAGCCGTAGTCGCGGTTGCTCCAGTTGCCGCCGAAGTTGGCGCGGTGGCGGAGCAGGCCCGAGATCGTGCCGTCCGGCGCCCCGAGCTCGTCGACCGCGGGCGAGGTCGGGAACAGCTGCACGTCGTAGCGCTGGTAGGCGAGCAGGCGCGAGTACAGCTCGAGCGTGCCTCCGGCGCAGCCGACCCAGGCGTAGTCGAGCGAAAGGTTCCAGTTCTGGGAGTGGCGGGTGGCGACGTTGACGGCGCCCGTGACGAGCGCGGCGATGCGGCCGACCGGCCGCGGGTCGCTCGGCCCGGGGGCGAGGCGGCTCACGCGCGACGGATAGACGGACTCGAGGTTCACGACGGCCTGGGAGTCGAGCACGACGACCTCGTTGGTCTTGCGCGTGTCGACGAAGTCGACGGCCGCGCGGAACCGGTGGACCTTGCCGCGCTGGAACACCGCGCCCGCGGTCTGGGTGACGGCCGACTCGGGACGGAGATTGGGATCGAGCGCGTCGTCGGACTGGACGTCGTAGCGCTCGTTGCGGACCGGGTCGTAGATGCTCGCGTAGTTGACGCCGGGCGTGCCCCCGGGCGTGGCCTGCAGGCGGCTCATTTGCGGGGTGGGCACGCGGTTCGAGGTCGTGACGCTGCCGCGGAGGGAAAGGCCGCCCGCGAGGTCCACCTTGAGCGCGAAGGTCGGGGCCACGTTGGTTTCGCGCGAGGTGTCGGCCGCGATGTAGCGGACGGCCAGGTCGCCCTCGAGCCCATGCAGCCAGGCGGGCCGGCGCTCGGCGGGGAGCAGCGGCGCCTGCAGCTCGCCGAAGACGCTGAACCGCTGCAGCGTGCGCCCCTGCCAGCGCTCCGGTGTGCTGGCCAGCGAACCGTCGAGGTAGCGGCGCTCATCCACGTAGTCGGCGAGATGGGTCCGGCGGTAGTCACCGCCAACATTCAGCGCGCCGCTTCCGGTGGGCAGGTTGATGGAGCGGTTCGAGACGCGCAGCGCGGCGTCGATCGTGTCGTAGTCGCCGACCGTGACGAAGCGCCCGTAGCCACCGCGGTAAATCAAAATCCGGTCGTAGAACGCATCCGGCGGGGCGAAGACCTGCGTGTCCCGGAGCGGATTGTAGGCGCCCTGGTCCACGAGCGCCTGCCACCGCGCGGGATCGGCGCCGCCGAGACCGCGGTAGCGCGCGGTGTTGTGGGCATACTGGCCGTCCGCGGCGACGCGCCAGTTCGAGGGCAGGCGCAGCATGAGGCCGGCGACCACCGAGAAGAACTCGACGCGGGCCTCGCTGTAGTTCGGGCCCAGCCGGGGGGTGTATTCGTTGAGGGCCACCTGGACGTCGGTGCCGAACGGGTTGAGCGGCGCGCCGGCGGGCAGCGCGAGGTCGGCCGTCAGCAGCTCGTAGCCGCGGTGGACGACGGTCTGGGCATACGTGCCGTCGATGCCGAGCTCGAGCCACGGCGTCGGGTCGTAGGCGGCGGACAGGAAATACGACGCGCGCTGCTGGCGGCGGCCGTACGGGTAGTCGCGGCTGTTGGTTGACGCGACCAGCCCGCCGGGCGAGGCGAAGAGGCCGAAGTCGCGCAGACCGTTGCGGCCCGCGAACGCCGCGAGCCCGCCCTGGCCGTTGGCGCCTGGCGCGACGGAGGTCACGGTCGAGGTCCCGGCGCCGAAGAGCGGCGTGCTGCCGTCGGCGCTGCGGACATTGGGCGTCGCGCGGTAGACCGGCGCGTCGAGGTCGGGGTGCGAGCTGTCGTGGCCGCGGATGTAGCCGAGCTCCGCCTCGGTGGCGGGCGTGGCCGCGGTGTAGGTGGCGCTGAGGCGCAGTCGCAGCGCGCCGCCGAGCAGCGTCTGGCCGTGCTGCAGCGACACGGACGACTGTGGGGCGTCGTAGCCGGCGAGGGCGTTGGTGTAGGTCGTGGACAGCTCCGTGACGTCCACGTCGGGACGCAGGACGATGTTAATGACGCCGCCGACCGGATTGCCGCTGTAGAGGGCGGAGGCCGAGAGCGGCAGCACCTCGACCTGTTCCACGAGGCTGATCGGGATGAGGCTGACGTCCGGCGGCAGCGCGCCGGAGTTCACCGTGAGCACCTCGGGCAGCCGCCGGCCGTTGACGAGGACGACCGTCTCGTCCGACCCGTAGCCGCGCAGGTTGAGGTTGGTGCTGCCGACCTGGAAACTCGGGGCGTTGCCATCCTGCTCGGACGAGCGGACCGAGGCGTCGCTTTCAAGAATCTCGCGCTGGATGAAGTCGTTGAGGTTCACGACGCCGCTGCGGGTGATCTGCTGGCGGTCGAAAATAATGTAGGGAATTGCGTCGTTCTCGGTGCGGCTGAGGTCGAGGTTGCCCGTGGCGGTCTGGGGCAGCGTCGGCGTGCGGCTGTGGTCGAAGGTCTCGTCGCGGCCGGACTTGGCGTGGACGATGAACGGGTCGAGGCGGGTCGGGTCGTCCGCGTGCTCGAGCTTCTGGGCGGCGAGGGTGGTGACGCGCCCCGCGTCGACCCGCACGCCGGTGAACGCGGTGGACCGGAACGTGGGGCCGCTGGCGTGCACGCGGTAGACGCCGGGCGGCACGAGCGTGAAGCTGAAATCGCCGTTGTCTCCGGTCTGGATGGCGCGTCCGAGCGCCGGCAGCCGCACGTCGACGTGGGGCGCGGGGGCGCCGTCGGGCGCGAGCAGGCGGCCCTCGATCGTGCCGGTGGGCCGGCGGAGGGAGGTGACGAGGAACTTGCCGCGGCCGTTGCGGCGCGCCGTAAAGCCGGTGTCGAGGAGCAGTCGGGCGAGCGCGGGTTCCGGCTCGTAGCGGCCGATGACGGCGGTGGAGCGGACCTGCAAGAGCTCGTCGAACGAGAAGAGGACCTCGACCCCGGCCTGCTTCGAGTACGAGAGCAGAGCCTCCGCCGCCGGCTGGGCGGGCAGCAGGAACTCCTGCGGCTCGGCGCGCACGAGGGCGGGCACAAGAAGGCCGAGGCTGAGCCAGGCGAGGAGGAGGCGGGCGGGGCGCACGGTGGGCGGGGAGGGCGTCCGGAGCGCGGGGCGACTCGAGTCGTCCCCGGCGGACCGGTGCGGTACGGATTTACCGGACTCCGCGGGCGCTCACCCGCACGGTGCCATTGAGTTCGCGCGTGACCCGGACTTGGAGGCCCTCCTCGATGAAGCTGAGGAAGCCGTCGAGGTCATCGAGACTATAGCGCCCGCCGACGCGGCGGTCGGCGACCTCGGGGGCGACGACGATGCCGCGGCCGTGGTAGCGGGCGAAGCGGGCGAGGGCGTCGCGCAGCGGCACGCCGTGGAAGACGATCTGGCCCTGGCGCCACGCGATGGTGTCGTCGACCTCGGCGGACGTCAGCTTGCGGACCTCGACGCCGGCGACGCCCGCGGCGAGTTGGTCGCCCGGGCCAAGCGCGCGCGGCTCGGCCGGGACGGCGCCGGCGCCCAGCGGATGGGTCTGCACGGAACCCTCGAGGACGGTCACCTCGAAGTGGCCGTCGGAATCGGTCCGGACGTCAAACTTGGTGCCGGTGACCCGGACGGATCCGGCCGGGGTCTCGACCACAAACGGCCGGGCCGGGTCCTTGGAGACGACGAAGAACGCCTCGCCCGAGGCGAGCCGGACCTGGCGGCTGTGGCCGGTGATCTCGACCTGGACGTTGGTCTGGGCGTTGAGATCGATCATGCTGCCGTCGGCGAGGGTCAGCGACTGCCGCTGGCCGGCGGGCGTGGCGCGATCCTGGCGCTGGACGGCCGCATGGCCGGGCCAGAGGAGGACGGTGACGGCGGCCGCGGCGGCGAGCGTCAGGCCGGCGGCCCAGGCGCCCCAGCCGAGACGGCGGCGCGCGCCGGCGGGAGGCAGATCGAGGGCGCTGGCCTCGACCAGGGCGGGCAGCTTCTGCTCGAGGTCGGCGGAAAACTGGCAGTACTGACTCAGGAGATCGCGGTGGACCGGGTCCACGGCGAGCCAGGCATCGAGCGCGATCCGCTCGGCGGCGGAGAGCACGGAGCCGTCCAGCCGGGCGGCCCACAGGGAGGCCTGCTCGTCGGCGGCGGGATTGAACGCAGGGCGGATGGAAGTCATGGACGAATCTCCGGTTGCGGTTGGGGGGCGGAGGCCGGGACGATCTCGGCGGCGACGAGAGAGGAGCGGAGGAGGCGGAGCGCACGGGCGTGCTGTTTTTCGACCGTGCTCACGGCGATGCCGAGGCGCTGGCCGATTTCCTGGTGCGACAGCAGCTCGACCTTGCGGAGGAGGAGGACATTGCGGCAGCCCTCGGGCAGCTGCGCGATCGCGCGCTCGAGCTGCTGGAATTCCTGGCGGGCCATCACCTGCTGCGCGACTCCCGGCTGCGCGGAGGCCGCGGTCTCGTAGTTCGCCTCGCCGCCCGTGATCGGCGAGATCTTGCGGCGCTTCAGGCGATTGAAGGCCAGTCGGCGGGCGGTGGTGTAGAGCAGCGCCTCGGGCTTCTGGGCGGTGTGGTCCTCGAGCTTCGGATAGACCCGCAGGTAGGCGTCGTGCGCGATGTCCTGCGCCTCGGCCGGGTCGCCGAGCAGGCGCGTCAGATAGCGACGCAGCGGATCGACGGTAGCCCGGTAAAGGCGGCTGAATCCCGAGGAAGCGGCAGGCTCGTCAGGCATGGCAGGAGAATGGGTGGCTCACTTCACCCATCATAGACAATTCACCCCGGCAAATCCACCACTCCGCCGACACCTTTTTGATCCGGTCGACCGCGTCCGTGGCCGCGATTCCAACCTGTTGGATTTCAGTGACCTCCGCGCCAACGTCGCCGACTGGTCAGAGCCGCTCGGCCACGACGAGGAACTGCTTGCCGAACAGCGGCCAGAGAAACGGCATCGCGAGGTAGGCGCGCAGGAAGGCGAGGGGATAGCGCGGGACGTTCACCATCGAGTACGGCAGGAAGCGCGCGTGGGACTCGACGACGCGGTAGCCATTGTTCTCGAGCGCCTCGCCCAGCGACATCTCGGTCAGGCACAGGAAATGGTCCCAGAAGTCCCAGTAGGCACCCTGCACGTACTTGATGTTCGGCCCGAGCGCGATCAGCCGGCCGCCCGGCTTGAGGCAGCGGTGGGCCTCGACGAGGGTGTCGCGCAGCGCCTTCTTGTCCGGCAGGTGCTCGAAGAAATTGCTCGTGAACACGACGTCGAGCGACGCATCCGGCAGCTGCCAGGTCGTCGAGCAGTCCTGCGCGAGGAACTTGACGCCCGCCGCGAGATAGGTCGGCGACTTCGGGTTCAGGTCCATGCCGAACCGCTCGCCGCAGGCGATGTGGTTGATGAACTCGCCGTAACCGCAGCCGAGGTCGAGGACCCGGTCGGTGGGGCGCACGAACTGCTGGAAGAATCGCGCCGTCAGGATCCGCCACACCGCCGTGCGGTATTCGAGCATCGAGCTGAAACGGTGCTCGTAGATGCTCTGCAGTTCCGAGGGGTCCTTGATGCTTTGGCTCATGGGCTGGGGCGTGAGGCAACGGGGAAATCCGATCCAGCGCAAGCGCGGGTTCCTTGCCCGGCCGCCGCCGCGCCTCGCCGCCACCACGGCCCCAGCACCCACAGCGCGATCACCAGCGGACTGGCCGGCGCGAGGTACATCGCGTGGACCGCCTGGAACGACGTCACGTCCACCAGCGCCACCACCAGCATCAGCGCCAGCGCGCCGCCGCCCAGCGCCAGCAGCACCGCCGCCGGGACCGGCGCCGCGCGGCGGACGCACGCCGCCGCCGCCGCGAGAGCCGCGAGTAGCGCGGGGCCGGTGAAGACCCAGCCGATCCAGCGGTAGAGGTCCGCGAGGACCAGGCGGGCCGCCGTGCGAGGCGTGGCCGGCGGGAAGACGGTGGCGACGGGCTCGTGCGTGAGTCCCCGGACGCTCGCCGCGGTGGCCGCGGGCACGGGTCGAGGGGGAAACTGCACCGCGAAATCCGACCAGCCGGCAGTCACCGCGAACGCCCGGCCCGTCGCCCGGATGAATGGAGCAAGGCGCGCCGAATTCCACGGAGGCACAAATCCGCTCCGGCGCGGCCCGGCCGGCAGCCGGCCAGCGTCCGCGGCGGCATTAACCTCGCGGGCGACGCGCGCCCAGTAGGCATTCGCCTCGGCGGCGGTCGAATAGTGTCCGGCCGCCGCGGCCGACTCGCGCAGCGCCCATTGGAACCAGCCGCCCTGGATCTCGCCCACGGTTGCCGCATCGGGCTCGGCCCCCTGGCTGACCTCCGCCCAGCGGCGGCCGACGTCGCCCTCGAGCTGCGGCCGCAGTTCGGCCAGCGCCGGGCTCACCGCGTAGGCGCGCAGGCGCACGTCGCGGCTCACCGGCACGCGCGGCGCAAAATGGTCCGGGGTCAGTCGCAGCAGCGCGCCGTAGGCGGCGGGAAACGCTCCGTCGCGAACATCCACCGTGATCGGCGCCCCGTAGGCGTGTCGGTTCACCGCGCGAAGCAGTTCGCTGCCGCCGAACAGCACCGCCACCGGAAGCGCGGCGATGACTAGGCGGCGGGCGCGGCCAGCCGGGCCCGACAGCCAGGTCGCGACCATGGCGGCCGCGAGCAGGAGGGCGAGGGACGGCAACAACCACAGGCCTTCCTCGCGACAGTGCCAGAACAGGGTGAGCGAGACGCCCGCAAGCAGGCTCCAGTTGAACGCGCGGCCGCCGGGTCGCGTCAGCCGCGTGGCGAGGCCAATGAAGCCCGCGAGCGAGAGCAGCGCTAGGGCCGGCTGGAGTCCGCTGCGCAGGATCCGTCCCAACGCGCTGCCCGACAGCGTGTGGGGGTCGAACAGCAGCAGCGCGCCCAGCACGAGGCGGGCGGTGGGCGAGGGCACCAACGGCCGCAGGGCCCGCAGCAGGACCACGACCGCGAGGGCATGGATCAGCGTCTCGACCCGCAGCAACGGCCAGCCGCTCAGCTTCACGGCCGCCAGGAACAGCGGATAGACGGGTCCCTTCGCCAGCGTGAGTTCATTGAATGGTCCGAGCCACTGGCCCTGCAGCAGCGACTGGGCCTGCTGGACGAAGAGCATGTCGTCGTGCCGGGCTTCGGGCAGCACAGCGAGGTGGAGATCCGAGGCGAGGCAGAGCTTGAGGGCGACCAGCAGGGCGACCGTCACCGGCGCGAGCCACGGGCGCCGGGCGAGGGCCGCCGGGATCCGTGCGCCGAGTCCGACCACGGCGGACGCGGCCAACAGGAGCCACATCAGCGACGCCAGCCAGGGACCGTGGAAGGCGAATTCGAGCGTCACCTGCCGCAGTTCCACCGGTGCCGCGAGGTCGTCCGGGAGATCGAGCCGCACGACCTGCGAGTCATTGAGGTCCCAGCGGATCGCGTAACCGCCGCCGGTCGGGGTCAGGCGCCCGAGCACGAGGTGCGAGTCGTCGAGCTCGACGTCGCGGAGGTAGGCGGACGACTGGTAGACGTAGAATTTCGTCGGCCCGTCCGCGGGCTTCCCCGCGAACTCGAGCGTCACGGCCCGCACGGGTCCGCCGGCTGGCGGTAGCGCGAGCCACACGTAGGGATCGTCGCCGGTGCGGCGGAGCTGGCGGGTGGCGGGGTCCCACGCGACGGCGTGCTGCACGCAGAACTGCGCGCGCTCGCCGGGCAGCACGCGGGTCGTCTGCGCCAGCCGCGCGGCGCCAGCCGCGAGGCCGAGCAGCAGCAGGCCGAGGGCGAACGCGGTGGAACGGGTCATCGCCGCAGCCGCAGCCGGACGAGGCCGAGGAAGAAACCGCCGAGTGCGACCTGGGTCGCGAGCACGAGGCACGTCACCGCCGGCACCACCCAGCGCAGCATGTGGGCCGGGACGAGGTCGCCGAAGTGGCCGCTGCCCCAGAGGCGGACGGCGTTGACGCTGAGCACGAGGCCGGCCAGCGCGAGGACGCCGGCCGCCACGAGGCACGACTCGACGTTGATGCGCTCGAGGCGGGCGCGGGACGCGGCCGACACCGGCGCGAGTCCGGCTTCGATCACGAAGGCCTGGGAGATCACGGCGAACGCGCACGCCTGGAAGCCGCAGAGCACGGCGGCGGCGGCATAGAGCAGGGTGTGCACGTCTAGGCGGACGGCGCCGAGGGAGACCGGGCCGCCCAACAGGGCGGCGAAGCCGAGGAGCCCGGCGGCGAGCAGGGCGAGGCCGGGGTAGAGAAAGAGCCACCGCGGGCTGAAGAGCAGCATGAACCGCAGGTGCCGCCAGCCGTCGCGCCACGGGCGCAGGTGCGGCGGCCGGTCGCGGCCGTCGCGGCGGAGGGTGACCGGGACCTCCTCGATACGGAGCCCGAGGAGGGCGGCCTTGATCGGCATCTCGGAGGCGAACTCCATGCCGCCGGTGTGGAGGTCGAGGCGGGTGAGCGCGGCGCGGGTGCCGCCGCGGAGGCCGCAGTGGAAGTCGCGCACGCGCATGCCGAACAGGAGCCGGCCGACGGCGCTGAGGACCGGGTTGCCGACGTAGCGGTTCTTCCACGGCATCGCGCCGGGCTGGATGCCGCCGGCGAAACGGTTGCCCATGACGAGGTCGGCGCCGCCGCGCAGGCTTTCCACAAAACGGCCTGCCTCGCGGAAATCGTAGCTGCCGTCGGCGTCGGCCATGATGACGAACCGGCCGCGGGCCTGGGCGAGGCCGGCGCCAAGGGCGTGACCGTAGCCGCGGGCGGACACCGGGACGACGCGGGCGCCGGCGGCGGCGGCGAGGGCGATGGAGCCGTCGGTGCTGCCGTTGTCGGCGACCACGACCTCGCCGGCGATCCCGAGCGCCTCGAGCGCGGCGCGGGCCTCGGCGAGGACGCCGGGCAGGGTCCGGGCCTCGTTGAGGCAGGGGATGAGCAGCGTGAGCTCGGGATCGGGGGGCATCGGGCCTCCGCCGGCGGGTCCGGCGCGGTCGCGTTTACCGGGAGCGGGGGTCGACGGGCGGGAACGTGCTCTCGATGACGTAGAGCGGCCGGCCCTTGACGGACTCGTACATGCGGCCGAGGTATTCGCCGATGATGCCGAACGCGAGGAGGTTGATGCCGCCAAAGAACATGATCGTGAGCATGATCGAGGCGTAGCCCGGGATGAAGTAGCCGGGATTGACCAGCTTCATCACGAACACGACGACCGACATGACCAGGGTCAGGGCGAGCACGACCAGCGCGCTGTAGGTGAGGAGGCGGAGCGGCAGGACCGAGAAGGAGGTCACGGCGTCGATGGCGAACGACAGCATCTTCGCGAAAGGGTACCCGGTGCTGCCCGCGACGCGGGGCTGGCGGTCGTAGAGCACGGGCTCCTGGCGCCCACCGACCCAGCTGACCATGCCGCGGATGAAGCGGTGGCGCTCGCGCATCTCGCGCAGCACCTCGACGACGCGGCGGTCCATCAGGCGGAAGTCGCCCGTGTCGCGCGGGATCGTGTTCTTGGTGCTGACCGAGAGGATGCGGTAGAAGAGCTTCGCGGTGGCGAGCTTGAAGGCCGACTCGCCGGCGCGGGAGCGGCGCTGGCCGTAGGCCACGTCGACGCCGTCACGCCAGCGGGCGAACATCTCGACGATCACCTCGGGCGGATCCTGGAGGTCGGAGTCGATCAGCACGAACGCGTCGCCCTGGGCGAAGTCGAGGCCGGCGGTGACCGCGGCCTGGTGGCCGAAATTCCGGAAGAAATTCACGACGCGCAGGTGCGGGTCGGCCTGGGCGAGCCGGAGCGCGACCCCGAGGGTGCCGTCGCGGCTGCCGTCGTTGACGAGCACGATCTCGTAGTCGCAGCCCAGCTGGCGGCACACCGCGGTGACGCGGTCGACGAATTGGGGCAGGGCGAGCTCCTCGTTGTAGCACGGGGCCACGATCGAGAGCTTGGTGGCGGCGAGCGGGGGTCTCATCGGAGGGCGGGAGGTTTGGGGCGGGAGGCGACGATGACAACGTTCCAGCACAACGGCCGCAGGAAGGGAAGCACGGCGAGCAGGCCGCGGTCGAGGGCGGCGAGGGGCCGGTAGAGCCAGGCCCACTGGTCGGCCTCGTCGACGACCTTCTTCCAGAAGCGCTCCTTGTTCGGCGACCGGAACTGGACCGCCACCATCAGCATGAAGATCAGCAGGGCGGTGAACCAGTACCAGGCGACCTCGGCGTGCTCGAAGCGGGCGGTGACGGCCCGCACGTCGCGCAGCCGCAGCGGATGCTCGTCCTCGGTGCGGACCTTGGTGGCGATGGCGCGGTAGAGGTTGATCACCGGGTTGTACGCCACGGGGTCCCAGCTCACGAACACGCCGTCGGGCTTGAGGTGGGGCAGGAGGTTGTCGAGCGTCGCGGTGAGGTCGGCGTGGTGGAGGGTGTTGCCGGTGTAGATGATGTCGTACTGCTGGCCGGCCGGCAGGCCGAGGTCCTCGATCGCGGAGACGTGGGTGGCAAGGGTGACGCCGTTCGCGGTCGCGAGCCGCCGGGTCGCCTCGCACATGCCGGGTGAGATGTCGGTCGCGGTCACGGTGGCGCCCTCGAGCGCAAAGTACACGCTCGCCTCGCCGAGGCCGCATCCGACGTCGAGCAGGGTCCGGCCCTTGAGATCGCCCAGTGCGCGCCGGATGTGGCGCATCTCGGGGGCGGTGCAGGCCTCGTTGCGCTGGCGGACGTTGATCCGGGTGACGTCCTCGCTCGCGGCCCATTCGTCGTGGAAGACCTCCTCGGCGTGCTTCCGGTCCTGGTCCGCCGCGGCGGCGGCAGCCGGCAAGCCGGACGGGAACACCTGCGCGGCGGCCAGCATGGCGCGGAGCTCGGTGTCGAAGTACGCGATGTTGCCGTCCATCACCCGGTCGTCGGCGAACACGAGGCCGGCGTCCGCCTGGCGCTGCGTGTGGGCGGACGCGTCGCCCCGGGTGTAGAACCGCGCGGGCTTGAGCGAGAGAGTGTGAGAGCCGGCGGCGGGGCCGGGCCAGCGCACGAGGACGGCGCCGGCGCCGGGATTCTCGAACTGCAGGGACGCCAGCCAGGACGCAAGCGTGGCGGCCGGCGCGGGTGGCAGGGAGACCCGCAGGCGCTTGCCGGCCCACAGCAGTTGGTGAATGGCGCTCTCGTAGAGGATTTTCTTCGGCATGGCGGGTCAGGCGAGCGACGCGGTTTCCTGGTCCGAGGCCCCGAGGTCGAGCCGGTGCGGGTGGCCCGGGAGCGAGATGCGCTCGCGGGGCTCGGTGCGGATCTGCTCGGCCAGCGCGAGCATCTGCTCGTACGTGACGGGCCACTTCTTCGCCGGGGGCGACGCGAGGAACAGCTTGGCGCGCTCCCATTTGGCGGCGAGGTAGCGCATCGCGATGGTCATCTCCGGATAGCTGCCGTACATGCAGCCCGAGCAGGCGCCGGTCACCTGCCGCACCGCGTCGCGGAAGACCCGGTCCCGATAGACCGTCGGGAAGTTTCGGTCGTAGCAGTGGATGTGGCCCGGCAGGCGGTGGTCGCAGCACGGGGCGAAGTCGCCGTTGGGCAGGACCGCGAAGTAGAGGTTCGGGCTGTCGCAGACGCCGGAGTTCTTCTGGCGCCAGGTCGTCGGCGTCTCGGCGGCGAAGCGCTTGATGTCGTCAAGGTACTGGTCGCTGTCGTAGAGCAGGAATCCCTCGCGCCGCATCGCGCGCACCCGCTCGATCAGGCGGTCGACGTACGGCAGCTCGTCGCGCTTCCAGCGCTTGGTCTGGTCGAACGTCCGGAAGTTCATCGGCTTGTCGAACGTCGTGACGTGGATCGGCACGAGCGAGGTGAACCAGCTGATGGCGGTGCCGAAGCGGATCACGTCCTCGATGTCGCCGAGGTTGTCGCGCTGCAGGACGCAGCCGAGCGAGGCGAACGAGCCCTCCTTCGGCAGGTGCTTGGTGAACGCGGCCATCGCCCGCAGGGCGTCGTGCCAGGACCGCGCGAAGCCGCCGTTGATGTCGTCCTGGTTGCCCGGCCACAGCGAGTCGAGCGAGATGGAGATGTCGCGGCCGCCGGCGGCGATGACCTCCTGGATGCGCTCCTCGGTCGCGAGGCCGTTGGTCTGCATGCGGACATGCACGCCGCGGGACTCGAACTCCCGGATGATGTCGGCGAGGTCGAGGCGCGAGAACGGCTCGCCGCCGGTGAGCAGCACCATGGCGACGCCCATGGCGGCGAAGTTGTCGGCGATGCGCTTGATCTCGTCGAGGGTGCACTCCCGGACGTCCGAGTTCGCGTAGATGATGTTGCACTGCTTGCAGGTCAGGTTGCAGCGCGCGGTGATGTAGAACTGGACGTACACCGGCGCGTCCTGGAGGAGGGCGGCGCGGGCGAGAGTCTTCTTGGAAAGGGAGGAGAACATGACGGCCGCGTCGGGCGCGGCGGAGTCATACAAACTGGCGCCGGGGCCGATTCAAAGCGAATTGCGCGGCGCCGGCGCGGGCGGCTAGTGGAGGGACACGCCCGCGAGGTAGACCCAGTCCCAGTCCCGCTGGCCGTCCGGCCCGGGGTCGGTCCGGAGCCGCAGGCGGGCGCCCGCGGTGTCGTCCGGCAGCGTGATCACGATGCGCTGGTCCCCGCGGTCGGCGGCGACGGTCCGGGGCTGGAGCAGGCGGCGGTAAAGCTCGCGGGTGGTGCCGTCCTTCCCGATGAGTTCGACCACGAGGGCCGCCCCGTCGGTGTTGCCGGCTCCCTCGTAGCTGCCGGGCAGGAGGCCGCCGACGAAGCGCAGCTCACGTTCGGTGCCGTCGAGCACGTACTCAAACGACGCCGGGGGATTGGCCATCGTCACGCGCCGCCGCCCGAGGTCGAGGCCGCCGATGCCGGTGCCGGTCACGGCCGAGGGGAAGGTGGCGAAGCCCGGCAGCTGCTCCTTCCGGAAGGCGCCGCGCTCGATGCCGATGAACGAGGCGAAGCCCCAGCCCCAGGCCCGGTTGCGGGACGGGGCGGCCTGCGTGCGCAGGATCAGCCGTGAGCCGGGCTCGAGCACGGGCGGCAGGTAGCCCACGAGGCGGTGCGCGCCGCGGTCGGCCAGATTTCGGAGCGGGTCGAGGAACAGGTTCGCCACCCACACCCGCGGATAGTTGGGCGACTCGACCTCCATCACGAAGTCGACGCCATCCGTGCGGCCCTTCAGGTAGGCGTTCTCGTCCACGCCGACGACCATCGTCACCGCCCGCTCGTCGCCCTTCAGGTTGTAGCTGATCTCCGTCGGGATGTGAAGGTACTGGACCCAGTGCCCGTGGTACAGGGACACCGGCGCCGACTCGGGCTCGACGCGGTCGGGCGGGTCGCGGAAGACCGAGGGCGCGCGCATCCGGCGGAGTTCGCCGAGGGACACGGCCTTGGGCCGGGGGCGGGTGTAGAAGGTGACGGTCATCCGGTCGCCGCGGAAACTGCCGGGATCGCTCGTGTGCAGGCGGAAACGCCGGACTCGCTTCGCCAGGTCGCCGGAGCGGAGCGCGAGATAGTCGTCGGTCACCTCCATCGTGGGATTGAGCAGCGACGGCACGGAGAGGCTCGCGGCGACCACGCGGTGGGTCGTCGGCAGCGTCAGGCCGTCGCCCCAGGTGTCGAGGCGCAGCAGCGGCGGCTTGTAGAGCAGCGCGCGGGCCCGGCCGGCGGTGCTGACCGGCGCGTCGATCGAGAACAGCAGGAGCTGGTCGGCCGGGACCTCGGGCACCTCGATGTCCTCGCCGAACCGGATCGGCCGGGTCGCGAGGGGGCGCGGCTCCATCGGGGCGGCCGACTCGAGCGCCTCGAGCAGGACGGTATCGTTTTCCACCAGCACCGGACGGTAGAGGTCGAGCAGGTCGAGCAGGGTCAGGGAGTCGTCGGTCGCCCCGAGCCGGTCGTCAATGGTCTGGAACTTGAACAGGATGAACCGCGGCCGGGTGGCCGGGTTCACGTAGTGCTCGTGGTTCCGCCGCTTGAAGTAGGCGTTGTAGACGTGGTAGGTGCCGCAGCACATCGGCGGCGGCTGGTAGCGGAAATCGTTCAGGAAAAGCAGGCCGAACTGGAAGCCGAAGAAGTCGGCGGGCTGGCCCGCGAGGCGCGTCCGGATGTCCGGGAGGTCATACTGGCGCCGGATCCTCTCCAACTCGGCGTCCCATTCCCCCTTCACGAGGTCGGGCCACGCCAGGTAGCGCAGGTTGCGGATCCAGCGGTCGCCCGTGTGTCGCGTGAGCATCGCGAGGCGCCCGGGGAACTGGTGCTGCGACGCGCCGATGCCGAGGCCGACGACGAGGGCGACCAGCAGGGCCCGCCCGAGGCGGGCGGCCAGCGGGGCCGGCGACAGGCCGAGCGGTCGGTCGAGGACCGGCACCGTCAGCGCCACGACCGCCGCGAAGTCGGTGAAGATCATCATGTGCGCGTCCGACCGCAGGAAGCCGTGCTTCCACATGATGTAGATGAAGCCGGCCAGCAGGGCCGTGGTCGCCAGCGCCGCGGCGTGACCGCGCTGGCGCCAGGCGGTCCAGCCGATGAGCAGGCCGAGCCCGCCGAGCAGGGCGAGGCCGAAGCGCAGCATCGCGGGCGGCGTCTCGAGGGCCATCGCCTCGTTGTAGCCGTCGGCGATGTGGCGCAGGCCGTTGCCGTAGGCGACGAGGTTCAGCGGGTTCTGGCCGGCGGCCATCCACCACGCCACGAGCGCGACGGCAAAGATCGCGATGATCTCCAGCGCCCGGCGCCACTGGCGGGTCCGGAGCGCGAGCAACAGCACGCAGGCCAGAGTGCCGCCCGCCTGCGCGAGGAGCGTGCCCTTGGTCAGGGCGAGGAAGGCCAGCAGCACCGTCGCGGCCGCGACCGGACCGCGCCGGTCGTTCCGGTGGTACGTGGCGAGCAGGTACACGCCGCACAGCAGCGCGGCGGTGGAGTAGAGCGTGTCGCCGATCGTGAGGCCGAGTACCATGGCGACGAGCCAGAGCCACCGCCAGAGCCCGCGGCCCGCGGCTGCGAACAACCAGAGCGTGAGCGCCGCCACGCCGAGCGAGAAGACGGTCACGAACCCGAAGCGCTCCCAGTAGAGCTCGCCGCCGTAGTCCCAGCCGAACATCACGAAGCCGTAGGGTCCGGCCGTCGTGTTCACCTCCGGCCCGAACTGCGCGCCTTGGGCGGTGAATTGCGCGTAGGAGGCGTGGATCGAGGAATCGAGGTCGGGCTCGAGGACCCGCGTCACCGGGTCGATGAAGTAGACGCCCAGCGCCAGCCACAGCGCCAATCCGAGCAACCGCCGTCCCAGCGTGACGGCTTTCGAGGGATGGATGGAGGTATCCATGGCGGAAAAAAGTGCTAGGAGAGGCGGGGGCGCGCTGGCAAGCGGCGGAAGCGGCCTAACGGAGGCTCACGTTCCAATAGTACACCCAGTCGTAGGCCGGCTGGCCGGCCGGGCCGGGATCCGAGCGCAGGATCACGGTGCGCGCGTCGGCGGGCATCTGGATGCGCGCTGACTGGCGGCGGCGGTCGGACGGCTCGTCGCGGGGGTTGACCCGGGCGCGCCAAAGCGTGCGCGTGGCCCCGTCCGCGGTCCGCGCCTCGACCGTCAGGCCCACGCCGTCGCTGCCGTGTTCCTGATACGCCGCCGGGATCATGGCATAGCCGAGCGTAAACAGGCGCGCCCCGGGCGGCACCGCGAACTCCAGCACAGTCGGCGGGTGGGCGAGAAACACCGGGGTGTTGTCGACCTCGAACCAGGGCTGGACCTCGTAGGGCGTGTCGTAGCGCGCGGGAAACGGGTCCATCATCAGGAACCCGGCCGCATGCTCGGCGGCGGCAAACTCATGCCGGCCGGCCGGCGCCGGGTGGTTCGGCGGCAGGGCCACGTCGGTGAACGTCGCGCCGCGCAGCGTCGTGAACGCGTCGTGCAGCCGGTCGCGCCGCACGTAGATGTCCATGGTCCCGCGGTAGCGCGCGATCGGCACCGGGTGCATCCGAAGCTCCTCCAGGCGCCGCCGCACGGCGGGATCGGTGGACGGCCCGGGATTCTCGACCAGCGTGAGCGTCAGTCGCTCGTCCGCCAGCAACGCGAGGCTGCGCTGCCAGCGCTCGGTCTCGTACTCGGTGCCGCTGGGCACCATCAACGCGCGTCGGCGGGCGGAGAACGGGATCGCGGCGGACCAGTCGTGGCCGAACACGACGATGACGTCGTCGGGCGCCGTGAGTGTCTGGACCAGCTGGCTCAGTCCCGTGGCCGCCGGATTGAGCACGCGCTGGCGGGGAAGATAGTCCACCACGTACCGGGCGGTCCCGGCGGCGAGCACGGCGACGAGGATGCCGTGGCGCAGCAGCGCGGGCCAGGACTCCTGCTCAAGGATGCGCCCGACCGCCAGGCCTGCGGCGCCTGCGAGGAGAAAGCCGCTCGCGTAGAAATAGTACGAGTGCGCGAAGTAGAGGTGCGCGAACAGGAGCTGGCTGCCGAGGAAACCGGCCAGGCAGAGCACCGCCAGCCCGGGCCGGCGACCGCGGGGCACGAGGGCGGCCGCCAGCACGAGGCCGAGCGGGACCACTGGGAAGACGATCGAGTTCCAGTGCTCGAACAGCTGCCGCCAGAATTCGCCGGACCAGCGGAGCGCGAGGGGACCGAAGTTGAACGAGGCCATCGGTCCCGAGGCGAGAAAGTGGGCGGCGGGATTCAGGACCTTCAGGGCGTCGGCGGTGCGGACCCACCACCAGCCGGCCAGCAGCGGCGGGATGACGGCCGCGAGCGACCACGCGGCGGCGCGGAACGACGCCGACACGCTCCGCGGGCGGGCAAACAGCACCAGCCACAGCGTGTAGCCGGCGCACGGCAGGAGGACGACAGCCCACGTGGTGACCTTGGCGAGGGCGGCGGCCGCGCCGAAGATCCACGCGCCGACGAGCCAGGCGGGATGCTGCGCCTGGGTGGCACGCACGACGCACCACGCGTGCCACGACGCCAGCAGCAGGGCGGTGGACTCGATCAGGAAGGCCCGGCTGTAGAAAATGTAGAGCGGGCTGGCCAGCACCACCAGCAGGGCGACGATTCGCCGGCGCGGGTCGAGGCCGGCCGCCCCGAGGAGCAGGTACCACGCCGGCAGCGTCAGGTAAAACGCAGCGAGGCTGACCCCGCGGCCCGTCTCGACCAGCGGCCAGTGGAACCACGTCGACAGCCGGGCGACGGTCCACTCGTAGAGCGGGAACTCCATCGGGATTGACCACGGCTTCCCCAGGACGGGCGTCGGATAGGCGAGGCCGTAGTTGTGGTCGACGGCGATGTAGTAGGTCGAGATCGCGGTCTGGGCCTGACGGAATTCGTGGCCGGCGAAGCCCTGGTCATGCCAGCCCACGAGTCCCGCCGCGACGTGCAGCGCGAGCGCGACCGCAAAGGCGATGAGCCAGCCGCGGGAGAGGCGGACGGTCGGGACGGAATCAGGCGGGACGGGAGACGGCGGCTGCACCGGCGGAGACTAACGGAACCGGACGTTGGCGATCCACGACTGGTCCCAGCTGCGGTCACCCCGCGGGCCGATGCCGGTGGTGACGACGAGCTGCGAGCCGGCCGGGAGGGACGGCAGGGAAAAGCCGATCGTCAGGGGACCGCGGTCCTCGGGACGATTGAACGGGTCGACGTAGCGCGACCAGATCGGCGTGCGGGTGCCGCCGGGTGCGACGACCGAGATCGTGTATTCGACGCCGTCGCTGTGCCCGCCGTTCTCGTAGGCGCCCGGCAGCAGGCCGATCTCGGCGGTGAAGCGGCGGGAGCGGGCGGGGATGTTCAGCACGAGCTCGCTGGGCGCGTGGATCAGGAAGACCGGGCGTCCGCCGACGGAGGCCACCGCCTCGCTGGGCAGCAGGCCGTTCGCGGGCACGACGCCGAGGCCGTTGAACTGCTCGGGCACAAGCGTCGGGCCGTCCCCACCGCGCGACTGGCCCTGCTTGATCTGGAGCCGCGTGATGTAGGACTGGTCGAAGGCGCCGTTGTTGGCGGGGCCGGGATGGGTCCGGATGCGGAGCTGCGCGCCCGGCCGGTACGGCGGCAGGAACACGCGGGCCCGGTGCATGCCGCGGTCGGGCGGATAGGCGACCGGGCTGAGCATCTGTTTCCACAGGATGCGGCCATCGGCCGGCGGCCAGATGACCTCGACGTTGAACTCCACGCCGTCGGTGTTCCCCTCGAGGTAGGCCTTCGGGTAGATGCCGTAGCTGAAGATCACCTGCTGGTCATCGGGCTGGAGGTCCCACGTGATGCTGCCCGGCGCGTGGACCAGCGTGATCGGCTCCAGGTTGATCTCGCGGATGCCGGTCTCCTGGGTGACGAGCGAGACGGGCTTGCGGCTGTAGAGCGGGTATTTCCGGTAGGCGAGGAGCTCGGAGACGTCGGTGTCGTTCGGCTCGGGCGGCCGCGGCGCGGCATAAAACGTGACCTGGAACGTGTCGTGCGCGAAACCAGGCTGCGGCTCGAGGCGGAGAGTCTGGACTTGGTCGCCCGGATCGCGGCTGAACAAGTTGAGCACGTCAAAATTGTCCTCGAGCAGCGGCGACAGGATCACCGGGTTCTGGAACATCAGCGGCTTCACCTGGAACGTCCGGCCGAAGCGATGGCGCCCGGACGTGACGTTCATCGCGAGCTGCGGTGGACGGTAGATGAAGGACCGGAGGCTGCCCGTGAGGCTGAGCGGTGCCCGGATCGTGAAGAGCAGCATCTGGTCGGGCGAGGTCGCGGGGACGCGGATCGTCTCGCCGGCGCGGGCGGTCACGGTTTGGAGAACGGTCGGGGCCGGGGGCAGGGCCGCGTTCTGGCGGCGCTTGAGGAGGATATAGTCACGCTGCATCAGCGTCGGCGAATAGAGCTGCAGCACCGCGTTGAGGGTCAGCGGGTCGTCGCCCGCCGGCAGGCGGTCATCGAGCGTCTGCAGCAGCATGACCTGCCACGCGGGGGCGCGGGCGGGATCGGCGACGAAGGCCTCGTTGATCCGCTGGAGGCGCGGCGTGAAGACATTGAACGAGCCGCCGCCCATCGGCCGCGGGTGGTAGTTGAGGCGGTTGAGCAGCAGGAGCCCCTCCTGGAAGCCGAAGAAGTCGATCGTCTCCTGCTCAACCTCGTTCTGGATCTGCGGCACCTGCACGTCGCGGCGCACGTCCTCGAGCTGTTTCTCCAGCTCGGCCTTCAGCTTGGCCGGGCGCGCCAGGTAGCGGGCGTTGGCCTGGAACTGCGAGGTGACGCGACCCGGGTAGGTGGCGACCGTGCGCAGCCGGAAATCCGCGGCGCCCAGGAGTCCCGCGCCGATGACCAGCACCGCCAGCGCCAGCAGCAGCGCCCGCCGCCGCGGGGCGAGCGGCGCCGGGGCGGGCGCCAGCAGCGAGGACAGGCCGGCGAGCGCGATGGTAGGGGCGAAGACCGCGGCGGAGGTGAAGAAGATCGCGACGTGGCCGTCGGCGCGGAGGAAGCCGTGCTTCCACTTGATGAAGCTGAAGCCGGCGAGGAGCAGGAGCCCGCCGAGCGGCCGGGCGTGGCGCGGGGCGTTCCACGCCGTGACGGCCAGCAGCGCGAGAAGGAGGGCGGCGAGCGCGAGTCCGGCGCCGGTGATGATGGGCGGCTCGTCGTAGCCCATCGTGGCGTTGTAGCCCGAGGAGAGATCGAGCACGTCGTGGATATAGGCCGGAAGATGCAGGAGGTTCTGCCGCGCCAGCAGCCAGAACCCGGCGAGGGCGCCGAGGTAGACGCCGCCAAGCCGCACGGCCGCCCGGCCCTGGCGCTCGAGCAGGGCGAACCCGGCGAAGACGCCGAACGTCACGGCGGTGGTGAGCAGGTGCGTGCCCTTGAACAGCGCGAGCAGCCCGAGCAGGCCGGCCGCGAGCCACGACCAGCCGCGGCGCGTACCGCCGAGCCCGGCCAGGAGGCACAGGCCGGCAAGGAGGATGGCGTAGTCGTGGAACAGGTCGTCAACGGTCGGCACCAGCAGGATCACCGCCGCCAGCCAGCACCAGCGCAGCGCGCCGGGTCCGGCCCGGTGGAAAAGGTGAAGGATTAGCAGCGCGCAGAGACCCTTGAGCGCGAGATCGCCCCACAGGCGCAGCCAGTAGATCTCCCCGGCGTAGGTGTGACCGTAGAGGATGAACCCGTACGGCCCGGTCATCGGGATCACGTCGGCCCCCCACTGGGCGCCGGTGGCGACGAAGTGCGCGTACGTCGCGTAGTTCGACTTGTCGAGGGACGGGTCGGCGACCTCGCGCGGGGGCGTGACAAAATAGACCGTGAGCACCAGCCAGGCGAACAGCCAGGGCCAGCGGCGGGGGCGTACGTGCGGAGCGGTCATTTGAGCGTCAGGCCGTCAATGTAGCACCAGTCCCAGGAGTTGTTGTTGCCGGGGCCGGCGGTGGTGCGGATGACGAGGTGGTCGCCCGCGGCGTGGGCGGGCAGCGACACGCTCATCGACTGGAGGCCGCGGTCGGCGGCGACGGTCTTGGGACGGAGCTGGCGGCGGCTGAGTTCCTCCGTGCGGCCGTCGGCGCGGCGGAGCTCGACCACGAAGTCGCTGCCGTCGGTGTCGCCCTGCGTGTACGAGCCTTCGAGCATGCCGCCCTGGAACACCAGGGCGCGGGCCTTGCCGTCCAGCGGGAGGGCGATGAGCCCCGGGGCGTTCATCATGAAGATGGTCCGCCCGTCGCCGAGCAGCAGGGCGCCGGTGTAGTCGCCCTCGACCTCGTCGGCGACCACGTTGAAATTCGGAAACTGGTCCGGCACGTGGGGTCCGCTCTCGAACCGCACGCGGGTGAAGTACGCCCAGTCCCAGGCCGAGTTGCCGTCCGCTCCGGGATCGGTGTGGAACACGAGCTTGGCCCCGGCCGGGATCCGCGGCGGCAGCACGAGGCGGTGGTGATGGGGCCCGCGATCGGCGGGGACCGTCAGCGGGTGCAGCGGCTGACGGAAGATCTGGACCGGCGCAGCGCCCGGCGCGTCAAGCGTCACGAAGATGTCCACGCCGTCGGTCGTCCCACGGGTGTAGCACTCGGGGTCCATGCCGTAGTCGAAGGTGACTACCCGGTCGGTCGGGCCGAGGGCGAAAATCATCTGCCCGGGCGTCTCGAGCATCTGGACCGGGAGACCGCTGAAGATCCGGATGGCCTGGTTGGGCGGCAGGATCGCGAGCGGCTGCCGGTTGGCCATCGGGTACTTCATGGTCTCGATGATCTGCGCGCGCAGTTCCGCCGACACCGGCGCCGGGCGCGGCGCGGCGTAGAACGTCACGGTCAGCTCGGACAGCACGAAGTCCTGCGGCCGCTCGGCGGTGACCCGGATCGAGCGCAGCGTCTTGCCCGGCTCGCGGGAGTAGAGGCCGAGCAGGTCGGCGGTCCGCTCGAGCACGGGGCTGAAGATCGCGGGTTCCTCCACGAGGCTGGGCACGAGCCGCCGGCTCTCGGGCTCGAGCACGCCGTCGCCGCTCAGGCTGAGGTACAGCTGCGACGGCTTGTACCAGGCGGCGCGGAACCTGGCCGCGAGGGTCCGCGGGAGATTGAAGGTGGCGAGCACCATCTCGTCCGGGCCGACGACCGGCAGGCCGATCGTCTCGCCGAAGCGGACCGGGACGTGCAGCAGGACCCGCGGCGCGGGCGGGACGGCCGGGGCGGGGTTGGCCTGGAGCAGCAGCATGCCCTGTTCGGCGAAGATCGGGTGGTAGCCGGCGAGCACCGCGCGCAGGGTCGACGCGTCGTCGGCGCCTTGGAACCGGTTGTCGATCGTCTGGAGGCTGAGAAGGTAGAACCCGGGACGACGGGCGGGGTCCTGGACGTACGCAGCGTTGGCGCGCTGGAGGTAGGGCGTGAAGACGTTGAAGGAGCCGCCGCCCATCGGCCGCGGGCGGTAGTTCATGCCGTTCAGCGCGAGATAGCCGTGCTCGAAGCCGAAGAAGTCGATCGGGGTGCGCCCGACCACGCGCTGCACGTCAGGCAGGCCGAAGCTCGTGCGGTTGACCGCGAGGCGCTGCTCGAGGTCGCGGCGCGTCGCCGCCGGATGCGTGACCGCCTCGAAGGCCTCGCCGGTGAGCGGCAGCACGCGGCGAACCTGCCAGGCGAGGCGGCCGAGCGGGGCGTCGCCGGGACCGTAGATCGCGAGGCCAACCGTTGCCGCGACCAGCAGCGCCGGCAGCACGCGGGCGAGGCGCCGTCCCGGCGCCGGGGCGGGCAGCAGCAGCCAGAGCGTTGGCGCGGCGGCGAGCGCGTACTGGTAGAAGATGTGAACGTGGCCGTCGGCCCGGACGAAGCCATGCTTCCACTTGAGGAAATTGAACGCGCCGAGCAGCAGGGCGGCGGCGAGGCCCGCGGGCTCCCGGCGACGCTGCCAGGCGAGAATGAGGGTGAGCAGCTCGAGCACGACCAACGTCGCGCACCCGGTGGCGAACGCGAGGATCGGCTCGTTGATGGCCATGGCCTCGTTGTAGCCCTTGGACAGCTCGCTGATGCCGTGCGCGAAGGCCGGCAGGTGCAGCAGGTTCTGCCGCGCGGCGAGCCACCATCCCGCCAGGCCCGCGGCGAAGCTGATGGCGACCAGGACGAACCGCCGGAAGTCGCGCTGCATCACTGCCGGGACTGCCACCAGTCCGACCATGGCGGTGGTCAGGATCAGCAGGGTGCCCTTGCTCAGTGCGAGCAGGGAGAGCAGGACGGCCGCGGCACACGAACTGGCGAGCCGGTCGCGGCGCTCGTAGTTCAGCACGAGGTACAACCCCGCGAGCAGCACCGTCAGGTCGTAGACGAGCTCGGCCACCCCGTGCGGCAGCAGCAGCAGCGTCAGGAGCCAGAGCCACCGCATCCACCGGGCCGCCGTCTCGCGGAATTGCCAGAGCACCAGGAGCGCGAACCCCGCCTTCACGAGCAGCTCGAGCCCGAACCGGGCCCAGTACAGCTGACCGGCGTAGGTCCACCCGTAGAGGATGAAACCGTAGGGGCCCGCCATCGGCAGCACATCGGCGCCGTACTGCCGGCCTTCCGCCGTGAAGCTGGCGTAGGAGCCGTAGTTCGACGCGTCGAGCGTGACGTCGAGCACCGCGCTGGCCGGCGCGAAGAAGTACACCGCGAGCACCGCGGCCGCGAGCAGCCAGCCGGCGCGGAGCCAGCGAGAGGTCGGGGAGGACGGGACGGACGGGTTCGTCATGCGAGCGGAAAAACTCAGTCGAAACGCAGCCCGGCCCAGAGCGTCCAGTCAAACGCCGGGTTGTCGTGCGGGCCGGTGAGGTTGCGCAGGATCACCCGGCCCTTGCCGGGCAGGGCGAACGAGAACGGCTGCAGGCCGCGGTCCTCCGGCCGGTGCACCGGGTCGAGGAAGCGCCGCATCAGCTCGGTCCGCCGGCCGCCCGGCGAGACGTGCTCAATGACGATCTCGACGCCGTCGGTCTGTTGCGTCGCCGTGTAGGCGTCGGGCGAGAGGCCGACCTCGCCGTGGAAATGCGTGACGGCCATGTCGGGGTCGAACTCGATCTCGCCCGGGGCATGGATGAAGAACACCTCGCGTCCGTCCAGCAGCGAAGGTCCCCACGGGTGCGGCGACGCGACGCGCGCCGGCGCGAGGCTGAACATCCGGTACCGGCTCTCGGTCGGCACTGCCGCCGGGTGCGGCGGGCGCGCCAGCGAGGGAAGCTTCTCGAATGACACGGTGATCTCGTCCGCGTAACACGACCGGCCGCCGTCGGGCAGTTCCACGGTCAGGGTCCGCGCGGCCGGCGGCTCGGCATCGCGGCCGGAGAAATATCCCGTCACGGCGGCCTGCGAGGTCAGGTACGGCTGGAGCAGGAACCCGTCGGCGCCCATCTCGCGCACCAGCCGGTAGGTCTGGGCGGCGCCGGTGGCGTCGACGATCTTGAGCGCGAGCGCCGGCGGCTTGTAGAGGAAGGAGCGGAGCCGGCCGAGGAGATTGGGGCGGACATCGACGCGGACCCAGAGCGCGCCGGTGTCGCTGGCCGGGACCGGGACGGCGCGGCCGAAGCCGGTGTCCACGGTTGCGAGCGGCAGGGTGCGGAGGGGTGTGGGCCGCGACACCCGCTCCCAGAGCAGCCAGTCATGCTCCTCGGCGACGAGGGCGTAGTGGGTGAACACCTGAGTGAGGACGCGGGCATCGTCGAGGGTGGGCACGCGCTGGTCGATCGTCTGGACCTTCTGCAGCACGAAGCGCGGGGCGCGGTCGGAGGCGTAGAACGCCTCGTTGAGCCGGATCAGGGCGGGTGTGAAAGCGTAGTAGCCCTGGAAGACGGGGCGCGGCGTGTAGTGGAGCGGCCCGAGCATGGCGATCGACTGCTCGGCGCCGAGGACGTCGACCGGCTCGGCGCCTACCAGCGGCGTGCTGCGCGGCAGCGTGCGGGCCTGACCGAACTCGGCGAACGCGGCGCGGGCGGCGCGGGCGTACGCGTGCGGGTGGCGGAGCTCCGCGAGGACGGCGAGATTCTCGGCGACCCGGTGGTTGAGACCCGCCAGCGCCTCGGTGAGCGCCGGGGCGTAGCCCTGCCAGACGCCGGCGAGCGACACGGCCGCGAGCGCGAGGGTGAGCCGGCGCCGGCCGGGCGCGGGCGCCTCCCGCAGCAGCGCGGGAAAGGCAAGCGCGGGGAAGAGGCAGCTGATGAAGTGGGCGAGGACGTGGCCGTCGGCGCGGACGAAGCCGTGCTTCCAGTTGATGAACCACGAGGCGGCGAGCATGCCGACGGCGGCGTTCGCGACGGCGCGGTCGCGCTCGGCGCGCCAGTACGACCAGGCGTACCAGGCGCTGAGCCCGAGGGCGGCGAGCCCGGTCGCGAGCACCAGGTTGCTCTCTGCAAGCGACATCGCGTCGACGTAGCCGCGGCTGATCTCGACCGACTGCCGGAGGAAGGGCAGCAGCTGGGCGAAGGGCTGGCCCAGGAGACGCCAGCCGCCGAGGACCCCGGCGGCGAAGCCGGTGCCGAGCAGCAGGACCGGCCGGGCGCCGTCGCGGCGGGAGGCCGCCCAGATGGCGCAGGCGACCACCGCGGTCGCGAGCGTGAAGTGGGTGAACTTGAACAGCGCGAGAAAACCGAGGAACGCCGCCAGCCCGGTGGCGCGCAGGACGCGGGTGTGGACCTCCTCGCGGAGGAGCGTCAGGCCGGTCGCGAGGATGACGAGACCGTGCAGGACCTCGGGGAACGGCGCGACGAGCGTGAGGAGGAAGACGTAGTACACGCCGCGGCGGAATCCAGCGAGCCGGCGGCCGAGATGCCAGAGGACGCCGGCGAGCGCGGCGTTGCCGAACAGCATCCACGCGAACCGGGCGGTGAGATGGTGGACGGCCGGCGCCGGGGCGATCAGGAAACCCGCCGGGCCCATGGTCGGCAGCAGCTCCGTGCCGAACCGCAGCCCGTGGTCGAACGCGAAGTCGAGCATCAGCTGCCACGAGGCGTCGAGGCCGGGCGCGAGCGTGCGCGGGGCCTGCAGGCACGCGAGCCAGAGCAGCAGGAAGCCGGCGAGCTCCACCCGCCGGTCCCGCGGGGGGATCGGAGTGGCAGGAACGGCCGCCGACATGGGAGGGCTCATGACGGGCGCGGGGCGCCGCTACGGGGCGAACTTGACCTCGGACCAGAAGGCCCAGTCGAACGCGACGTCGTTCGCGGGCCCGGGGCCGGTCCGGAAGACCAGGTGGCCGCCGGGTTCGGGCAGGGTGAGATCGAAGGACTGCGTGCCGCGGTCCTTGGGGACGGTGAGAGGCTGGAGGAGGCGCTGGAACTCGACGCTCACCTGGCCGTGGCTGTTGACCCACTCGATCGTGAACTCGACGCCGTCGGTGGTGTTGCCGTTGGTGTAGGCGTTCTTGACGAGGCCGAACTTGCCGGTGACGTGGCGCGCGTTCCGGTCGAGGTCGAACTCGATCTTGCTCGGCGGGTGGGCCAGCAGGACCTCGCGGTTGTCCTCGATCAGGATGTCCGTCGGATAGGGCGCCGAGACATTGACGGGCGGCTGGCTGAAGGTGCGGAAGCGGACCTCGGGACGGGAATTCTCCTGGCTCTGGGACCGGGCGAAGGGCGGCAGCTGGTAGATCCGGACGCCGATCGTCGGCGCGAAGTACTTCCGCATCGCGGGGTCGAGCTCGACCGAGAACCAGAAGATGCGCGGCCCGAGGCCGCCGCCCTGGAACGAGCGGATGTTGTACGTGTTCGTGAAGTGGGGGTAGAGCAGGAAGCCGGCGCCGGCCATGTTGGCGACGAGGCGGTAGGTGCTCAGCTGGGCGGTGCCGTCATTGACGGCGATCTTGAGCTGCGGCGGCTTGTAGAAGGCGTCGCGGATCCGCCCGAGCAGCGAGGGCCGGATGTCCAGCTCGCACCACACCGGGTTGTCACCGACGATCGGGCTCTTCACCTGCTCGCCGAACTTCACGTTCGCGCTCGAGAGCAGCGTCTTAGCGTCGAGCGATGCGTCCGGGGGATTGCGCTTCCAGAGGAGGAAATCGCGGTCCTCGAGGATGTAGGTGTAGTGGTGGTAGAGGTAGCGCGTGACCAGCGAGTCGTCGAGCGACGGCAGGCGGTAGTCGATGGTCTGGACCTTCTGCAGGACATACTCCGGCGCGCGGTCGGAGCGCATGAACGCCTCGTTGAGCCGCTGCAGGTGCTTCGTGTACGGGAAATAACCCTGGAAGACGGGGCGCGGGCGGTAGTTGAAGCCGTTGAAGAGGGCGTACGCCTGCTCGTTGCCGAGAATGTCGACGGGCCGGTCGTGGATGACGGAGCGCACCGCGGCGAGCTGATGGATGCCGGCGACGCTGGCGAACTCCTCGCGGGCGAGGCGGGTGAGCTGCGGGAAGGCGGCGACCTTGGACAGGTTGTCCTTCACGCGGGCATTGAGCGCGGCGCCGGCGTCGGTCAGGGTCATGGCCGAGGTCAGCCAGATGCCGGCGAGCGAGCAGGCGCCCGCCGCCAGCAGCAGGGCGCCCTTGGTGCGGTGGTTCGCGCCGTTGTCGCCGAGGAGGAGCGGCCCGACGAGGACGAGGAACAGGCAGACGAAGAAGTGGGCGAGGACGTGGCCGTCGGCGCGAACGAAGCCGTGCTTCCAGTTGAGGTACGAGGCGGCGGCGACGATCGCGAGCCCGGCCAGGGCGCGCGGCCGGTCGGTGGCGCGGAGGAGGACGAGCGCGTAGTAGGCGACGAGGCCGCCGAGGGCGCCGAGGCCGAGGGCGAGGACGCCGTCGGAACCGTCCACGGACATGGCGTCGCCGTAGCCGCGGCTGACGTCGAGGGAGTTGGCGATGTAGGCGGGGAGGTTGCCGAGGTGCTGGCCGCACGCGGCCCAGCCGCCGAGGAAGCCGACCACGAAGCCGCCGCCGATGAGGACGGCCTCGGGCCAGCGGCGGCGCCAGGCGTAGTGGGCGACGATGGCCGCGACGGCGACGCCGGCGAGGAGGAGATTGGTGAACTTGACCAGCGCGAGGACGGCGAGGAACAGCGCAAGCAGGACGGCGAGCCACCGGCGGCGGACGACCGGCTCGTGCAGGAGCGCGAGGGCGTAGAGCAGCACGGCGATCATGTGCACCACGTCCATGTACCCGAGGCCGAAGGCCAGGAGGAACGCGTAGAACAGGCCGCGCCGCCAGCCGGGGAGCTGCCGGGCGAGCAGGTAGAGCGAGACGGCGAGGAGGCCGTGGGCGACGACCTGCCAGACGAGATGGTGCCAGTAGTTGATGCCGATGCTCGTTGACGGCAGGAGGTAGCCGAGGGGGCCGTAGGTGAAGATGAGCTCCGTGCCGAACTGGAGGTGATGGGCGTCGGCGTAGCCGAGCACCATGCGCCACGACGGGTCGAGGTCGGACGCCGGCGAGTTGGGGAAGCGCACGACGGTCAGCCAGAGCAGGAACACGAGTGCGGCCTGGCCGGCCAGCCAGACGGCGCGGCCCAGCAGGCGGTCGAGGCGTTGGAGTCCGGCGGCGGGGGTTTCGGTCATGGGCGAGGGGGAGGATGGGGCGCTCACCAGCTGGATTCAACCCGGTCGGCGCCGCCGGAGAGCTTGCGGGGCGTGGTGCGGGGGGCCTGGCCGTCGAAGTCGAGCAGGGCCTGGCGGGCGAGGTCGGCGTGCTTGGGGAGCACCCGGTCGATGTCGTAGGCGCGGACGACCTTGGAGTAGCCCATCGGGGCGGTTGACGCGCCGTTGCGCTGCTTGTCGAGGCAGGTCTTCATGACCTTGGCGAATTTCACGGGGTTGCCCGGCTCGACCAGGTAGGCCTCGGCCTTGTCGGTGACCATCTCGGGAATGCCATGCACGTCCGTACTGACAATCGGCGTGCCAAAAGCCATCGCCTCAAGCAGCACCCGCGGGAAGGACTCCTCGTAGCTGGTGCAGACGAACATGTCGGCCAGCACGAAGAAATCGTAGGCCTCGCGGGTCTCGGTGATGATGTCGACGTTGGTGAGCCCGAGCATGGCCATGTCGCGGAGCAGCGAGTCCTGGTACTCCCCGGCGCGGCCGCCGACGAACAGGAAGCGGTACTTTTCCCCGGCGGCGTACTGCCGCATGAACGTGTCGATCGTGCGGATGAAGATGTGCTGGCCCTTGCGCTCACAGACGGTGCCGACGTTGGCGATGATGATCTCGTCGTCGGCGTAGCCGTACTTGCGGCGGAGGTCGGCCTTGGAGCGGGCGCGCTTGAACGCCTCGATGCGGGGCAGGTCGATCCAGGACGAGACGAAGCGGAAGTTGTCGTAGTCGTTGAACTCCTCGAAATACGACCGGCTCGAGCGGCAGAGGAAGCAGACGCGCGTGGCCTGGCGGAACGCGCCGCGGGCGACGTGCTGCATGTGCTGGTGGAGCGCCTTCGAGAAGAACCGCTTGATGGACGCGCTCTCGTGGATGTAGAGCAGCGACGGCTTGCCGGCGGCCGCGGCGAGATGGACGCCCCACCAGCAGGCGACGGTGTTGCAGAGCACGACGTCGACCGCGCGGAGGTCGAGCTTGTGCAGCATCACCTGGACCTGCTCGGCGAACTCGGCGTCGTTGCGGGCGCCGTGGAGCGGGTGCCGGTCGACCAGCGTGATCTTGATGCCGAGCGCCTCGTAGGCCTCGCGCAGCGGGCCGTCCTCGGCCGCGAGCAGGTCGACCGTGAAGCCCGCCTTCCGCACCATGAACGCCGCGTATTCCAGCAGGAAGAGCGGGGCGCCCTCGTAGTTGAGGTTGTGCGTGACCAGCAGCAGGTGCAGCCGGCCGGCCCGGTCGGCGTGCTCGTAGCGGTAGGTGTCGAGCTGCAGCGCGCCGGGCTCGAGGTACAGCTGCCGGGGGAAGTGCGGGTCGACGTACGAGGCGTATTTCCGGATGAACCCGACGTGCTCGCTCTCGTAGTAGGTGGTGCCGCGCGACGCGCTGCCCCAGTGCCAGAGCTCGGCCTGGGGCGTGTAGATGATCCGGTGGCCGGCGGCCTGCAGGCGGAGGCAGTAGTCGACGTCGTTGTAGGTGACGCTGAAGTCCTGCTCGTTGAACCCGCCGAACTCGCGGTACAGCGCGGTGCGGGTCATCATGCACGCGCCGGTGACCGCGCTGACGTCGCGCGCCAGCTGGTGGAACGCGTAGTGGTCGTCCGAGCCGCTCGCCAGGCCCGCCAGGGGCACGTCCGCCAGGCCATGGTGCGGCCCGACGGTGATGCCGGCGTGATTGAGGTGGTTGTTCGGGAAGAGCAGCTTGGCGCCGACGACCGCGACCTCGGGGATGGCGAACCAGCCGGCCATCGCCTCGATCCAGCCGGGCCGGAGCGCGTCGACGTCATTGTTGAGGTGGAGCACCAGCGGCGTGTCGAGGTGCGGGAGCGCCGTGTTGACGAGGAGCGAGTAGTTGAACGGCTTCATCGGGTCCACGTCGGGGCGGACCACGCGGCAGTTGAACTCCCGGCGCGTCGGCAGCAGGCGGAGCAGGCGCGCCGTCTTCTCGTCGCGGGAGAAATCGTCGATGATGAGCAGCTTCACGTGGCGCCAGTCCACGTTCAGGACCAGGGCCTCCAGGCAGCGCTCGAGCAGGTCGGCGCGGTCGCGGGTCGGGATGACGATCGTGACCGGGTTCGCCGCGAGGAAGCTGCTGTCCCAGTAGAGCTGGTGGTGGAGGCGGCCGCGCTGCTGGGCCCACGGCGGCTGGAAGGCGCGGGCGGGCAACTGGCGGCGGATGATGGCGGCCTCGAGGGCGTGCCGGGTCTGCTCGACGAGCGGGCTGCCCGCCTCGTGGGCGCGGGCCGGGGCGGCGTGGTAGCACACGGCATCCACGTGCCGGACCTGCGCCGGGGTCACGTGCTCGGCCACGCGGAGATGGAGGTCGAAGGCCAGCGCCGGCGCGTAGTCCGGCATGAACTCGCGCGCCCGCATGAACAGGCGGCGGTGGAGCACCACCAGGTTGCCGGGCTGGAGGCCGGACACGACCAGCGCGGGGTTCCAGCCGCACTTGAAGACCGGGTTGGACCGCTGGCCGGCGTCGTCCATCTGGTCCTCGTCGGTGTAGACCAGCTCGGTCGCGGGATGGGCGGCGATCGCCTCGGCGACGCGCAGCAGGGCGTCGGGCGCCAGCCGGCCGTCGGGCTCGGGATAGCCCAGCCAATCGTCGCTGAGCGTGTGCGACGCGGCGTTGAGCGCCGCGGCGTGATTCGAATCGGGCGCGAAGATGACGCGGATGCGCTCGTCGGCGGCCGCCAGTCGGGCTAGCTCGGCGGCGAGGACGGGTGTGGCGTCGGCCGGCTGGAGCAGGCCGAGGTGCCAGCGGCCGTAGAGCTGGGCGCGCACCGAGGTGACGAGGCGTTCGAGCTGGCCGGGCCCGGCGAGGCGCGTGTCGACGATGAGGGCGAAGGACGGGCCCTCGGCGGCGGTGAGCCGGGCGGCCGACTGGACCAGCGCCTCGCGCAGGCGGGGCGCGAGCGAGTTGTGGGCGAGCCAGCTCGCGTACGGCTTCGCGAGCTGCCAGGCGAACCAAGGCTGGGGCTCGGGGGATTCGGTGCGGTAGATCCGATGGACGGCGGCGACGGTCCGCCAGAACGAGAGGCCGCCGGTGCGGACCTTCAGGCGACGGCAGGCGCGGACGACGGTCGCGACGATGTCGCGGTAGTTGGCGAAGGAGTAGGGGGGAAGGGGCGTCTCCTTCGCGAGCGAGGTCCAGGCGTAGAGGCGCTTCGTGAAGGCGAGCTCCTTGCGGCCGTCCTCGAGGATGGCGAAGATCCGCAGGCACACGGGCTCGGCCAGGCCGGCCGGCAGGTCGACGTTGCCGCGGAACAGCGGCGCCTTGGCGCGCGGGTTTTCGGGGAACAGCGCCGCGACGTCCGCCCGCTCGATGCCGTGGATGAGATTGTTCTGGGTGCGGTTGTCGGTCGTGGCGACCAGCTGGCGGATCGGCTGGTTGGCGTGGAAGATCCAGCCCCCGATGTGGAGCTTGTCGTACTGGGTGTGGCCGATGAGGTGCGGGCCCTCGAACACCCCGTGCAGCGGCGGCACCGGCAGCGTCTCGAGCGGGATGACCGACCGCTCGCGGACCAGCTTCAGCGTGTGGTCCTCGCGGACCTTCGGCGCGTCGAGCCGGGTGAGCTTCAGCAGCTCGAGCAGCATGGGCTTGACCAGCTCGGGCTTGAGCTCGGCGTGCAGGCGGCGGCAGGGGCCCTTGCCCCGGACCCGGATCGGCACCCGCCAGAACTCGGCCCAGTGGTTGTTCTCGTTCAGGATCTCCAGCCGGATCAGCTTGGCGCCGGGCCAGGGATCGAGGCGGAACGAAAAACCGGCGTGCGCGCCCTGGGTCCAGTGGGCGTAGGTCGCCTCGATGTCCGGCCGCGGCAGGCCGAAGAGGCCCATGATCGGCACGTCGTCGATGAAGGCCCGGACGTCATTGTACCGGATGCCGTTCTTGGAAACGAACCAGCCCGTGATCCAGAACTGCTCGGGCTTCAGGGTCCAGTCCACCGGCTGCTCGACGCTGAAGAGGTAGGCTTCGTTCTCGTTGATGTGGGCGCTCATCCGGTGACCCTCCAGCAAAGGGCTGCGGGAAGGGGTCGCAAGAACAAGCGCTGGGAGAAAAGCAGAATGGGGCGGCCCGCCCGATCGCCTTTCCCGCTGATCTTCAACCACTGGCCGGGCATCCGGCGCCCGTCCGCTCAGGGTTGCTTCAGGTTCGCCCGAAGCTGGCCCCAGGCGGCGTCGCCAAACGAATTGTCCGGCGGATGGGACGGGGCCGAGCGGAGCCGGAGCCGAACCGGCGACGGGTTCCCGACCGCGAATGTGAAAGGATGCACTGCGCGGTCCTCCGGGCGGTGGGCAGGATCGAGGCGCTGGCGCCAGACTTCCGTGACTTTTCCGTCGGGCCCGAGTGTCTCGGCGATGAAATCAACTCCCGCCGTGTGTCCCTGGGATTGCGCCCAGCTGCTGCGGAGCATCTTGCACTCGCCGGTCACGGTGGCCACCCCGGCCGGCAGGTCGAATTCGATCGCGGTCGGCGCGGGCGCGAGCGTGAACCGCCGTCCGTCCTCGTCGACCGCCGCGAGGCCGTACGGGGCGTCGTAGGCCACCGGCAGGCGCGGTTCGCCTGCGACCGTGAGGCTGACCGGCAGGGCCTTGCCCTCGATCCGGCCGAAATAGGACCAGTCGCTGCTCGAGTCGTTTTCGCGGCCGGGGGTGATCAGGATCTCGAGCCGGCCGGATTCGCGCGGTGGCAGGTCCACATCGACGCGCTGCCGGCCGCGGTCGGCGGCGATCGCGGCCGGATAGATCGCCTTGGTGGCGAGCCGCCGGCGCGGGCCGTGATCGGGGAGAAAGTTCACCTGCAGCTCGACGCCGTTGGTGGGCGGCCGCCGCTCGGGGGCGAACGCGCCGTCGAACAGGCCGAACTCAATGCTGACGCCGAGCAGGGCCGCCGGTCGCGCGAACACCAGCCGGGCCGGCGCGTGCGCCGAGAAGACTTGCTCGCGCGGCTGCCAGACGGGCGGGCCGGTGAGGCAGGAGCTTTCCAGGGCGGGCAGGGCAACCTCGCCGGCCTGGATGGCCGGCACGGGCGGCGGTGGCGGCAGGACCTTCACCGGCCCTGTCGCCACGGTGCCGTCGGCGCGCTGCACCCGGACCGCGACCGCCGGTTCGCGACCGTGGCGGTCGGGCCGATAGAAAAACGTCAACTGGTGGGACCGGCCCGACGGAACGGCGACCGCGCCCTCGCCCTGGCCATTCACGTAGAACTCGGCGGCCACGGCGCCGTCGGGAATCGTGGTGACGTACCGATCGGTCGGAGCGTCGCCCGATATCGGGGCCCGAATTATCAGGGTCGGGTCCAGAGTCGGGGAGGAAGTCGCGGGCAGCGTGGCATTGCGGCGGCGGAACAGCCGGGATCCGTCGACCATCAGCCGGTCGCCGTCGACCTCGACGTAGTGGTCGAGCAGATAAGTCCAGAGCCGTTCCTGGCGGGAGATCGGGTACTTGCCGTAGTAGCGCCGGGTGCCGGTATCGAGGATGACCGCGGGAGGCCGGCGGCCGAAGTCCGACCACAGCGTTTCCCAGGCGTGAGGGACGACGGCATAGGACGTGTCGCGGTCGGGGTCGACGTTGGTCCAGGGAATCAGCCCGGTGAGGAAATTGGCGAAGACGATCCGCGACGCGTTCAGCCGCTGGGCGTAGTAGGCGGCCTCGGGGTAGAAGCCCCACACGAACATCCGCTCGTCGGGACGCGTCCATTCCCGCACCACCTGGCCGGTGACCCGGGCGGGGCCGGGATCGAGGTCCAGCGTGCGGAGCCGGCGCGCGGCCTGGGCGCCGGCGACGAAGAACGGCAGCGCGACGAGCAGGCGCCACGCGAACGCGCCGCGGCCGGAGGCGCCGCGGGACCAGGCCACGTCGAGCGCCCACCCGGCGAGGAGGCAGAAACCCGGCAGGGCCTGCAGGCAGTAGTGGTCGAACGCGCGGCCGCCGAGCGCGCTTGCGATCACGCCGGAGGCGGTCCAGCCCAGCGCCAGCAGGGGCACCTCCTGGCCCGCGAGCTGAAGCCGGAGGGCGCGGCCGAGGCCGCGAAGGGCGAGCAGGGCGCCAAGGCCGCCGGCGACGGCCAGGATGGGGAGATGGCGCCACGCGAGCTCGAACGGGGCGCCGAGCGCGCGCCACTGTTCGCCGGCCGGGATTTCCGGCAGGTAGTACCGGGTGCTGTAGGTCCAGACGTAGAACTGGTATTCGACGAGCGCGCCGCGCGACCAGAAGTACAGCGGTGCTGCCGCGGCGACGGCCGCCGCGCCCGCGGCCAGCGCGGCGAGGACCCGCAGACGGCGGCGACGGTCCGCCGGATCGAAGGCGGCGAGCAGCGCGATCCACACGGCCGCGGTAAGCCCGTCGAGGAGGCCGGGCTGCTTGGAGAGATAGGACAGGCCGAAGGCGAAGCCAGCGAGGGCGCCGACCGCGGCGTCGGACCGCCGCCAGGCGTGGGCCAGCAGCCAGAAACCCAGCGCCGAGAAGAAGACCACGAACCACTCGGTGTGCGTCGTGAAGGCGTCGACCGGGTCGACGAACAGCACGCTGGCCACCACGAAGAGCACGCCGGCCCAGCCGCCGGCGGCGCTGCCGTCGAGCCGCCGCACCGTGCGCCAGAGCAGCAGGCCGGTGAGGCCGATCATCACCGCGAGCCCGAGGTGGAGGCCGCGGTTGTTCCACTCGCCGACGATCCGTAGCTCGGCCGCGAGCAGGTAGACCATCAGGGGACTGCGCGTGTCCGCCACGTCGCGGTACATCACGTCGCCCTGCCGGAGATGCTGGGCGAACACCGTGGTGTTGGCCTCGTCGAGATTCCAGACCTCGCGCGGGAGCGAGGGCCAGCGCAGCAGGACGGAGAGCGCGACCAGGAGGAGGGCGCCGAGCCAGACGGGAAGGCGGCGGGCCGTGGGCATGGGACTCAGGCGGGGAGGTGATCCGCGGGAGCTGGCCGCCGGGGGCGCATGGGGACGGCGCTTAGCCGAAGTACGCCTCGCGGGCCATGGCGACGTGGGTCGGCAGGGAGACGCGGGCGTCGTAGAACCGCGACATCCGGGCGAAGGCCATCGAGACCATCTTGTCGTCGCGGGCGAAGTACTTGTCGAGGCACGCCTTGAGGGCGGCGGCCAGCTTGTGGTAGTCGCCAGCCGGGATCAGGAACGCCTCGTCGTTGTTCACGAGCATCTCGGGGATGCCGTTGACGTTCGTGCTGATGATCGGGATCCGGAAGGAGGCGGACTCGAGCAGCACGCGGGGGAAGGACTCCTCGAAGCTGGTGCAGACGAAGATGTCGGCGAGCCGGTACCAGTCGTAGATGTCGAGGGTCTCGGGAAACAGCTTGGTGTTCTTCAGGCCCATCAGCTCGATGTCCTGCTCGATGGACTCGAGGTAGAGGCCCTCGCGGGCGCCGACCATGAGGAACTCGATCGGGCCCTTGTCGGCGAAGGATGCGCCGTGCTGCTTCATCAGCTGGTCGACGGCGCGGATGTAGACGTGCTGGCCCTTGCGCTGGCAGACGGAGCCGATGTTGACG
>CAYYGV010000024.1:0-39171 GCA_964471615.1 uncultured Opitutaceae bacterium
AGCCCCCAGTCGACGCCGGCATGGTCCATCTCGGCGATCACCGCGCCGGGACTGAACTCGATCACGTTCGGCGGCAGCTGCTGCTTGGTGTAGTCCTCGCCGTCCACCGTCCAGACGAAGCGGTTGCAGACGCGGTCGACGCGGAAGTTGCGGTTGTGGGCCACGCGCAGCGGGTCCTCCGGCGTGGGGTCCAGCAGCACCCGCGAGTCGCCGGGAGCCCGGTCGCGAACGCGGAACGTCGGCTGGTGGTGGAGCGCCTGCTGGCGCTGCCAGAATTCAAGGTGGGCCGCCACTGTGGGATGCCCGGCGCGGGTGTCCGGGGCCGGAAAACAGTAGACGTGCGAGTCGACAATCATGGCAGGGTAGGGATGGAAAGGCCGGTTACCCTGTCGGACGCCAAACCGTGACTCTCGGGAATGGCTGTTGACAGGAACCATTTTCCATACACTTGTATACTTTTAGACACAAGTTGCTGTCATTAGCACGCCAATTCGGTCTCGCCAGTCCTCCTGAAGCGCTCTCCGAGGTAACCACAACCTGATGCCGTCCGGCCCTGTTTGGCGGGCAGTGTCTTTCGTCCCGATGACCTTCAGCGACGTCGCCGCCATCGATTCCCATGCCCATTTTGGGCGCTATCTGCATGCCGATCCGCTGATCGGCGAGTTCTCCAGCGGCGCGGCCGAGGAGGTCACGGAGCGGGCCCGGCGCTGCGGGATCGAATGGACGATCGCGTCGCCGCTCGACGGCCTGCTGCCCCGCGGTCGCGGCCAGGACGTGGTGGCGGCGAACGACGCGGCGTTCGCCTTGGTGCCGCGCGTGAAGGGGTTGCTGCAGTACGTGGTGGTGAACCCGCTCCAGCCGAAGACCTACGACCAGGCCCGGCGGATGCTGCAAGCGCCGTGGTGCGTCGGGATCAAGATTCACCCGGAGGAGCACGACTACCGCATCAGCGATCACGGCGAGGAACTCTTCCGGTTTTTTGAGGAGGTGGGAGCGGCGGTGATGACTCACAGCGGCTGCCCGAACAGCCTGCCTGCGGCGTTCGTGCCGTTCGCCGACGCGCATCCGGGCGCCCGCGTGCTGCTGGCGCACCTTGGCAACGGCGCCGGCGCCAACGGCCGCGTCGACCTGCAGGTCCGCGCGGTGCAGGCGGCGAAGCACGGCAATCTCTGGGTCGACACCTCGAGCGCGCGCAGCATCCTGCCGCGGCTCGTGGAGTGGGCCGTGCGCGAGCTTGGCCCGGAGCGCCTCCTTTTCGGCAGCGACACGCCGCTGTACCACGTGGCGCTGCAGCGCGCCCGCATCGAGGCCGCCGAGATTCCCGCCGAGGCGAAGCGACTGATCTTCCGCGAGAACGCCCGGCGGTTCTTCCGCCTCGACCGCCTGCCCGCGACCTTTTCCCCATGAGCCGCCGAATCAAGACCCTGACCCGCAAAAACCTGCACGGCGTGTGGTGCGCCCTCATCGTGCCCTGGAACGACCGCGACGAGCTCGACGCCCGCCGCTTCGCCCGTGAGATCCGCGGCTACGGCGGCACCGGCGTGCACGGCGTCTACACCGGCGGCACGACCGGCGAGTTCTACGCGCAGGACGACGCGACCTTCGAGCGGATCACCGCCATCGCGTGCGACGAGGCCCACGACCTCGGCCTACCGATCCAGATCGGCGCTTCGGCCCTGAGCACCCGCACCGCGCGGCAGCGGATCCGGACCGCGGTCAAGCACGGCGCCGACGCCATCCAGATGGCGCTGCCGTTCTGGCTTGAGCTGAAGGACGACGAGCTCCGGCGCTTCGTGCGCGAGATCGCCGCCGAGGCCGGCCGCACACCGATCGTGCTCTATCTCACGATGCGCTCGAAGCGGAAGATCGAGCCGCGGCTGCTCGCCCAGATTGCGCATGAGGTGCCCACGTTCATCGGCACCAAGGACACCGGCTCCGACGTGAAGGCGGTCAAGGCCATGCTCAAGGCAGCGCCGGACCTCGCGATCTTCGGCGGCGAGGATTTCTTCGAACGGATTCCCGCCGGCGGCCGCGGCGGCTACTGCTCCATCACCGGTTTCAACGCCCCCAAGGTCGTCGAGCTGTACAAGCTCTGCGCGGCCGGACGGCTCAAGGAGGCCAAGCCGCTCGCCGACTCGATGCGGCGCTACCTGTACGAGGCGCTCATTCCCATGGTCCGCGAGGAGGGACTCTGGGACTCCGCGGTCGACCGCATCCAGCGCGTCGCCGGCGGCGGCGTGGTCGGCGTTCGCTGCCAGTCGCCCTACCGCAGCGGCACCGAGCAGCACGTGAAGCGCCTCATCGCCTGGGTGCGCCGCCACACGCCGGAGTTGCTGCCCGCGCACCTCGCCTGACCGCCCGCGGCGCGCCCCCGCCGCGGTGTCGAGACTTTCATCGAACATGAATCTTACCCCCATTGCCCGCGCCGGCCGCTTCTGCCGGCGCCTGCTCGTGCTGGCCGGCCTCGGCCTGGCCAGTCTCACCGTCCGCGGCGCCGAGGCGGCGCGCTCGTTTCACTTTCCCGCCACCGGTGTCGCCGTGACGGGCGAGGCCAAGCTGCTCGCCATCGACGACTATCTCTTGCCGCTGCGCGAGAACCTCGGGCTGTACCTGTCGAAGCCCGTCTGCCGAACCGCCGCCGTCGTCCGCCCGAGCCGCGACAACCCGCTCGCCCCGGACCAGGTCGCCGCGCACTTCTACGGCGGCGTGGTCTATCATGAGGGCCGCTACCAGATGTGGTACTACGCGGTCGCGATGAAGGAGCCGGGTGACGCTGACCACGCCAACGTGAAGGGCCTGCTGCAGGGTCCGGTGTGCTACGCCGAGAGCGCCGACGGGATCACGTGGACCAAGCCCGACCTCGGCCAGGTCGAGGTGCGCGGCAGCCGGCACAACAACGCGATCGCGCTGCCGGATACTCTGATCGAGGGCGTGCACGTGGTCCGCGACGAATCCGATCCCGATCCGCAGCGGCGATACAAGATGGTCTACAATCCCTCCAACGGGAAAACCTGGGTGATCCGCACCGCCACGAGTCCCGACGGCATCCACTGGCAGGCTGCGCCCGACTACGGAATCGACCAGTTCCTCGAGACGGCCTCGCTCTACCACTTCAACGGCCTGTGGGTCGTGAACGGGCAGCGCATCACGGTCAGCGAGGGTGGGCACCCGAGCGGCCGGCAGGGGCGGGCGGTGATCTCGCCGGACTTTGCGCGCTGGCTGCCCGGCGACACCGAGGCGTTTCTCCTGCCCGAGCCGACAAACCCGGCCGACCGCGGCCCGCGGAAACCCTACGACCAGGTGCATCTCGGCGTCGGCGCCGCGAGCTTCGGCACCGTGGCGGTCGGCCTTTACGGCCAATGGCACAACCAGCCGGGCGACGAGGATTCCCAGAAACGCTGGGGCTGGTTCGGCTACGGCAAGATCTCGTGCGACCTCGGTCTCGTCGTCAGCAACGACGGCCTCCATTTCCGCGAGCCCGCCAAGGGCCACGCGTACATCTCCCGGTTCGACGCGCCGGCCACGCCCATCGCCGGCCACGCTTATCCGACCATCCTCACGCAGTCGGGCAACGGCATCCTGAATGTCGGCGACGAGACGCGCATCTACTTCGGGCGCTGGCTCAACGCCGACTACGACATGGGCTACAGCGGCGAGGTCGGCCTGGCGATCCTGCCGCGCGACCGCTGGGGCGCGCTCGGCCTGCAGCCTGCGATCGACAGTCACTTCGAGGCGAGGCCCACGGGCTCCGTCTGGACCGCTGCCGTTCGCCTCCCCGCGGGCGGCTGCCGCGTGGTGCTCAACGCCGACCATGCGCGGAAATTCACGATCGAGGTCGCGGACGAGAATTTCACTCCGCTGCCGGATATGTCCGGTGCCCAAGCCGGTCGGCTCGACCGCGACGGCGGTCTCGACTGCGCCGTGACGTGGCCCGCCGGCTCGCCCCTCGCACTGGGCGGACGAACGGTGCGGTTCAAGATCAACGTGGCCCGCGACGGTGCCGCCGAGCCGCGGCTGTACGCGGTTTACCTCCGGGCTGAGTAACGCGAGCCCTCCGCCGCCATGTTACCGCTGCTGTCGCCGCATTGGACTCGGATCGGCGGAGTCGTGCGGCTTCTGCTCGGGCTGGCTGCTGTCGCTGGTCTCGGCGCGGCTCGCGCGGCCGAGCCGGCGCCCGACGCGTGGACGGCCCTCCGCCTGCAGCCGGGCGAACGGCAGCTGTTTCTCGACGACTTTGTCCTGGGTGATCTCGACGGCGTGACGCGGGTGATCCATTCGCCGCGCAAGTACGAGCACAACCCGGTGATTGCGCCGGACGTGCCGACGGACGGCGCGGCCATCCAGGCGCGCGACGCCCCGAGCTGGGACGAGCAGGAGCAGGTGTGGAAGATGTGGTACATCCGCTTTGGCGACGACGGCAACGGCGCTGGCGGCGCCGGGTTCGCGCGCTCGAAGGATGGCCTGCACTGGGAAAAGCCCATCCTCGGCGTGGTCGAGAGCCACGGCAGCCGGCAGAACAACCTGGTAGTGGTGCAGGGTGACCCGAAGGCTTTCACGCAACACGTGATGATCGACCCGCAGGCACCGCCGGCCCGGCGCTACAAAGGTCTGATCGGTCCACACGGTCGCCAGCCGATCGTTTCTGCGGACGGTTTCACGTTCACGCGCCTCGACGTGCCGCCGATCCCGAGCGAGGACGAATCGCACCTCAACTGGGACCCGGCCGGCCGCCAGTTCGTCCTGACCGTGAAGCAGCCCGGCCCGTTTGGTCGCTCGGTCTACCTGAGCCTGAGCCCGGATTTTGAGCACTGGACCAAGCCCACGCTGATCTACCATGCGGACGCCGAGGACCAGCGGCTGGGGGCTGAGTACATCCGCACGATCGAGGACGACGCGCGCTACTGGCGGCCGACGGTGAACCACCCGCACGAGTACAACGTCGAGATCTACAACATGGCGGTGTTCCGCTACGAGGGGCTCTACATCGGGCTGCCGAACTACTTCGAGTCGAGCGGCAGGATCGCGCCACCGCGCGGCAACCAGGACGGTATCAACTCGCCCAAGCTCGCATGCAGCCGCGATCTTCGCGCCTGGACCCGCGTCGGCGACCGCGCGCACTTCCTGCCGATCTCGCCGCTGGGAGCCGGCGTGGTCGACACCGGTCAGGTCATGGCGTCGTCGCATCCCGTGCGGCACGGCGACGAGCTGTGGTTCTATTACTCGGGCATCGACGTCCGGCACCGGCCCAATGTCCCCCGCGTCATCGACGAGTACCACGGCGGCATCTGCCTCGCGAAGCTGCGCATCGACGGATTCGTCTCGCTCCACGCGGGCGCGGAGGGCGGTGCCTTCGACACGCGTCCGGTCGTGCTGGACGGCGGACGGCTGTGCGTGAACGCCTCGGCGCCCGGCGAACTGCGGGTCGAGCTGACCTCGCGGGACGGCCGCGACCCGCTGCCCGGCTGGGAGGCGGGCGCCTGCGTGCCGATCACCGGCGACCATACCCGGATGGAAGTGCAGTGGCCGGGCCGGAAACTCAGTGAGCTTCAAGGCCGGGCCGTGCGGATCCGGTTCCACTTGAAGGACGCCGACCTTTACTCGTTCTGGTTGGAGCCCTGATCCCATGACCCGCTCCGCGAATTTCCATCCGCGTCGTTGGGTTCAAGTTTGTCGATGGGGTGGGGCGGCCGTCGGTTTGGCTTTGGGCGCGGTTCTGCTGGGAGGTGAGCCACGCGCCGCCGACCAACCACCGGCCTGGACCATCACGCCGTACCAGACCGCCACCTTTGTGGCGGATCCGGAGGCGGCCGCGTTGCTCAACCAACTCGCGGAGTTTTCCACGCGGTTGCTCCGCTGGTCGGACACGCCGCGCGGCCCGGTCATCACCGCCAACCTGGTGGTTAAAGGCGCGTTCCTGCCGTTCATCGAGGAGTGGCGGGGACTGCACCCGGGGGCGCCGCGACTTGACCGGCGCGTGGTGATTGACCGCGTCAGCGACGGGTTTCGCTCACTCGAGAGTCCCCGGATCATCGGCGTCACGCTTGGGGAGACGATCTCCGTTGCGCCGGTGCGTCCGGTCGACGCCCTTGCCGGCGCCGCGGTGGAGTTGCCGCTGGTCGTTCGCAATGCCCGCTCCACGCCTGCGCAGGTCACCGTGCGTTCTCCCGGCAGTTCCGGTGCCGCCGTCACGACGACGCTGCAGGCCAACCAGGTTTATGGTTTATTTGTTGAGGTGGTTCCGCCCGCATCAGGTGCAGCCATTCCGCTGGTGATTGAATGCGCGGGTGCGTCCCAGTCGTTCAGTGTGCCGCTGGTTCGCCACGCGGCGGGACGGCTGCACGTGGTGGTGCGCGACGAGCAGGGTCGCCCGACAGCGGCCCGGACCTACCTGACCGGCGCCGACCGACGGGCCTATGCGCCGGCTGGAATCCTGCCGCGCATGGTCACGGGCGACTGCGGCCAGCCGTGCGCGGGTGACTGCTACTTTTTCGCCCCGGGGGAGTTCGAGGTGACGCTGCCGGCGGGACCGGCGGCCCTCGAGTTCGTGAAGGGCTTCGAGTACCGGCCGGCATCGCGCTCGGTTGAAGTCGTGCCCGACCAGACCACGACCGTGGAGATTCGGCTGGAGCGTTGGTCGAATCTCGCGGCGACCGGCTGGTACTCGGGCGACGTGCATGTGCACGCGAACCTCTTTGCCGCGACGACGACGACCATGCCCGACGTGCGGCTGGCGGCCGAGGCGGAGGACTTGAATGTCGTGAATGTCCTGCCGTGCAACGATCCGCACACCCTGATCATCACCGACCGGCAATATTTCACCGGGGGTCCCGATCCGGTTTCGACGTCGAACCGGATCGTTTACGTGAACGAGGAGATGCGGAACGACATCTATGGCCACGTCGGTTTCCTCAATCTGCGCACGTTCGTAGAGCCGGCCTACTTCGGCTGGCCGCATTCGCCGTTCCCGTACGACGCGCCGGGCAACTTCCCGCAGGTGGCGGCGGCCAAGGCGCAGGGTGGGGTGGCCACGTACGTGCACCCGGCGCTCCCGAGCGAGTTTCCGGTCGATATCGCGCTGGGCTTGGCTGACACGATCGACGCCATGAGCCAGGCCGACGAGGATCTCACCGTCGGCTATTGGTACAGACTCCTCAACTGCGGTTTCCGCTGTCCCATCTCCGCGGGCACTGACTCGTTCCTCAACATCCCGTCGCATCTCGTGTCCGGCGCGGGACGCGTCTACGTGCAGGCCGGTTCGCCCCTCACGTACGCCAAATGGATCGAGGGCTACCGGAAAGGTCGCAGCTTCGTGACCAACGGTCCGCTGGTGGAGTTCACCGTCAACGGCCACGGACCCGGCGACGAGCTCGCCGTCGAAAAAGGCCCCGTGACGCTCGCGGTGCACGCCAAGGTCCGGAGCAACGTGCCGTTCTCGTCGATTGAGGTTATCGTCAACGGTCGCGTCGCGGCCTCCGCCGCGGGCACGCCCCCGGCCGGCGAGCAGGAGTTCACGACCACGGTGCCGGTGCGCTCGAGCGCGTGGGTCGCGCTGCGTGTGCGCGGACCCGGGCACCGGCTGGCGCCGAATGACAAGGCGGTCTTCGCGCACACGTCGCCGGTGTATATCACGATCGCGGGCCAGCCGGTCGCGGCGCGCGAGGACGCGCAGTTCTTCGTCGAGCAGATCGACGCCCTCATCGCCAAGCTCGACCAGCGCGGCCGGTTCGAGCGACCGGCGGACCGCGACGCGATTGTCGCCCGGTTCCGCGAGGCCCAGGACCACTATCGCGCGATCGCCGCGCGCGCCAACCCCTTGATGCCATGATTCCCGATCCCACCGTCTCCGCCCTCACCCCCGAGATCGAGCGCCGCAATGGCCTCATCTTCATCTGGACCCAGCTGCTCATCTATTTCTCGGCGCCGGTGCTGTACGTCGGCGTCGTGCAGGCGGCGTTCCTCGACAAGCTCGGGGCGAGCGCGACCGTCGCGAACCTGCCCAGCTCGACGTACATGCTGGGCGCCGTGTTCCCGCTGCTCTGCGCGTGGCTGTTCCCGGCGCGGCTCGAGCGCTGGATCCTGGAGATCGCGTTCGCGACCGTCGCGGTCTCGATGCTGCTGGTCTGCTGCGTGGTCTTCACGCCGGCGCCCGCGTCGGTGCGCATAGCCGTTGTGATCGGCCAGGGGCTGATCATCGGCGTGATCAACAGCGTGACGAACATCTACATGTTCAAGTGCCTCGCCCGCGGCACGAGCGAGGCGGGTCGGGCATGGGCGTTGAAGTACGCCTTCGGGTTCGGTCCCGTGGCCGCGGTGCTCGGCTCGCTCGGCGCGCAGGTGCTGCTGGCCGAGCAGATCCCGGGCCTGCGCTACCCGTTCAACTTCGGCGTACTCTACGTGATTGCGCTGCCTTGCATGGCGGTCTGTGCACTCGTCTCGCACCGCTACATGATCCTGCCGCTCGCGCATCAGCCCACGGCGCCCTTCTGGTCGTATCTCGGCGAGAGCATCCAGGCCTTCCTCAAGGACCGCCGCCTGCTGATCGCCTGGCTGGCATTCCTCCTCTGGTACTTCGCCTACAGCTCGATGACCAATCTCTCGCTCTACACCCGCGTGGCCGTCGGCCGCGCGCCGATCGAGCTGGCCGGCCTCATCATGGCGCTGCGTTTCGGCCTCAAGGCGATCGCCGGCTTCGGCATCGGTGCGATCGCGATCCGACGCGGCGCGCGGGCCGCCGTCATCGCGACTGTCGTACTGGTGGGCTGCGCGATCCTCTGGCCGTTCGCGGCTACGGGCTACGGTTACCTGCTCGCCTTCGGGCTCATGGGCGCGGGCGAACTTGGCGGCGTGTACTTCGTGAACTACGTGATCTCGGCGTCGTCGCCCGAGACGACCACGCGCAACATCGCCTTCCTCTCGCTCGTGAGTCCGGTGAGCAGCGTGGCGCCGGCGATCCACGGCAGTCTGACCGATGCGTACGGTTTCTCGGCCAGCTTCATCTTCGGCGGCGTGATGGCGGCCCTCGCGCTTGTGTTGCTGTTGCGGGCGGGGGCGGATCCGGTCAAGACGGGCTGACGTCGCCGCCGGCGTTGCCCCATGACCACCCCCCTGCCGCTGGCCGTCCTCTCCGCCGCGGGCCTGCTCTGGCTCGCGGCCGGCGCGGTCGCCGGCCTGATCGTGCTGGTGGCCCGTTTCCGCTGCAACGCGTTCATCGCTCTCGTGCTCGCGTCCCTCGCGGTCGGCCTGGGCTCGGGCATGCCGCTGGTGGCGCAGGGCGGGCGGCCCGGCGTGGTCGAGAGCCTTGAGTCCGGCGTCGGGCGGACGCTGGGCTCCCTCGCGCTCATCATCGGCCTCGGCACGATCCTGGGGAAGCTGCTGGCGGAGTCGGGCGCGGCGGAAGTGATCGCCGACCGGCTGGTGCGGCTGCTCGGTGAGGCGCGACTCGACTACGCGGTGATGTTGGTCGCCTTCGTGGTGGGCATCTCGGTTTTCTTCGGTGTCGGCGTGATGCTGCTCGGGCCGCTGGCGTTCCTGCTCGCGCGCCGGTCCGGCACACCGATCCTGCGGCTGGCGTTGCCGCTGGCGGCGGGGTTATCGACGGCACATGGTTTGATTCCGCCGCATCCGGGACCCATGGCGGCGATCGCGACGATCCATGCCGACGTGGGCCGGACCATTCTCTGGTCGCTGGTCATCGGCCTGCCCACCGCGCTGGTCACGGGCCCGCTGCTCGCGCGCTGGCTGGCGCCGCGGGTGCCGGTTGAACTGGGCGGGCTGGGCGCGGCGGCGACCGCCGTCCCGGCGGCCCCGCGCCGGCCGAGTCTGGCCGTGAGTCTCTTCACGTTGTTGCTGCCGGTGCTTCTGATGCTCGCCGCGACCGTTGCGGACCTGTCGCCGCTGGCGCGCGAACATCCGCTGCGGCTCTGGCTGGCGCTGCTGGGAACTCCGACGGTGGCGATGTTGGTGGCGGTGCTGGTGGCGTTCTGGACGTTCGGCTACCGGTGCGGCCTCACCGGCGCGCAGCTGCTGCGGATGTCGGAGGAGTGCGTGGGCCCCGCCGCGGGCATCCTGCTCGTGATTGGCGCGGGTGGCGGCTTTAGCGCGGTGCTCAATGCCTCGGGCGTCGGAGCGGCCATCGGCGAAATTGGCGCGCGGGCCCCGGTGTCGCCGCTGCTGCTGGGCTGGTTGATCGCGGGCTTGCTTCGGGTCGCGGTTGGATCGGCGACGGTGGCGGTGATGATGGCGGCGAGCCTGATGGCGCCGATCCTCGCGGTGCGGCCCGACACCAACCGCGAGCTGCTGATCCTGGCGATGGGCGCCGGCTCGCTGCTGCTGTCGCACGTCAACGACTCAGGCTTCTGGTTCGTGAAGGAGTACTTTGGCCTGACGGTGCCGCAGATGTTCCGAACCTGGACGATTGTTGAGACCGGCATCGGCGTGGTCGCGATCATCCTTTTGCTGCTCGCGAACGCGATCGCGGGATAAGGAAGCTGTCAGCTATCAGCCATCAGCGGTCAGCTTGATCCCTGAGTTTTGGCCGCAAGAAAGCGCAAAAAGGCGCAGAACTCGGAGACAGGCACCGGTGGGCCTTCTACTGTCTACCAACTACCAACTACCAGCTACCCATCCGTGAGCCTACCGCCTACAGCCTACCGCTTACCGCTTACCGCTCTCACCTCATATGCTCCAGCATCCACTCCGCGAGGATCTCGTGGTCGTGGAAGGAGCTGCGGTGGCCGGGGGAGGAATTGACGACCAGGTCGACCGGGACGGTCTCTCCGTCCTTCACCTTGGCGGCGCCGGCCTGCACGAGCGCGCGGGAGAACGCGATGGCCGACTCGGTGCTCACGCGGCCGTCGTTGTTGCCGATGCACATCCAGGCCGGCCGTCCGGCGAGCTGCGGGACCACGTGGATCAGCGACAGCGCCTCGGCGGCTTCCGGGTGCTGGGCGGGCTTGAACTCGCGCAGGGCCCGAAGGTCGGTCACCGGCGCGATCCCGCCGACGCAGCGGATGCGGGGTTCGGCGGCTGCGAGGTGGAAGGCGAGGAAGCCGCCGCGGGACGTGCCGCAGGCTGCGACCTGCGCCGGGTCCGTGTAGCGCTCTTTCACGAGGTAATCGAGGACGGCGCGGGCGCGGGTGTTGAAGTTCGCGACGAAGTTCTCGCCCTGGTCCAGCCGCACGCGCCAGGCGTTGAGCTCGGTCGGCTCGGTCGGACGGTGATCCTCGCCGTGCCCGGGGGCGTCGAGCAGCACGCTCATGTACCCGTGCTTCGCGAGCAGGCGCGCGACATGGGAATAGGCGGGGTCGGCCCGCGCGACGTCGAGCGTGCCCTGGAGGACGAACAGCGTCGGCGACGGCTGGCCGGGATGGGCGCCGATCAGGCCGATGCGCTCGCCGTTGGGGAGCCGCAGCAGCGTCATTTCCACGGCGGGAGCCGGCGACTCCGACCGGGCGAGGATGGCCAGGCCGAGGGTGAAAACGGGGAGGGCGAGACGGCGGAGGAGACGCATGGGGAAGTGCGCCGAGCCTACGGTTTGGGTCGCGATCCGCAAGGGGCGGTTCCCGGGGACGGCGCGTATTAGGAACCGCCTGATCCAAGAATTGCGCAGCAAAACCCAACTCATGCGGAGCGGGTGGAATGGGCCGGTGATAGCCTAGAATCATGGCTACTTTAACTGAACGTCTTCCCAAGAACGTCGTGGGTCGGTACTACGTGGACAGCACGTGCATCGACTGCGACCAGTGCCGCGCGATCGCCCCCGAGATCTTCGGGCGCGATGAGAACGACGGGCTCTCCATCGTCGTGAAGCAGCCGCTGACCGACGAGGAAATCGCGCTCGCGGAGGAGGCCGTGGCCGCCTGCGCGACCTGCTCGATCGGCAACGACGGCGAGTGAGTTTTTGAATTCCGGATTTCGGATTCTGGATCTCAGAGTGCGGAACAAGCGGTTCGGGCCCTGAGGACCCGGATCCTCGCCTTTCGTTTTTCGGGCTCGGGCGACGTCGTCCCAGGGTCAGACTGGTTCCTCGAATTCTGGTCTTCGCTCTCGAATTTCGAATTTCATCCTTCGAATTTACGCCCATCCCTGTTTTCAGTGGGTCATGCGACCCCGAATCCTGACCCTGGCCGCGCTGTTCGCGCTGGCCGCCTCCCGCCTGCTGGCGGGCACCACGGCCGATGCCGCGTTTGAGCGCATCGCGCACGACTTCATCGAAAGCTACCTCCGGCAGAATCCGGAGAATGCCACCGAAATCGGTGACCACCGTTACGACGGTCAGCTCACCGACTACAGCGCCGCCGGCCGCGATGCCGCCGCGGCGACGCTCCGCGGCACGCTCGCGGCCCTCGCCACGGTCGATGCCGCGCAGCTGACCGGCCCCAACCGCGTCGACGCCCAGATTCTCCGCCAGCACGTCGAGTACGAGCTGTTCACCCTCGAGCAGCTGCGCCCCTTCGCGAACAATCCGCGGCTCTACCAGGCGAGTTTCGCCGACTGCATTTATGAGCTTTCCGCCCGCGGCCAGGCCCCGGCGGACGTGCGGCTCCGTGCCATCGCCCAGCGGCTGGCCGCGATGCCGCGCGTGATCGCGGAGGCCAAGGCCAACCTTGAGCACCCGGCCCGCGTTCACACCGAGACCGCGATCGACCAGACCGCCGGCGCAATCCAGCTGATCCGCGACGACCTCGAGTCGCTCCTCCAGCAGGCGCCGGCCCTCCGCGCCGAGGTGGCGCCCGTCCAGGCGCGCGCCGTGGCCGCGCTGACCGAGTATCAGGCCTGGCTCAAGCAGGACCTCCTCCCGCGCTCGACCGGCGACTTTCGCCTCGGCGAGAAACTCTTCCGCCAGAAGCTCAAGTACGCGCTCGGTTCCGACCTGTCGCCCGAGACGATCATGGCCCGCGCTGAGCAGGAGAAGGCGAGCGTCACAGACCAGCTCTACGCGACGGCCCGGCCGCTGTACCTCCAGTATTTCCCGCAGGCGGCCGCCGCCGACGTCGCCGATCGGCCGCGCGTGATCAAGGCCGTGCTCGACCATCTCGCCGAGCGCAGCCTGACCGACGACACCATCGTCAACCGCGCGAAGGACAGCCTGGCGCGGGCGACCGCGTTTGTGCGGCAGCACGAGCTCGTGACGGTACCGGACACACCCGTACAGGTGATCGTGGTGCCGGAGTTCGCCCGTGGCGTGGCCGTCGCCTACTGCCAGTCACCCGGTGCGCTCGAGCCGAAGGGTGAGACGTTCTTCGCGATCTCGCCGACCCCGACCGACTGGCCGGCGGCGCGGAAGCACTCGTTCTACCGCGAGTACAACGAGTACATGCTGCAGGACCTCACGGTGCACGAGGCGATGCCCGGCCACTATCTCCAGATCGCCCACGCCAATCAGTTCCGCGCGCCGACCCTGGTGCGGGCCCTGTTCCGCAGCGGCAGCTTCATCGAGGGCTGGGCGGTGTACGGGGAGCGCGTGATGGCGGAAGCCGGGTTCGGCGGCCCCGAGGTGCGCATGCAGCAGCTCAAGATGCGGCTGCGCGCGATCATCAACGCCATCCTCGACCAGCGAATCCACATGGGGACGATGACCGAGAAGGAAGCCATCGCCCTCATGATGAAGGAAGGCTTCCAGGAGGAAGGTGAGGCCGTCGGCAAGTGGAAGCGCGCGATCCTGACCTCGACCCAGCTGTCGACCTACTTCGTCGGCGCGATCGAGCACGACGACCTGCGCGCGGCCGCCGAGAAACGCGACGGCGCCAAGTTCAACCTGAAGCAGTACCACGACACCGTCCTCTCCTACGGCAACGCGAACGTGAAATACGTCCGCCAAGAGATGGGACTGTAGCGCGGCGGCCGCGCAAGTAACAGGTAGCAGGGTCCAAGTAACAGGTAGCAGGGTCCAAGTAACAGGAACCAGGACGCAAGTAACAGCCCGCCGCCGTCCAGTCCTGCGACCCTCTGCCTTCGATCTCCGAACTCCGATCTACGATCTTCGAGCGGCGCCTGCGCCGCTCCCCGTCCAATGCCTGAATCGCGCCAAATCGGCTACGGAATCGTCGGGGCTGGTTCGATTGCCGACTTTCATGCCCGGGCGATTGCGATGGTTCCGGGTGCGAAACTGTGTGCGGTCTCGAGCCGCACCGTCGAGGGAGCGGCGCGTGTGGCGACGGCGCATGGTGCGGTGGCCGCTGCTTCGTTGGATGAGTTGCTGGCGCGGACCGACATCGACGTGGTCTGCGTGACTGCGCCCAGCGGCGTGCATGGCGAGATTGCGATCGCGGCGCTGCAGGCCGGGAAGCACGTGCTGTGCGAGAAACCGCTGGAAATCACGACTGCCCGGGTCGACGCGATCCTTGCCGCGGCGCAGGCCGCGCACCGCCACGTGGGTGTCGTGCTCCCGTCGCGACTCGGCGATGGAGCCAGCGCGGTGGCGGCGGCGGTCCGCGCCGGACGTCTGGGGCGGATGACCCTGGCCAGTGCCTATGTGAAGTGGTGGCGCACGGATGCCTATTACGCGGCCAACCGCTGGCGCGGTACCTGGGCGCTCGACGGCGGCGGTGCGTTGATGAATCAGGGCATCCACGGCGTTGACCTGCTACTCTGGCTGGCGGGCGTGCCGGAGCAGTTGAACGCCTTCGCCGCGACACTCGCCCACGGGTCGATCGAGGTGGAGGACACCTTGGTCGCGAGCCTGCATTTTCCCGGCGGTGCGCTGGGCTCGATCGAGTGCGCGACCTCGTGTGCTCCCGGAACAAGCCGGCGAATCGAACTCTGCGGTAGCCGCGGCTCGATCACGCTGGAGGACGACGCCATCGTGCGCTGGGACTTTGACGAGGCACGCCCCGAAGATGCCGAGATCAAGGCGCGCATGGGCCGCGGTGCCCTTGGCAGCGGTGCCGCCGACCCCCGCGCCATCGGCGTCGAGGGTCACCGTCGCGTGATCGCCGACATGACCGAGGCCGTGCGCAACGGCCGACCACCCATCGTCCCCGGGGCAGAGGGCCGGAAATCCGTGGCCCTCATCGAAGCCATCTACACCGCCGCCCGCACGAGGCAGTCGCAGCGAGTGCGTTGAGGCAGTAAGCGATAGGCGGAAAGCGATAAGCTGTAGGCGTTAGGCGGGAGGCGGTCAGCTGTCGGCGATCAGCCATCAGCTGTTTTCTTGCGCCTCTTGTGTCTCTTTGCGGCCCCGGCCGCCGCTGACTTCCGGCTACTTGGAGCTTGTTCCCGGTCACCTGCGAAGCGCGTCCGCGCGCGCTGCCGCTAGGCTTCCACGAGCACCTTGCGTGCGGGAAAATCCAGGTCGAAGGGCTCGTCGAGCGCCGGGGCGTGGTAGGTGCTGATGATCGCGTAGCGATCGCGGCCGGCGGTGTTGGCCGTCGAGCCGTGCACGAGGCGGTCTGAGAAGATGATCGCAGTGCCCCGCTTGATCGCGCACGTCACCACGTCGCCGTCGCTCCAGGTCCCGCCGGCGATCTCGTACTCGAAGTCGCCGCTCGCGAGGGCCTTCTTCACCATGCGCCAGTCGCGGCGGTGGCTCCCGGGCACCACGGTAAGCGTGCCGTTGTCGGCGGTCGCGTCGTCGAGCGGGATCCAGACCGAGAGCTTGGGCCGGGTGTTGAGCCAGTAGAAGAAATCCACGTGCCACGGCGTCGCGAAGGTCTTGTCGGCCGACTTGTAGACGATCTTGTCGCTGAGAAACATCACCCCGTGCGGCATCACGGCGCGCAGCGCGGTGACGATGCGCGTATCCTCCGAGAGCGCGCGGAACACCGGGCTGGTCGCGGCCATGTGGAGGTGCACGCTGGCCTTCGGCCGGGCGAAGGAGTCCAGCACCCGCCGCGCCTCTGCCTTCAGGGTGTCGCATTCCTCGGCATTCAAGAGGTCGGGCAGGATCACAAAACCGTCGCGCTCGTAGCGGGCCGCCAGCTGGGCCGGGGTGGGTTTCTTCATAGGTAAGCCATCGCCAGCGTAGCGGCTGGAACCGGTTTTGTCTTTAGCAGGGAAGGACGACTGTTTAGCAAAAACCGCCATGAAAGCCATCCCGGCCGTTGGCCCTTCGCCGATCGAGAGCATCCGTCTGGTCGAGCGCTTTGAGCGGCGGGAGCCGCGCTACGCGTTCACGGCCACGTCGCTGCCGGGACACCTGATCCACCTCGTCGTCGCGGGGGAAGTCGAGCAGGTCAGCGGGGGACGGCGACAGCTCCTGCGGCCGGGCTCGGTCGTGTGGTACCACGAGGACGAATGGGTCGAGGGCCGGGTGCGGCGCGCGCCGTGGATCTACTATTCGGTCAACTTCGCGGCGCCGACGCTGGCGCCGCCGGACTTCGAGCGCCGGTTGGTGCCGGCGGCTCCCGGACTCGAGGCGACCTTCGCTGCTCTGCTCGAGGCGTGGCGCTCAACGCCGTCCGGGGAGCGGGATTGGCGGTGTCAGTCGCACCTGCTCGCGCTGCTGGCGGCGGTGGCGCCGTCGCCGGCGGAGCGTCGGGACGGCGGTCCCGGTGGCAAGCTGTGGTGGGACATCGAGGCCTGGGTGCGGCAGCGCATCGACCGCGCGCATTCGCTCGGCGAGTTGTGCGCGGTGTTTGGCCGCAGTCCCAACACCGTGGCCCGAGCGTGCCGCGATGCGGTCGGAATGGCGCCGATGAAGCGCCTGAAACAGATCCGGCTCAGCCTGGCGCGCGGGTTGGTGCGTCACTCCGAGCTCAACATGACCGAGATCGCGCGCCGGGTTGGCTACGCGCGGGTGCACGAGTTTTCCCGGGACTTTCGTCGGGCACATGGACTGCCGCCGACGGCGGACCGCTCCGGCACGCCGCCACCGCGCTGAGGAGAAGCGGGTTTCAGGACGCCACGATCATCGCGTCCGTCAGCACATGGAATCCGAACTCGTCCTCGTAACCCTCGACCGCATGTTCCACCGCGTACCACGAGGCCAGCAGGCCGGCCGCCGTGAAAGCCAGATCGGCGAAGATCAGCTGGAGTAGAAGGTGGTAAAAGGGTGACATGTGATCTCTATCCTGTTCGTCACGTACCGCACAGGACTTGATAGTTCCGGGGGGAAACCGTCATCGGGGTTGTGCCATTTCAGCATGGATTACACCGGTTATCGGACCGGCCCCGCGAGAACCATTGGCTATCAGCAAGATATGCGTAAGAATATTTACGTATTGCAGGTATCTTGCTGTTTATCAGGGCCTAAAAACGTCGGAACTCTTTGCTGCCCTGTCGGAGAACTTTACAGCACGCCGACAGGTGACGGCGCTCACCGAGTTAGCCGGTAGATCAGAAGAGCGGCCCGCTTGATCAAATCCGGAGCAGCGGAGAGATCACCGGACTCGTGGACGGTGTGCTCGCCCTGGCCGCCGAGCCCGAGGCCATCGAGTCCGGGCAGCGGCGGCGACACAAAGGCGATATCGCCGGCGCCGCGGCTGCGTGGATCGTAGGCGGTGATTGGCCCGGTGCTGAGGTCACGGCTGACCTGGTCGAGCTGAGCCAGCAACGCGTAGTTCTCGGGCCGCGGCGGCATGGCGGGATAGCCTTCGTTGAAGGTGAGCTCGGCGGAAGTGCGGGGCAGGTTGCGGGCGACGATCGCCTGCATGCGGGCCTGGGCGTCGGCGAGCTGCTCGGCGCTGATGAACCGCAAGTCACCGACGACCTCGGTGCGCTGCGCGATGATGTTCGGCTTGCCGGAGGCGGTTCCGCCGTTGCCCGCGATCGCCGCGGGCGTGCCGCCGACGATCAGCGCGGGATTGGCCGTGATGCCGTCCATGCGACGGAGCTCATCGTGGAACTCGTGGAGAATCCGCGCGGCCTCGTAGACCGAGCCGCTGCCGTCGAGTGAGGAGAAGATGCCCGACGAATGACCGGTCACGCCCTGCGTCACCAGCTTCCAGCTCACGTGTCCGCGCCGGGCGACGGTGCCGGTGAGGCCCACGGCCGACTCGAACGCGAGTGCGACATCGCTGCGGGCCGCGGCTTCGCGGAGCGTCTGCCGCACGGTGCTGATCGGGCGGCCGGGCAGTTCCTCGTCACCGGTGAACACCACGATGAGCTGGGTGTCGTCGAGGCCCACCGTGGCGGCGAGCGCCTTCAGCGCGTGGAGCAACACCACGTCGCCGCCCTTCATGTCACCGACGCCGGCGCCGTTGGCCCGGTTGCCCTCGCGGGTCCAGTTGGCGCCAGGAAACACCGTGTCGAGATGCCCGATGAGCAGCACGCGCTTGCCCCGGTGGCCGCGGTGCTCCGCGACGAAATGACCGGCGCGACCGGTCTCGGGCGGGAGGGGCACGAACCGGGCGTCGAGCCCGATCGCCGCGAACTTGGTGACGAAAAAGTCGCCCATCTCGCGCACGCCGGCGAGATGCTCGGTCGCGCTGTCGATGCGCACCGCCGCCTCGAGGTCGGTGGCAAACTCGTCCCGGTGGGCGTCGACGTACGCCACGATCTTCTGCTCCTCGGCCGAGAGCCCGGCGAGGGCGGACGGAACGAGGCAGAGAACGGAGAGCAGCGCGCCGACGGCGCGGGAAGGGATCGGGGTCATGGCGCGATTGCGGCACAAACCGCCGCGGAGGTCGAGAATGCGGTGGGCGGTGAGCTCTAGGCTGTAGGCGTTAAGCTTTTGGCAGTAAGCCGTCAGCCGTCAGCGATCAGCCCGGTGGTCACTTGCGGCGACAGAGATATTGGCCGCAAGACGGCGCATGAGGTCGCATGCGATTCATAATGCCTGACCTATGGCCTAGAGCTTACCGCTTACCGCCTATCGCCCAACTCCTACGCGCTCTGGAGGCTTGGGCGCTTCTCGGTTTCGAGCAGCGTGCGGCGGAGGTCCTGCAAGCGGACGGGCTTGGAGACAAACTGGTCCATGCCGGCGCCGAGGCACGCGTCGCGGTCGTTGTTCGACGCGCTGGCCGTCATGGCCACGATGCGGGGACGCTCGCCGGCGGGCCAGCGCTCGCAGATCACGCGGGCGGCGGTGATGCCGTCCATCTCGGGCATCTGCATGTCCATCAGCACGAGGTCGTAGGTGCGCTCGGCGACGGCCTCGACGGCGGCGCGGCCGTTGGCGACGAAGTCGGCGGAGTAGCCGAGCCGCTGGAGCATGAGCTTCGCGACGCGCTGGTTCACGGCGTTGTCCTCGGCGATGAGGATGGCCAGCGGGTGCGACTCGCCGAGATTCTCGCCGGCGGCGAGGTCGGCGGCGGCGGCGCGGGGGCCGCGGCGTCCGAGCAGCACCTCGGAGATGAGCGCGTGCAGGGCGGCGGGCTTGGCGGGCTTGCTGGCACACGCGGCAATGCCCACGTCGGACGGCGCGGCGGACTGGCCGATGGACGTGAGAAGGATGAGCGGCAGCTGGGTGGCCGTGAAGCGGCTGCGGATCTCCTTGGCCAGCTGGATGCCGTCCATCTCGGGCATCTGGTAGTCGAGGATCGCGAGATCGAACCCGTCGGCGTGCCGCAGGCGGTCGAGTGCCTCCGAGCCGGAGGCGACGGCGGTGGGCCGGAGGCCCCAGGAGCCGAGCTGCAGGCAGAGGATGCGGCGGTTCGTCGGGTTGTCGTCGACGATGAGCACGCGGCGGTTGGTGATGTCGCCCGGGTTGCCGTCGGCGGAAGGAGCGGGGAGCGCGGCGGGCGCGAGGCAGACCTCGAAGGCGAACGTGCTGCCGCAGCCCGGGACGCTCTCGACCCAGATGCGGCCGGCCATGAGCTCGACGAGCCGCTTGCAGATCGCGAGGCCGAGGCCGGTGCCGCCGTAGTGCTTGGTGGTGGAGGCGTCGACCTGGCTGAACGACTTGAAGAGGCGGTCCATCCGGTCCGGCGGGATGCCGATGCCGGAGTCGCGCACGGCGATGGTGAGCTTGACCGTGCCGTCGGGCCGGTAGTCGGCGACGCCGACGTTGAGGAACACCTCGCCGTGGGCCGTGAACTTCACGGCGTTGCTCAGCAGGTTCACGATCACCTGGCGGAGGCGGGTGACGTCGCCCAGCAGCGACGGCGGGGCGTCGACGTCGATCCAGTAGAGGAGGTCGAGCTTCTTCTCCGCCGCGCGCGGCACGAGCACGTCGATGGAGGACTCGATGCACTCGCGGAGGTCGAACGGCGCCTGCTCGAGCTCGAGGCGGCCGGACTCGATCTTGGAATAGTCGAGAATGTCGTTGATCAGCCCCAGCAGGGCGTCGCCCGCGGTGCGGATCGTCTCGGCGAACTCGCGCGCGGAGCCGTCGACGGACGGCTCGAGCAGGAGCAGGCCGCTCATGCCGATGATGGCGTTCAGCGGCGTGCGGATCTCGTGGCTCATGTTCGCGAGGAACTCGGACTTGGCCTGCGTGGCGGCGGCCGCCTCCTTCGCGAGTTGCTCGGCGCGGGCGACCGCGGCCTGCAGCTTGGCGTTGAGCTGCTCGGCCTCGTCGCGGGCCCGGGCGACCTGGCGCTGGGCGCGGCGCTCCTCCGTGACGTCCCAGGTGACGCCGATGACGCGCTGGGCCTGGCCGTTCGCGTCGCGGATGACGCGGCAGCGGGCGCGCAGCGTGCGCTCGACGTCGGGCGCGGGCTGGACGCGGAAGACGGTGTCGACGCCGTTGAGGCCGGTGAGGACCTGGCGGAACATGTCCTTGAGCGTGAGCCGGTCCTCCGGGTGAACGAAGCGGAGCCACGCGCTGCGGGTGCCGTTGTAGCTGGCGTCGAGGCCGTGCAGGCGGAGCATGCGCTCGTCCATGAGGACGCGCTGCTGCGCGACATCATAGTCCCAGATGCCGATCTGGCCGTGCTCGGCGGCGAGCTGCAGGCGCTCGGTGAGCGAGTGGAGGCGGCGCTCCTGCTCCTTGCGCTCGCGGTTGTCCTGGACCGAGGTGCGCAGGCCGACGATGCGGCCGGCCGGGTCGCGGAGCAGGCGGTCGCTAAGCAGCGCGTCGAGGCGGCTGCCGTCCTTGCAGATGAAGCGGCGCTCGAAGAAGTGGCCCGGGGGCAGGAGGCCGGCGAGCTTGCGGCGGACGGACTCGGCGGCCTCGAGGGGATGCTCGACGAAGTCGGCCGCGTGGCGTCCGATCATCTCCTGCTCGGTGTAGCCGAGGAGGGCGAGCTCGGTGCGGTTGACCCGCACGATGCGGCCCTCGGCGTCGAGCTCATGGCAGCCGGACGGGGAGTTGTCGAACAGCTCGCGGAAGCGGTACTCCTCGCGGGCGAGGGACTCCTCGTGCTCCTTCTGGCGGCTGAGGTCGGTGTGGGCGCAGTGGTAGCCCGTGATCTGGCGGTCGGGCCCGTAGAAGGCGACGATGGTGCTCTGCAGCCAGTACAGCTTGCCGTCCTTCGCGCGGTCGCAGATCTCGCCGGACCAGCGGCCGGTGCGGGTCAGCGTCGCATCGAGCTCGCGGCGGAACTCGGCGGAATGGATGCCCGAGTGGAGCAGCGAGTGGTGGCGGCCGAGGAGCTCGCGGGCGGTGTAGCCGCTGCGGCGGCAGAACGCCTCGTTCACGTAGACAAAGTGGCCGGCGCGGTCGGTCTCGGAGACCAGCGCGTGCTCGTCGAGCAGCTGCTGCTGGTAGGCGGCGTGGGCCAGCGTCGCGGTGAGCGGACGCTCGACCTCGCGGTGCCAGAGGTACCAGAGCGGCACGATGGCGAAGGCCGCCACGGCGAAGCAATGGAGCGCCAGCCGGGCGCCGGCGTCGGCCGGCCCGAAGTAGGCCAGCTCCACGCTCACCGCCGCTTCCACCAACAGCACGACCAGCATCGCGGCGGGCAGCAGGCGACGGGACGAGGGGAGGACGGCAGGCTGGGCCATGACTAAGCTGCTATCGGTTTCCCCGGCCGCGAGTTAAGGGCGATCGGTCCGGGGGCCCGTTTGCAGTGAGATTTTACAAAAGTCGGGGGCGATCGCGCCGATGAGGGAGTGCCCATGATCGCCGACGTCACCGTCTCCAGTCTCTGCAGCTTCACGCCCGAGGACATCATCCGGGACGTCAAGCACCTGCCGTCGGCCCCGAAGGTCCTGCCGCGCCTGAAACAGCTGCTGCAGGACGGGAACACCGCGATCCACGAAATCGTGGCGATGATCCGCCTGGATCCCGGCATTGCGGCGCGGGTGCTGCAGGTGGCGAACAGCGCCCTGTACAGCAAGGGCACGCGCTGCCTGACCGTCGAGGAAGCCGTCCAACGGGTTGGCTATGACGAAGTTTACGAGCTCGTTGCTTACGCGGTGGCCTCGCAGGTCCTGATCCGCCCGCTGGAGATCTACGGCGTGGAGGCGGACGCGATGTGGCTGAATGCCGTGGCCTGCGCGATGGCGGCGGAGACGCTGGCGAACCGCACGAAACTCGATCGCAACGTGGCCTACACGATCGGCCTGCTGCACGGCGTCGGCATGGTGGCCTTCAACGAGTGGTCGCTGTGTTATGCGCCCCGGCTGGTGCTCCGGTCGGCGGGCCTGCCGCGCGAGGCGACCGAGGCCGAGCGGGCGACGTTCGGATTTACGCAGGCCGAGGTGGGGTCCGCCCTCCTGCGCCATTGGAATTTTCCCACCGCCATGTCCGAGCCCGTCCGCTGGCAGTATGCGCCGCGCGCGTCCGCCGGCCACGTGCAGATGGCGAGCCTCCTGCTCGCGGCGAAGTGGCTGCGCTCGTCGGTCTGCGTGCCGGCGAAGCTTTGCCCGCCGCTGCCGGATCCGGCGCAGCTCCAGCCGATCGGCCTGAGCGGCCGCGCGCTCGACGAGATGCTGCCCGAGGTGGAACTGCGCCTGGCGGAAGTCAGCTCGATGCTCGACCTCGGCGACGAGGCGGCGGCGCGCCCGCCTCGCGGCGTGTGCCACCTCTTCCCCCGCCAGGATTGGCCGGCCCGCGGCTAGACGCGGCGAAACTAGGCGCGGCGAAACCGCGCGGTGGCTGGAAGCTGAAGCTGGGAGATGGGAGCTGGGAGATGGGAGCTGGGAGATAGGAGATGGAAATCCGGCGAGCTGGACCGAGCTTAGCGGTATTCAATCTCCGATCTGCGAACCGCGATCTCCGAACTGCGATCTCCGATCTTCGCGGCGGCCGAGCCGGCCGCCGTCTTACTGGCAGCGCGCGTAGATTTTCTGGAGCATGGCCGACGCCGGCGCCGCGGGGGCGGCGGCGGGCGTGGACTTCGCGAGGCTGCAGCGCAGCAGCAGCTGCTCGTTCTCCTGGTCCAGCTGCAGCACCTGCAGGATGCGGGCCCGGGTCTTTTCCAGCAGCGGCTGGAGCGAGGCGTCGCGGGCCGAGGCCGCGGGCAGCGCCCGCAGCGACTCGAGCGACGCGTCCAGCTGGCCGAGCAGCGCGCGCTTGCGCGCCAGCAGCGGCTCGTCCGGCACGCGCTGGTGCTGCCGCAGGAAGCGGTTCTCATCGAGCACGCACTGGTGAATCTCGTCACACAGCTGCTGGTGGCGCTGGAGAATTTCGGTCTGGTTCATAGGGCGGACTGGGCCGGCTTGGCGGGAGGGGGAGGCGTGGGCAGGCGGCCGGTCGTGGTCTCGAAGATGCCCGTCATCTGGCGATGAATCGAGTCATTCCAGTCGAGCTGGGAAAGTCGCCAGGCCGCCAGGCGGCCGAGTTCGGCGAGCTCGGGTGTGGCGTCCCTGCTGGTGGCGTCGATCACGCTCTGGTACGCGGCCCGCGCCTCGGCGACGCCGCCCAGGCGCTCGCGGCAGAGCGCGATCTGATAGAGGACGGGCAGGCGCCAGGCCGGCTCGTCCGAGAGGTCGGCGAGGCCGGCGTAGATCGCGCGGGCGTTCAGCAGGTCGCCGTGCTCGAAGAAATCGTTGGCCAGCTGGTTGCCGGTGCGGCGCTGCCAGTAGCCCCAGACGCGGGCGTCGGCGCCCATGTGCGACTTCTCGGTGCGCAGGAGCTCGAGGGTGGCGGCCAGCGCCTCCTGCGTCCGGCCCATCGCGCGGAGATTGGTGGCGAGCAGGTAGCGCGCCTCCGGCACGTTCGAATCGTCGGGATACTGCTCCAGGTAGCTGCGGAGGCTGAGGACGGAGCTCTCGAGATCGCCGCCGAGGCTCTGGGAGTAGGCGGCCTTGAACGCGGCGCGGGCCCGGTCGGCCGGGGCGAGGTCGAGGAGGCGGAGCCGGGTGAAGAACTTGCCGGCCTCGGCGAACTCGCCCGCCTGGAAGTGGGTCTCCGCGATCTCAAACTGCGCGGTCTTGGCCAGCTGCTGGTAGTGCTCGAAGCCCTCGGTCGGGAGCTTGAGCGTCGAGTTGATCACGCTGTAGAAGCGCATGATCGCGAGCCGGTACGAGCCCATCGAGCGGAGGGTCCGCCCGAGTTCGAGCAGCGCGTCGGGCGAGCGCTCGTCGCCGGGGAACTCCTTGAGGAACTTCTCGTAGATCGCCGCGGCCTTCGTGAAGGCGCCCTGCCGGCGGTGCATGCGCGCGAGCCCGAGCAGCGCGGTCTTCGTGTCGGCCGACGTCGCCCGGCGGTCGTTGAGCGCCTGCCGGTACGCGATCTCGGCGGAGTCGTAGTCGGCCCGCTCGGTCAGCGACGCGCCGAGCTTCAGCAGCCCCTGGACCTCGTCGGCCGACTGGGCGGCGGCGGGAGCCGCGGGTTTCGGAGCGGGGGCGGCATGGCCCTCGGCCTCCGCCCGCGCCGTCCCCGCGAGGAGGAGCAGCGCGAGCAGGCTGGGTCCGAAGTGGCGAAGCGAACAGCGGAGCACGGTCATTTCTGGGTCTGGGTGTAGGTGGCGGAGCTCGGCGGCAGGGCGGGCGGGGTCGGGACGCTGCGCGGCACGGGCATGACCAGGGTCACGTCACCCGGCTGCGTGGCCGAGCCGGGAACCTGGAAGAACGGGAGGAAATCCTCCGGCCGGACCTGCGGACGAACTTCATCGGGCAGGATGGCCGAGGGGGCGGACTTCTCCGGCTCGGGCGCCGGGTTGGCGGCGGGGGACGATTCGGAGGTCGCCTTGACGGCCGGCGGCACGGAGTCGGTGGTGCGGATCGCGGCCGAATGCGCGGCGGCGGCATTCGCCTGGGCCACGGAGGTCTCGGTCACGGTCAGCGTGGGTTGCGGTGGTCCGCCGGCCGGAGGCCGGGAGGACAGGTCGGGCGGGGGGGACGCCTCGGCAAAGCGCAAGGCGGGAGCTCCGAGGGCCGGCAGGTATACGGCCGGACCGGCGCCAGCCGGCCCTTGGGGCATGCCGGTCCCGGACCGCGGCCGCACGGCGGCGGAGAGATGCTCGGTCGCGAGGAACGGAAGCAGCAACGCCAAGCACTGCAATGCTCGGTGCACGCTTTTCGGTCCGCGCTGGTGTTCGCGGTGATTCATTTCGTCTCTGACATTCCATGTTAATGGATGGTCATGATTTGCCCGTTCCCAATATCGGACGGGCCGGCCGCTTCTGGAGGGGAAAGCGCTCACGTCCCGCCGGGGGACGTCGGGCGCCGGTCAGGCGCCGGAGCCGGGGGCCGGGGCCTCGAGCACGGCGCGCAGCCGCCGGCCCAACTCGTCGAGGGTGTAGGGCTTCTGCAGGAAGTCGCGGTGGCCGAGGTGCTGGAAATCCGCCCGGGTCTCGGGGGTGATGTGGCCGCTGATGACCAGGACCCGGGCCTTGGGTCGGCAGAGGCGGATGGCCTTCATGACCTGCAGGCCGGGCACCCCGGGCAGGTTGAGGTCGAGGAGGACGACGTCGAAGTGGCGCTGGGCGTCGGCCAGGACCTCGATGGCCTCGGAGCCGGACGCGGCGGTGGTGACCTGGTAACCCTTGTGCTGGAAAGTCCGGGCGAGCAGATCGCGCAGGGACTCCTCGTCGTCGACGATGAGCAGCGACTCGCGGCCGCCGGGAAAATCGACGCTGGCGAGGGCGGCCGGCGCGGTGGCATGGCTGACGGCGAGCGGCAGGTAGATGCTGAAAGTGCTGCCGACGCCCGGGGCGCTGTCGACCTCGATGACGCCCTGGTGGTTCTCGACGATGCCGTAGACCACCGCGAGGCCGAGGCCGGTGCCGGCGTTGCCCTGCTTGGTGGTGAAGAACGGCTCGAAGATGCGGGCGCGGACCTCGGGACTCATGCCCATGCCCGTGTCGCCGACCTTCAGGCAGGCGTAGCTGCGGCCCGGCACCATGTTCCGGCCGCGGGACTCGCCCGCGTGGATCGACGTCGCGAGCGTGATGGTGCCGCCGGCCGGCATGGCGTCGCGGGCGTTGACGCAGAGGTTGAGGATGAGCTGCTGCAGCTGGTTCTGGTCGGCGAGCAGCGGGGGCAGCGACGACGGCAGCTCGAGGCTGAAGGTGATCGTCCGCGGGAAGGTCTCCTCGAGCAGCTTGACGAGGTCGCGCACCAGCTGGTTCAGGTCGACGGCGGCGAACCGCACCTCGGTCTTGCGGCTGAACGTGAGGATCTGGCGCACGAGGCCGCCGGCGCGGTGGGCGGCGGAGCGGATCTGGCGCAGCGACTTCTGGAGGATCGCCGGGTCCGAGTTCGGCTGGAGGCAGAACTCGGCGTAGCCGTTGATGATGGCGAGCAGGTTGTTGAAGTCGTGGGCGATGCCGCCGGCCAGCGTGCCGAGGCTCTCCATCTTGTGCGCCTGGCGGAGGTCTTGCTCGAGCTTCTTGCGCTCGGTGATGTCCTCGCGGAGGCAGAGGTAGTTGGTGACCTCGCCGGTCGGGCTCCGGAGGCACGAGACCTTCACGGACTCCCACACGGTCGAGCCGTCGCCGCGGCGCGTCGACAGCTCGCCGAGCCACTCGCCGGACTGGCGCAGCGCCTGCCAGAACCGGTCGTACGACTCCTGGTCCGGGTGGCCCTCGCGCAGCACGTCGAGGTTGTGCTCGAGCAGGTCCTCGAGCGTGCGGCCGCTGACGGCCGTGAATTTCGGGTTCACGTACTGCGCGCGGCCGTCGAGGTCCGTGATCACGATCGCGACCGGCGACTGCTCGACGGCGCTGGAGAGGCGGTGGAACTGCTCCTCGGCGAGGCGCTGCCGGGTGATGTCGCGGCCGGTGGCGCGGATCGCGCGGATCTCGCCCCGGGCGTCGCAGATCGCAGCCTCCTCCCAGGCGAACCAGCGCACGCCGCGCGGGGTGACCCAGCGGTGCTCGCCGGCGGCGCGGTAGGGCGGGTGGCTCAGCTCGGCGAGGGTGCCGGGCAGCGCCGCGGCATCGTCGGGATGCAGAAACTCCATGACCGCGGTGCCAGGCAGCGTGTCCGGGGCGCGGCCGAACTTGCGCGCGAACGCGAGGTTCGCCGTGATGATGCGGCCGGCGAGGTCACGGCAGTACACGGGCTCGGCACTGGTTTCCCAGGGACCCAGCCAGGCGTCGGCCGTCGCGGCCGGGGCGACGCCGGCGGCGAAATCGCTCGTGGTCACGGACATTTTGACTCCCATCGGCGCAGGCGTCCGGAGACTTGAGCGGGAACGGCTGGCGCTCACGTGGGGAGGCCCGCGGCTTGGGGCCCGCGCACGGCGGGCAGTTGGTCGCGCGCAGCCGGGAGCGTCCCGGCGCAAGGCGGCGGGAGCGAGGGGCCGGTCGGGCCGGCGGGGCGCGGTGGGTGCATGGGCGTGAACCGGGTACTCCGGTGCCGGCTCTATCGGCCGCGGCCTCGCGGAGTTGAGCGCAACGCCCTCAGAGAAGTCCCTGGAGCGTGGTCGGCAGGCGCAGCAGCGAGTTGGCGACCGAGGCGCGCGCGAGCATGCTCTCGGGACCGTCGGCGCCGTAGAGGATCTTCCAGCCGTCGAGCTCGAGCCAGGCGTCGGCCTCGATGGGCCGGATCTGCTCGAAGCCGCCGCTGATGCCGCTGTGGCGCACCAGGTAGTCGGCCACCTGCACGCCGGCCGCGAACAGGCGGTGGCGCGGGGCGTGGTCCGGGGCGTGGTGGTAGCGGACCGCGACGGTGATCTCCTCGGCGAGCTGGTGGCGGTCGAGATAGTACGCGCCGATCTGGCCGTGGTCCCAGCCGATCAGCTCGCGCTCCTGCCGGCACACGTCGACCGGGTCGGCCGCGGGCGTGGCCATCAGCGTGGTGAGCTCCTGCGGGAACGCGTAGGCCATGATGACCTTGCCCACGTTGTGGAGCAGGCCGACGAGATAGTCGGTGTCGTCGTCGATGAGCAGCGCGGTCGACGCGAGGATCTCGCGGGTGAGAATGGCGGTGCCGATGCTGTGGGTCCACAGCTCCTTCCACGGCAGGGCGACGGCGGCGGCGGTCTGGAACTGCTCGAGCTCCTCGAGCACGGGCGTCGCGACCGAGAGCTCGCGGATCTGCCGCAGGCCGAGGAAGAACACGGCCTCCTCGATGTTGTTCACCCGGGCCGAGAGCCCGAAGTAGACGGAATTCACCATACGCAGCAGCCGCGCGGACAGCGACGGGTCGCGCCGGATGATCTCGGCGATCTGCGAGTTGAGGCTGCCCTCCGAGCGCACGAGCTCGCTCAGCGCGCGATTGATACTCTGGAGCGACGCGAGTTTCGGGCATGCCTCGATCCGGCGCCGGATTTCGGCGTCGGTGTAGGGTGCGACTGCGGGTGGTAACGGAGGTGAAGCGACAGGCATGAGAAGGACGGCCGGCGACATGGGTCAGGAGGCCGGACCGGACGACTACCTAATCGGTCGGGGACGGGTACGCTTGAGCACGATTCCGCTCAAGCCGGGGAAGGGTCGCGCCGAATCTGGGAGTACCGTCCCCGCCACGTGCAGTCCAGCCACCTCCAGCGCCTTTTGTCGGAGGCCGTCCGCCATCTCCAGGCGGGTCGCCTCGACGCGGCTGCGCGCCTGTGCGCTCAGGCCAGGCAGGGCGCCGGACGCGACGGGCAGGTGCTCGCGCTCTCCGGCCTCGTTGCCATTCAGCAGGCCCGCTGGGCCGAGGCCGCCGGCTGGCTCGCGCCCGCCGCCCGGCTTCAGCCGCGCTCGGCGCCGGTCCAGCTGCGGCTCGGCTTTGCGCTCGCGCAACTCGGCCGTCACGCCGAGTCGGAGCCGCCGCTGCGGGCGGCGGTGACGCTCGCCCCGGACGATGCCGAGGCGTGGGACGCGCTCGGCTACGTGCTCAAGGCGCGCGGCCGGCTCGAAGAAGCCATCGCGGCCCACCGGCGCTCGACCGAGCTCAAGCCCGGGCGGGCCCAGAGCTGGTACAATCTCGGACTCGCCCTGCAGTTCGCGAACCGCCCGGCGGAGGCGCTCGCCTGCCAGGAACGCGCGCTCGCGGCCAACCCGCGCCAGCCGCGCGTCCAGTTCGGCCGGGCGCTCGCGCTGCTCCAGTCGCATCGCATCCCGGAGGCCGTGGCTGCGTTCGACGCCGCGCTGCTGGCGGACCCGGGCCATCACGAGGCGCGCAGCTACCGCCTGCTGGCCCTGCACTATCTCGATGGCTGGTCGCGCGAGGATCTCCTCGCCGAGCATCTCGCCTACGGGCGGATGGTGACGCCCGCGTCGGCCGCGCCGATCGCGCCACTCGCGGGGGAGGCGGACCGGCTGCTGCGCGTCGCCTTCCTCTCGGCCGACCTGCGCGATCACTCCGTCGCCTATTTCCTCGAGCCGCTGCTGGCGCACCTCGACCGCTCCGCCTTCGAGGTCATTCTCTACCACGACCACTTCGTTGAGGACGCCGTGTCCACCCGTCTCCGCACGCATGCCCGCATTTGGCGGAATTTTGTCGGCCAGCCCGCCGAGGCGGTTGAGGCGGCGATTCGGGCGGATGCCCCGGACATCGTCATCGACCTTGCCGGCCACACCGGCCTGAACCGGCTCCCGCTGCTCGCGCGCCGCGTCGCGCCGGTGCAAGTGTCGTATCTCGGCTACCCGGACACGACCGGAGTCTCCGCCGTCGATTACCGCTTCGTCGATGCGGTCACCGACCCGGTGGAGGAGGGCGACCGCTGGCACTCCGAGGCGCTGGTGCGTTTCGCTCCGACTGCCTGGAGCTACCTGCCGTCTTCGTCGTCGCCGGACGCCCAGGCCCGGCCGTGCCTCGCGGGCCGGGCGCCGGTCTTCGGCTGCTTCAATAATTTCGCAAAGGTCACCGACGCGGCTCTCGCCGCCTGGGCCCGCCTGCTCGCCCGCGTGCCCGCGGCGCGGCTGCGCCTGAAGGCCGGCGGGCTCGGCGAGGCGGCTGTGGCCGACCAAGTGCGCGAACGCCTGGTCCGGGCCGGTCTGCCGCTGGACCGAGTCGACCTGATCGAGCGCACGCCGGGAGTCGCGGAACACCTCGCGCTTTACCATGGCATCGACGTGGCGCTCGACACCTTCCCGTATCATGGCACCACGACGACCTGTGAGGCTCTGTGGATGGGCGTGCCGGTCGTGACGCTCGCCGGTGACCGTCACGCCGCGCGCGTGGGCGCGAGCCTGCTCCAAGCGGTGGGTTTTCCCGGCTGGATTGCCCGCTCGTGGGACGACTACGTCCGGATTGCCGCGGAACTCGTGGAGGAGCCGGCGCAGCTGGCCGGGGCGGGCCGTCCGCTGCGGCAGGCGATGCGGTGCTCGCCGTTGATGGATCATGCCGCCCAGGCGGCGCGCTTCGGCTCCGCGCTGCGCGCCTGCTGGCGGGAGCGCTGCGGCCGCGCGGCCGCGTAGCACCATGGCGCCCGCGAAGCTCCAGCAATTGCTCCAGGAGGCGGTGGCCCACCATCGCGGCGGCCGGCTGGCCGACGCGGAGCGGCTCTATGCCCGGGCGCGCGCGGCCGCCCCGACCAGCTTCGACGCGCTGCATCTCTCGGGCCTCCTTGCCCAACAGGAGGGACGCGCCGCCGACGCGGCCGCGCTGCTGCGCCGCGCCCTGCGCCTGAATCCGCGCTCCGCCCTCTGCGAGATGCGGCTCGGCGTTGCCTGCTCGGCGCTCGGCGAATCGGCCGCGGCCCGGACCCATCTTGCGGCGGCGACCGTCCGCGATCCGAGCCTGGCCGAGGCGTGGTGCCATCTGGGCGTGGTACATCGCGCCGCCGGCGAGGCCGCCGAGGCCCGCGCCGCGTGGCAGCGGGCGCTCGCGCTGAAGCCGGACTACGCCGAGGCCCACGAGCGGCTGGGCGTGCTGGCCTGCGAGACCGAGGGATTTCCCGCCGCCGTGCCGCACTTCCGGCGCGTGGTGGAACTGCGGCCTGACCAGGCCGATGGCTGGGCCAATCTCGGCGCCGCGCTCGCGCAGTGCGGCGCCGCCGAGGAGGCCGTCACCTGCTTCGACCGCGTCCTCACCCGTGATCCCGCCCATCCGCTGGCCCGGACCGGAAGGGCGCTGGTGGACCTCGAGGCCGGCCGGGTGGCCGAGGCGGTCGCGGGCTACGCCGCCGTCCTGGACCGCCACCCGCGCCATCACGAGGCGCGCAGCGGCCAGCTGCTCGCGCTCCATTACCTCGACGGGGTAAGTTGCGAGGATCTCTTTGCCGCGCATGCGGCGTTCGGAACCGTGGTGGGGCAGTTCGCGGTTGGCCCTCTGCCGCATGTCGCGCAGCCGGAGCGCCGGCTGCGGATCGGTTTCCTCTCGCCGGACCTGCGCATGCACTCGGTCGCGTATTTTCTCGAGCCGCTGCTCGCGCACCTCGACCGCACGGAGTTCGAGGTCGTGCTGTATCACGATCATCCCCGGGTGGACGCGATGTCGGAGCGTCTGCGCGGGCTGGCCGCGCACTGGCGGCACGTGGCGGGAAAGTCGGCCGACGCCGTCGAGGCGCTGATCCGCGCCGACGCCCCCGACGTGCTGGTGGATCTCGCGGGTCACACGGGCCTCAACCGCCTGCCGCTGTTTGCCCGCCGGCTGGCCCCGGTGCAGGCGACCTACCTTGGCTACCCGAACACCACGGGCCTCCGGGCGATGGATTACCGGCTGGTGGATGCCGTGACGGATCCGGTCGGCGAGGCCGACGCGTTTCACACCGAGGAGCTCGTGCGGTTTGCCGCGACGGCGTGGAGCTATGCGCCGCCCGCCGCGGCGCCGGAGGTCCCGCCGCCGCCGTCGGCCGCGGGCGCGCCGGTGACGTTCGGCTGCTTCAACAACTACTCCAAGGTCAACGACACCACCCTCCGGGCGTGGGGCCAGCTGCTGGCCGCCGTGCCGGGCTCGCGGCTCCTCCTCAAGGGACAGGGCCTCGACCGCCCGGACGCGGTCGCCGCCGCGCGCCGGCGGTTTGCCGCGTGCGGGCTGGAGCCGGATCGCGTCGAGCTGCTGGGCCGCACGCCGGGACTCGCGGCCCATCTCGCGCTCTACGGCCGCGTCGACGTGGCGCTCGACACCTTTCCCTACCACGGCACCACGACGACCTGCGAGGCGCTGTGGATGGGACGCCCCGTGGTGACGCTCCCGGGTGACCGTCATGCCGCGCGGGTGGGGGCCAGCTTGCTCACGGCAGCCGGTCATCCCGAGTGGATCGCCGCGGATTGGTCTGGGTATGTCCGGATCGCCGCGGAGCTGGCGGGCGACGTTCCGCGTCGAGCCGAGCTGGCCGCGTCGCTGCGCGACCAGCTGCGCGGTTCGCCCCTGCTGGACCATGCCGGCCAGGCGGCGCGCTTCGGGGCCGCCCTGCGCGGGTGCTGGGCCAAGTGGTGCGCGGCGCGACCGGTGGCGGCATGAAGGGGGATTTCCCTCAAGTTGAACCCCTAGCGGGTCGATGCCTGCCCTGACCCATTTCCATGATCGCCACCCCGGTTTCCCGTGAAACGCTGCTGCACGTTGTCAAACTCCTGCCCGCAGCACCTCAGATCCTCTCGCAATTGGGTCAGCTGCTGCTCGACATCAACTCGGACCTGTCCGAGGTCACGCGGCTGCTGCGGCGCGATGCCGGCCTGACGGCGCGGATCATCCGCGTGGCCAACAGCGCCTACTACGGCGCGGGCCTGCCGGCGTCCTCGCTGGAGGAGGCCCTGGCGCGCGTGGGATTCCGCGAGGTCTACCGGCTGACCGGCTTTGCCGCCGCGGCCCAGCTCGCTGACCAGCGCCTGGCGGTCTATGACATTTCCGGTGTGCAGCTGCGGGAAAACGCACTGCTGACGGCCCTCCTGATGGAGGATCTGGCCCTCGCCGCCGGCGTCGACGGCCGGGCCGCGTACACCGCGGGCCTGCTGCGTTCGACCGGCAAGATCGCCCTCGACCGCGTGCTGCGCCAGGATCCCTCGGCCGTGGTGCCCGCGACCATCACCCACCTGGGTGAGTGGGAGCAGCAGGTGGCCGGCCTCGACAACTGTGCGGCCGCCGCGGTCATCCTCGGCGAGTGGCGCTTTCCCCGCGAGCTCATCACGACCATCGGTCAGCACTACGTGCCGCCGGCGGACACCCACCCGATGGCGAGCCTGCTCAATCTGGCTGCCGGCGAGGCAGAACGGGCCGGCTTCGGCCTGGTCGGGGAGGGGGCGTACTGGGAAATCACGCCGGCCAAGCTCCGGACCGCGGGGGTGACCGCCGCCGATCTGGGCGGGGCGTCCGTGCGCGCACTCAACGAGTTTGCGACCCTCCGGGCCGTGCTCGCCTGAGGAGCGGGCTTTTCGCTCAAGTCCCGGCGGGCGGGACCGATGTAGGTCCTTGGTGCAAGCACCCACCCAACCCCTTTTGACCGGCCGCCCGTACGGCGCCGGTCGGCCGCAGTGCGATGGATTCCGCGCTGCGCCGGACAGGCGCGCCGCCCTGGCGCGCCGCGAGCCCAGCATCGACGGAACGAGCGTGTCGCCTGCCGCTCATGCCGGCTGAGACTCTGCCCGATTCACCCGTCGTCCGGGAAACGACGGCGCGCGCCCATGAGGCGCTGCGCGAGTTCCAGGCTCATCCCGGCGACGAGGCCCGCGATCGCGAGATGCGCGCAGCCCTGCGCGCCGCCGCCGCTGAGTGCGCAGCGCTCTCCCGCACCGAGCCGGCTGCTCCAGCCGCCCAGTCCGCCCGCGAGCTAGCCCAGGCGGTGGCCGCCGCTGGCGTGCACGACTTTCCCTCCGATCCCGCCGATCTCGAGTGGGCGTCCGGCGTCGCCACCAAGGGCTGGCCCGGGCTGCTCGCGGCGATGCTGGTGGTGCCCGCCTGGCGCTGCCCGTGGGCGCCGGAGCTCTCCGACGTCACGCTCCACTTCTGGGGCGAATACACCGCGTGGATTTTCCGGCCCGTGCAGGGCTTCACCGCCGTCGGCGACGCCGACGCGTTCGCCGCGCACACGCTGCGCCGCCTGGAACAGTGGGTTGCCGCGCTGCAGCGCAACCCGCACACGCCGTCCGCCCGCGCCGCCTTCGAGGCCTACGCCCGCCACGGCTCGGGGATCCCGCTCTATTTCCACGCCGGCAACCTCCGCCGCCACGCCGAGCTCCGCGCCCAGCTTCTGGGCCTGATGCTCGACCGCCCGGCGCGCGAGCTGGACCGGCAGGCCGAGCCCCGCGGCGAGCGCCGCCTGCGCGTCGGGTTCATCAACCGCCACTTCGGCTCGCAGACCGAAACCTACACGACCCTTCCGACCTTCGAGCAGCTCGACCCGGCCCGCTTCGAGGTGCTGCTGTTCGCGTGCCACCGCAACGGCTCGCCGCTCGAGGACTACTGCCGCGGCCGCGTGCAGGAATTCCACGTGCTGCCGCGCGACCTCACCGGCCAGCTGGCCGCGCTGCGCGCCGCCCGCCTCGATGTCGCGGTGTTCGGCACGAACGTCACCGCCGTCTGCAACGAGATCACCTGGCTCGGCCTGCACCGCGTCGCACCGCTCCAGGTCGTGAACAACTCCTCGTGCATCACGACGGGCTTCCCGACGATCGACCTCTACGTCTCGGGCACCGAGACCGAGGCCCAGTCCGCGGCGGCCCAGTTCAGCGAGCGCCTCGGCCTGCTGCCGGGACCGGCCCACGCGTTCAACTACGAGGCCGACCGCCAGGAACCGACCGTTAAGTGGACCCGGGCCGCGCTCAACCTCCCCGAGGGCGCGCCCGTGTTCGTGAGCGCGGCGAACTATTTCAAGATCATCCCCGAGATGCAGGAGGCGTGGGCGCGACTGCTCGCGGCCGTGCCGGGCTCGTACCTCGTCCTTCATCCGTTCAACCCGAACTGGTCGTCGACCTATCCGATCCAGCGCTTCTGCGCCGGGTTCGACCGCGTGCTCCGCGCCCACGGCGTCGACGGGAGCCGGCTCGTGGTCTCGACGGCCCGCTTCCCGTCGCGCAGCGACGTCAAGGAACTGCTGAGCGTCGGCGACGTGTACCTCGACACCTTCCCGTTCGGCGGGGTGAACTCGCTGATCGACCCGCTCGAGATCGGCATCCCGGTCGTCGCCTGGGAAGGCGACAGCTTCCGCTCGCGCATGGGCGCGGCGCTGCTGCGCACGCTGGGCCTGCCGGAGCTGGTCGCGACGGACGCCGCCGGCTACCAGGCCATCGCGGCCGGCCTCGCGACGGATTCGGCGCGCCGCGCCACGCTGGCCACCCGCCTGCGCGAGTCGTTTGACCGCCTGCCCCTCTTCCTCGACACCCTCGCGGCAAGCGACGCGTTTGGCGCGCTGCTTGAGACCGCCTACGACGAGCTCGCGGCGGTGGGCCGAAAGGTCTTTTCGCGCCACCGGACGTCCGTGATGGCGGCCGACGACCAGCCCGCGTCGCCCGCAAAGCGGCACGAGCTTGGCCGCCAGCTGCTGACGCTCGGTCGCGCCGACCGCGCGGTCGGCTACCTGCTGGCCGCGACGCAGCACGCGGAAGGCGACGCGGCGCTGTGGCACGACCTGGCGCGCGCCCTCCAGACGGTGGGCCGCCCGGCCCAGGCGCTGCAGGCGGCGGAGGCCTGCCTGCGGCTTGATGCTGCCAGTGTCGACGGCTGGCTGCTGGTGGCGGAGCTCGCCCGCGAGGCGGGACACGCTGACTTTTTCCGCGAGGCCCTCGCGACTCTCCGCGAGCTGGCGCCGGCGGACCCGCGGGTGGTGGCTTTGGAGGTCCCATCTGACTCCCGGGAGAACCGGACGACCGTGGCGGTCAATCCGCCCGCGCCGCACGTGCTCGTTTACACCGACGACCCGGAGCTCGGCGGCGTCGCCCAGTACAACCACAACCTCCTGACCGCGCTGGTCCGGGAGGGCTACCGCGTGTCATGCGTGCAGTCGCGCAGCGACAGCCCGCTGGTGCGTGAGCAGCAGACGCTCGGCATCCGGCACCACTGGCTCGACTACCACACGGGCCGCGAGTTTGCGCGGACGACGACCGACGGCGCGGACGCCGAGCGGATCTTCCGCGCCGAACGGCCGGACCTGGTGGTGTTCAGCGACTGCTGCCCGGTCTCGAACCTCGCGGCGCGCCAGGTCGCGCTGGCGCGGGGCATCCCCTATGTCGTCGTCGTCGGCTTTGTCGGGACCTATCTGGCGAAGAGCTTCGCGGCGCGGCTGCCGCAGCTGGCGGCGCAGTACGCCGCGGCCCGGCAGGTCGTGGCGGTCTCGCAGGAAAACCTCGCGCTGCTCCACCGCCATTTCGGGCTCGGGGCCGATCGCGGCGAGGTCATCCATTACGGCCGGCCGGCCCGTTTCTTTACGCCCCGCGACCCGGCGGTGCGGGCGCGCCTGCGGCGCGAGCAGCGCATCCCGGACGACGCCATCGTGTGCTTCACGGCGGCGCGGCTCACCGCGATCAAGGGCTTTGCCTACCAGCTCCAGGCGGCGCAGCAGCTGCGCGCGTCGCCGGCGGGCCCGCGCATCTGCTTCGTGTGGGCCGGCGACGGCGAGCTGAGGACCCAGCTCGAGGCGGAGATCGAGCGGCTGCGGCTGGGCGAGGACATCCGCCTGCTGGGCCAGCGCTGGGACGTGGCCGACTGGCACGACGCGGCCGATATCTTTGTGCTGCCCTCGCACCTCGAGGGCATGCCGCTCGCGATCATGGAGGCGATGGCCAAGGGCCTGCCCGTGGTGGCGACGGCGGTGAGCGGGATTCCCGAGGAGCTGGGCGACACCGGCCAGCTGCTGCCCGATCCGGCGTCGGATCCGGCGGGCGTCGTGCGGGGCTTGGTCACCACCATCGCCGCGTGGGCGGCGGACCCGGTCAAGCGGGCCGAGGCGGGCCGGCGCGGTCGCGCACGGGCCGACGAACTTTTCCGCGAGGAACGCATGGTCCAGCGCTCGCTCGAGCTGCTGCGCCGCCACCTGCCCACCGCGGCCCCGCGCCCATGAACCCCGCCGGTCCCATCGTCGTCCTGGCCGACCAGCCCCAGCACCCGCTGTTCAGCAGCTGGCTGCCGCTCCCGGGCCGTCCGGTGATGGGCCTGACCAAGGCGGGGATCGACCAAGCCTTTCCGGAGGGCACCGCGCTGGTGGTCACGGCCGACTGCTACCACGAGCCGCGCGTCACGCTGCTGCGCCGCGCGATCGAGCAGAACATTCCGACGCTGGTGCTGGCCGACGGCATTCTCGAGTTCCGCAACACCTGGGAGCACCCGCAGCTCCCGCCTGGTTCACTGTTCCAGCCCGTGCTGGGCCACAAGCTGGCCTGCATCGGGCGCTCGCAGGCCCGCGTGCTGGAGTCGTGGCACAACGGCGGGCGGTGCGAAGTGACGGGATCGCCGCGCTTCGACCGGCTGCTCGGGCAGCGTCGGCGCGAGCGCCCAGCCGACGCGCCGGTGCGCGTGCTCGTGATGACGGCGCTGACGCCCTATTTCACCGAGGAGCACCACCGCCAGGTGCGGCAGTCGCTGCTCGACCTCAAGGCGGCCTTCAATCGCCGGACGCCCCAGGGCGGGCCGCGCTTAGAGCCCGTGTGGCGCCTGACCAAGGGGCTCGACGCTGAGATCGACGTCGACCCGACCAAGTCGGAGTGGCACGGCCGCGACCTCGGCGAGGTGCTGCGGCACATGGACGCGGTGATCACGACCCCTTCGACCTCGATGCTGGAGGCGATGCTGCTGGGTCTGCCGGTGGCGCTGCTCGACTACTGCAACGTGCCGCACTATGTGCCGGCGGCGTGGCGCATCACGGCGCCGAACCATCTGGCGCCGACGCTGGCCGAGCTGGCGGATCCGCCGGCCCCGAAGATGCTTTACCAGGACAGCGTGCTGCACGACGCGCTGGAGTGCCTGACGCCGGCCGCGCCGCGGCTGCGCGCGCTGGCCGAGGCCATGATCCTTGCGGGCGACGAGGCCCAGCGCCTCGGGCGTCCCCTGGTGCTGCCGGATCGGATCATTGCGTACGACGCGGTGGCGCCGGCGGAGGAGCGATTCCGGCTGGACGAGCTTTATCCCGGGCATCCGCAATTCGGCGCCGCCGACCTCCGGGCGCTGCAGGTGGAAGTCGGGCACCTTCGGCAGCACACCGCGGACGTGGAGCGCCGCGCGGCGGCGGTTTGCCAGCTGAACGCGCAGCACGCCCAGCTCACGATTGCCTGGCGCTCGAAGCTGGAGGCTGCGCAGGTGGTCGCCGCCCTCGGGCTGGAGGAACCGGCGCGCCGGCTCCTGCTGGACGGCGTGAACGCCGTGAAGTCCTGCCAGGCGCCCCCGGTGGTGCTCGACGCCCTGCTGGGCCTGTGCCCGGCGCTGGCCCCGCTTGATCCCGGCCGCGCCCGCTACTTGCTGGGCATGGCGGTGAAGCTCGCGACGACGCTGAAAAACTCGCCCGCGCGCGAGCGGGCGGAGCAGCTGCTGGCCGAGATGGACCGCGTGGCGGTGCCGGCCTGAGCGGCAGACCGCAGACGAACATCCGACATCGAACGCCGAACATCGGACGCCGAACGCCCGACTCCGAAGGTGCAGGCGCACGGATAACGCGCCGCCCTCGGTTGTGTCACCTATTGCGTGACACGAGCGTATGCCCGACCTCGAAAAGAAATCAGGACACGATCGCCGGGTGGCTCTCGGTAGTGTCACCGATTGTGTGACACGGGTGTGTGCTCGAAGTCGAAGAGAGAGCGGGGTACACGAACGCCGCGCCGCTCTCGGTGGTGTCACGGATTGCGTGACACGGCGCGGGGGTGAACGGTGTAGGGAACCTGGCGTCTGATCTCTGGAGGTCGAAGTTCGATGTCCGATGTTCGATGTCCGATGTTCGGATCGCGTCTCTGGAAAAGGCGAAGGCCCCGGGTAACCGGGGCCTTGTTTGCACTGGGGGACCAGTGCGACGGCCTGGCTGGTGCCGGCCCGAGGGACGGCGGCCTGGTCGGGGGCCTCCGCAATTCGACGGTCGGATCCGGTAGCCTGGCCGCCGCTCGCGCGGCGGCCAGGACTAGGCGAATCATGACAATCTCGGTGCGGTTTGGGCTTACTGGATGAGGCGCAGGGCGCTCTGAGCGCTCTGGTTCGCCTGGGCGAGCATCGCGGTGCCGGACTGCACGAGGATGTTCC